>JAFRUA010000068.1 GCA_017434855.1 Clostridia bacterium
CGATCAGACCGCAGCCGACGCGGTCATTGCAAAGATCGACGCCATCGGTACGGTGGAATACACGGATGTATGTGAAGCAAAGATCGCCGAAGCAAGGGGCGCTTATGACGGCCTGACCGACACGCAGAAGGCACTGGTTACGAACTACGAAACGCTCACCGCAGCGGAAGCCCGTTACACCGAACTGAAAGCCGCTGCGGAAACACCGTCGCAGCCCGTTCGGCCGCAGAGCAGCAATCTCTGCAAGTGGTGCGGAAAACCGCACACCGGCTTTTGGGGCAGAATGGTCGGGTTTTTCCATATGATCCTTTACTTCTGGGCGCACCTGTTCGGCAGAAGATAAACGTTAAAAGCAATGAGAGCATATTCAGCCCTCATGAAACTTGAATCAAAGATGTATCAAATTTGAAGAAAAACCTTGAAAAAATGAATCGAAGATGTTAAGGCAACACCGCACAAATGCGGCCACACGCCTTGCTTGATCTTTGTTCCGTCATATTGCACAGCTTTTCCTTGCCAACCGACAGGTTGCCTGCGTCAAATCTATGCAATCTGACGAAAAAATCTGCTGCGCAATCCGCACGCCCGAATTGTGCGGTGTTGCCTTAAAAAGTCCTTGTTTTATGCGGGTTTTTCGCATATAATTGACTTGCCAAAAAGTACAATTGATGTAAAGTACAATTTTGATGGAAAAACGATGCTTCAGATGTAGAAAAGTACAACATTTGGTACACAATAAAATAGAGAAAAACACCCAAAAACCAAAAACGCGGAAAGGGGAGGAACGACACAAAAAAACAGTGCCGACCCGCGTCAGCACTGCATTTGTTGGGGTTTTTGCTCTTAGCCGAAGTACCGCTCCAGCAGGCCCTTGAAGGCTTTGCCGTGTCTGGCTTCGTCGCGGGCCATCTCGTGGACCGTGTCGTGGATGGCGTCAAGGCCCAGTGCCTTCGCCTTTTTCGCAAGCTCGGTCTTGCCGGCGGTGGCGCCGAACTCTGCGGCCACGCGCATCTCAAGGTTTTTCTTGGTGCTGTCGGTGATCACTTCGCCCAGCAGCTCCGCAAACTTCGCGGCGTGCTCCGCCTCTTCATAGGCGGCCTTTTCCCAGTACAGGCCGATCTCCGGATAGCCCTCGCGGAAAGCGACGCGCGCCATCGCAAGATACATGCCGACCTCGCTGCATTCGCCGTTGAAGTTGGCGCGCAGGCCCTCAAGGATCTCAGGGTCCACGTCTTTGGCAACGCCGACGATGTGCTCGGCGGCCCAGTTCTGCGCCTCTTCTTCACGCTCTTTCATCTTGGCGCCGCAGATCGGGCAATTTTCGATCGGCTCGTCGCTTTCATAACCGCAGACGGGGCAATAATACTTTTTCATGGATATATCCTCCTTGATTTTGATTTTCTCTATTGTACCGAAAACGGCGCGGAAAATCAAGCGCTGCGCCAAAAAGTAAGCATGTGCTAACTATTTTGTTTCGTTTCGGGTACGCCGGCCGCGTCGGCGCGGGGGAGGGTACACCCGAGAAACTGCGCGATCTCCCGGAATGAACGGACCTCTTTCGTAACGGGAAGGCTTCGCTCTTTGATTTTGCCGGTCGGGTTGTACCACACGCAGTCCAGCCCGGCGTTGACAGCGCCCTGGATGTCGGAGCCGAGCGTGTCGCCGATGACAAGCACGCGCCGCCGGTCCTGTTCCGGGATACGCGACAGCACGGCGTCAAAAAAAGCGGGCAGCGGCTTTTGCGCCCCGAGGTCCTCCGAGACGAACATTTCGTCGAAATACGGTTTCAAGCCGCTGTTTTCAAGGCGGCTTTTTTGCGTGGCAGACACGCCGTTCGTGACGATGTACATGTCGTAGCCGGCATCTTTCAGCGTGCGGCAGAGGGCGTCCGCCCCGGGCAGCGTGAAGCCGCAGGCACCGAGCTGTTCCAGATAGCGGTCATTGATCGTGCGCGGCGGCACCGGCGGCGTGATGCCGAATTCGTCAAACAGGCGGCGGTACCGCTCGTTTTTGATGTCCTCTTTTGTGATGTGGTTCTGTTCAAATTCGCGCCACAGCGCGGCGTTGATTGCGTTGTAGCGCGTCAGAATGTCGTCGGTGGCCGGAAGGTGATGGTTTGTCAGGACGCGGGAAAGCGCCGTGCGTTCGGCTTTTTGAAAGTCAAACAGCGTGTCGTCTGCATCAAACAGCAGGGTGGTATAGCGGCCGGTCATAAGCGCACCTCATTTCATGTACTGCCTTTATTTTACCGCATTCAAAAAAGATTGTCAACCGGTGAAAAACCGTTGAAAAGAGTGCCCCGATCGCTTGACAAACCGCCGCCGCTATGGTACAATCTTCCTGTTTCAAATGAGACAAATGACAGAATGGGAGGGAGCCGCATGGCATTGCAGCCGCGTGTGTTGGAACGATTGCAAATGAATGAGCTGTTTTCATCCGTCAACGGCGACGCGCTTTCTGCCGTTTTGGAAACGGAGGCGCCGGTCGTTGCCGATTTTCGCCGCGGCGATGTGATCTTTCCCACCCAGAAACAGGGCAGCGAAATCGGCTTTTTGCTGCGCGGCGGCGCCCAGGTGGCAAAGAAAGAGACCGGCATCATCGTCAACCGCCTGAAAGAGGGCGACGTCTTCGGCTGCTCTGTGCTGTTTATCGGCGGCACTGCGTATTCCAGCGAAATCGTTGCGCTCCGCGATACGCGCGTCCTGTTCTTTTCCAAAGCTGCGGTGACCAAACTGATGCAGGCGGACGGCAACTTTGCCGTCGGGTTCATCCGGTATCTTTCACAACACATCGCCTTTCTCAACAAGTGCATTGATAATTTTACCGGCGGCTCGGCCGAAAGCCGGCTTGCGAATTATCTGTGCGGCTGCTTTGAGGATTACAAGACCTATGAGATGGACCGTTCCATGAGTCAGCTTGCCGTGTCGCTCGACATCGGGCGCGCGTCGCTGTATCGCGCGTTTGACCGGCTGGCCGCCGGCGGGGCCGTGCAGCGTGACGGGCGCAGCGTGCGTCTGGTCGACAAGGCGGCGCTGCTGTCATTTATTCAGTAATTTCTTTCCGAAGGGAGATCATTTTATGAAACAAACGAAACGCATCCTCGCGCTGGTGCTTTGTGTGGCGCTTATTTTTGCGCTGGCTGCCTGCGGCAAAAGCAAAAACAGCCCCCCGGCCGACCTTGAAACCGTTCCGTACGACACGCAGACCAACGGCGTGATCAAGGTTGCCGTGCTGCGTGACGCGTCCGCGATCGGCCTGTGGCAGTTGTTTGACAACGAACGCTATGAAATCAAGATCGCAGAGAGCTTTGAAGAAGCACAAACATTGCTTTCAAGCGGCGAGGCAGACATTGCCGCCTGCCCGGCAAGCGCCGTGACAGACGATGTGCAGCCGGTCGGCGTGATCAGCAACGGCACGGTATCTTTGACCAAAGCGAGCGAAGACGCCGGCCTGACCGTCAAAATCGACCCCGTGCCGACCTGTTTTGTTGCGGGCATAGACACATCCGGCGACCTGATCGCGGCGTTCATCTGCGACGCGCAGATCTCTGCGGAAAAGCTGAACCTGGATTATGAAGAAGCGGCAAATCAGATCAATGAGCAAAAGCTCTTTGCTTCAGACGTCAGCGAAGACATTCTGCGTGACTGCAACATCATCTTTATGACAGGCGAAGAAATGCAGACGCTGCTTGCGCAGCCGTATGAAGCCCCGGCCACACCGACCGAAACGCCGTCGAAAGCGGAAGGTACCGCGGATACTTCGTCGACTGACGAACCGACCGAAGCCGTGAGCGACACCGACGTGTCAGAAGCACCGTCGGAATCGGACGCCGCATGAAAACCAAAACGAAGGAGCACACACAATGAACCATGAAAACTATAACCCGATCTCGCCGGAGGTCATGGAGTATCTTTGCAGCCGGATCGAGCGCAAAAGCCAGATCAATCCGGACGATTTCTGGAAATACGGCGTCAAGCGCGGTCTGCGCAACCCGGACGGCACCGGCGTCATGGCGGGCCTGACCAAGGTCTGCAGCGTCGAGGGCTACTACATCGACGACGGTGAGCGCGTGCCGAAAGAGGGCGTGCTGAAATATCGCGGCATCAATATTCATGACATCATTGCCGGCTGCGAGGCCGAAAACCGCTTCGGCTTTGAAGAGGTTGCCTATCTGCTGATCTTCGGGTCGCTGCCTTCCTATGAGCAATTGGATCAGTTCCGCAAGGTGATCGGCATCTGCCGGTCGCTGCCGGAAGATTTCATTGAAGACGTGATGATGAAAAACGCCTCCAAAGACGTGATGAACAAGATCGCACGCTGCGTGCTGGTGCTGTATTCTGCCGATGAACTGGCGGATGACATCAGCCTGGAAAACGTGCTGCGCCAAAGCATCCAGATTCTGGCGCAGATGCCGATGATCGCGAGCTATGCCTATCAGGTCAAGCGCCACAAATACTATGGAAAAAGCATGTATATCCACCCGGAAAAGCCGGAGCTTTCCACGGCGGAGACGATCCTGCGCTGCATCCGCGCCGACCGGCACTACACGGACGACGAGGCGAAGCTGCTCGATCTTTGTATGATCCTGCACGCGGAGCATGGCGGCGGCAACAATTCCACCTTCACCTGCCGGGTGCTGACGTCCAGCGGAACCGATTCCTATTCCGCCTATGCGGCGGCCATCGGCGCGCTGAAGGGGACGCGGCACGGCGGCGCCAACCTCAAGGTCTGTCAGATGCTGAAGGATATGATGGAACACATTGAAAACGTGGATGACGATGATCAGGTGACGGCGTATCTTGAAAAGATCATCCGCAAAGAGGCGGGGGACGGCAGCGGCCTGGTCTACGGCATGGGCCACGCGGTCTATACGCTCTCTGACCCGCGCGCACAGATTCTGAAGCAGAAGGCGGCGCAGTTTGCCGCGCGCAGCGAGTTTGCCGCAGAGTTTCGTCTGGCCTGCGCCGTTGAGCGCCTGACGCCGGAGGTCTTTCACCGCGTGACCGGGAACAACAAACCCCTTTGCGCCAATGTGGACCTGTTTTCCGGCATCGTCTATAAGATTCTCGGCATTCCGCAGGACCTCTTTACACCTTTGTTTGCGGCGGCGCGCATCGCCGGCTGGTCGGCGCACCGCATTGAAGAGCTGCTGACCGGGAACCGCATCATCCGCCCGGCATACAAAAGCGTTGCGCTGCCGAAGCGGTATGTTCCGCTCAGCGAACGCATCAACAATTATTCCACCAGCATGCTCGGCTATATTCCGTCGGAAGAGCGCATTTATACCAGGGAGGGACAGTCATGAGTATCAAATCAAGTCAGGCATCCCTGCGGATGAAACCGCTGTTGTTTGCCATGCTGGGTCTGACCGCTGCCGCCGGCGGCGTGCGGACCTATCAGATGCTGCATCAGATCGATGCATCCACCGGATTCTTTTTGAATAACGGCGTATTTCAGCGCGTGTTTTTATACGCGATTCCCGTGCTCGGCGTGCTTTGGCTGATCGTGTCATATCTTTCCAAAGACGCCGGCTCCCGCTCGCCGGACCGCATGCAAAGCAAGGTGCTGGCCGGCGCTGCCGTTTTGATGAGCGCCGGGCTGGTTGCGGACTGCGTGCAGGCGATCCGTCAGATCCGGTCGCTGGGACAGGTGACGGTCGAGGACGGCAGCAGCATGTTTGCCACGGGCAAATTTGCGTTGATCGGCGAAGCGGTCTTTGCGGCCCTGGCGGCGGTCTATCTGTTGCTGCTGGCGGCGTCCTATTTCGGCAAAGAGATGGAGCGCCTGCTGCAAAACAACGGCATCCGTCTGCTGGCGCTTTCGCCCATGCTGTGGGCAGCGTCGCGGCTGGTTCACCATTTCCTGATCAAGATCAGCTTTTCGCGCGTGTCGGACCTGTTCTTTGAACTGATCATGATGGGCTTTATGACGCTGTTTTTCCTGTATTTTGCCCAGCTCAATTCCAATGTCTATCGCGTCGGGTTTGAATGGCGCGTATTCGGCTTCGGTGCGGCGGCGGCCATGGTCGCCGGAATGCTCAGCCTGTCGCGCATCATTGTGCTTTGCGTGTCGCGCAGCGCTGTGAACGCCGACTATCCCGTGCGCCCGGCGGACTGTGTGTTCTGTGTATTTGTGTTTGTGCTGCTGTTTGTGCTGCTGCGCCAGCCGCAGGAGGTGGAAACGGTCCCCGCGGCCGGCGAAGAAACAAAGGACGACTGACCCGTATTTGATTCTCTCTTGCATCGGAAGTGAAACGGTTTGCTGGTATTCCTTGACTATATGAAAACGGCCGCGATCCAGGTCGGCATCCTTTATATCCTTGTGTTCGTCGGTTTTGTCTGTGACAAAGTCGGGCTGTTTACCGAGCAGGCGTCAAAGCTGACGATCGACCTGCTGCTGTATATCGTGACGCCGTGCATGATCATCAACGCCTTTTTGAATATGGAGGCGTCGCCGGACCTGATCCGGAAGTTTTTTCTGGCGCTGGGGCTGATGTTTCTGACGCATTTTCTGGCGATCGCGATGGACCTGCCGTTTTTTCACGGCAAGGACCCGCAGAACCCCGTGTTCAAATACGCGTCGATCTACGGCAACGTGGGCTTCATGGGTCTGCCGCTGGCGCAGGCGGTCATCGGCAACGAGGGCGTGCTGTATTGCACGGGCGGGCTGATCGCGTTCAATGTCATCACCTTTATCCACGGCTTCAAAGTCATGGGCGGCAAGGAATACCATCTCAATTTTGTGCGTCTGATCGCAAACCCCGGCGTGATCTCGGTGCTGATCGGGCTGCCGCTGTTTTTGCTGAAGGTGCGCCTGCCGGTCCTGGTCACCGAGCCGATCAGCCTGATTGCCGGGCTGAACGCCCCGGTGGCGATGATCATTTTCGGGACCTATCTTGCCAACACCAATCTGCTCACCATGTTTCTGGAAAAGAAAATCTATCTGGTGGTGCTGCTCAAGCTGATCGTGCTGCCGCTGGTCTGCATTTTCGGCTATCGGCTGATCGGCATCAGCGGGCCGTTGCTGGTCGCCTGTGCGATCACGGCCTGTGTGCCGTCCGGGAACAACACCTTCATGTTTGCATCCAAATTCCACAAAAACGCCGGGAAGGCGTCGCAGATCGTGGCGCTGGTCAGTCTGTTTTCGGTCTTTACGATGCCGGTGATGATCGCCCTGGCGCAATATTTACCTTAAGGAGGACCTCCTATGGCTGCTGCTGTTGCCGTGCGTTTTGCCGGCATTGCCAAAGAATTCCATGTAAATGATACGCTGAATCTCGGGTTTGCCAGCGTGCGCTGGTACGGCGTGATCATCGCCTTCGGGCTGCTGCTTGCGGCGCTGTTCGGCGGGCGCATCGCCTATACGTGGAAGATCAATCTGGATAAGATGGTCGACGTGCTGCTTTACGGCACCATCGCCGGGATCATCGGCGCCCGGGCATACTATGTCATCTTTCAATGGAGTTATTTCAAGGACCACCTGAACGAGATTCCCCGCATCTGGGAGGGCGGGCTTGCCATCTACGGCGGCATCATCGCCGGCATTCTTGCGGCCTACATCGTATGTAAGGTTGAAAAACTCAATTTTCTGAACCTGCTCGATATGGTCGGCATGAGCCTTTTGATCGGTCAGGGTATCGGCCGCTGGGGAAACTTTGTCAATCAGGAGGCGTTCGGTACCATCACCGGCCGGCACTGGGGCATGATGAGCGAAAAGATCATGGAAGAGATCGCCCGCGACCCCAAAACCTATGGTATGGAAGGCGTCGCCAACATCCCGGCCCACATTGCAGAAAATGACCTCTGGGTCCATCCCACGTTCTTTTATGAATCTGTGTGGTGTTTTCTCGGCTTTACGCTGCTGTACTTCATCCTGAAAAAACAGCGCCGCTTCAGCGGGCAGCTCTTCCTTTGCTACGGCGTGTGGTACGGCTTTGGCCGCATGATCATCGAGGGCCTGCGCACCGACAGCCTGTACATCGGGCAAACGTCGATCCGCGTGTCTCAGGTGCTGTCCGGCGCGCTGTGCCTGATCTGTCTGGTGCTGGTCATCGCGCTGACCATCCGTTATAAAAAGCATCCGAAGCCCATCGAGGGCATCGATTATTTTCCGCAGATGAGTGAAAAAGAGCAGGCCGTGTGGGACGCCCGCGATGCAAAACGCGCGGCAAAAAAAGCCCGCCGCCGCGGTGAAAGCGCACCGTCTGAACCGGTACGTGAAAACAAAGAGGTCAATGCGGAAGACATAGCACAGGAGGAATCCCATGGCAACCTTGATTGACGGCAAAGCGGTTTCGGCCGCAGTAAAGGAACGCGTCAGACAAACGATCGAAGCGAACGGATACAACCCGTGCCTTGCGGTCATCATCGTCGGTGACGACCCGGCCTCGCGTGTTTATGTCAACAATAAGAAAAAAGCCTGCGAGGTGTCCGGCATTCATTCTGTGGAGTATGCGCTGCCGCAGGACGCGACACAGCATGAGCTGCTGTCGCTGATCGACCAGCTCAACGCAGACGCCGACGTCAACGGCATCCTGTGCCAGCTTCCGCTGCCGCCGCAGATCGACGAGATCGCTGTGATCGCCCGCATTGCGCCGCTCAAAGACGTGGACTGCTTCAACAGCCTGAACGTCGGCCGCCTGTGGACGGGCGACAAGACCTTTGAGCCCTGCACCCCGGCGGGAATGATCGAGCTGCTGGACGCTTACGGCATCGATCCGACCGGCAAGCACTGCGTCATCGTGGGTCGGTCGAACATCGTTGGCAAGCCGATGGCGGCGCTGATGCTGGAGCGCGACGCGACCGTGACGGTCTGCCATTCCAAAACCAAAGACCTGGCCGCCATCACGCAGCAGGCGGATATTCTGGTCGCTTCCGTCGGAAAAAAGCACTTTTTCTCTGCCGATATGATCAAGGCGGGCGCCGTCATTCTGGACGTCGGCATCACCCGCGGCGAAGACAACAAGCTTTACGGCGACGTGGACTTTGACGCCGTGAAGGACAAGGTCTCTTATATCACGCCGGTGCCGGGCGGCTGCGGCCCCATGACGATCGCCGTTCTGATGAAGAACACCCTGCGGGCCTATTGCCTGCAGATGGGAAAACGATGATCTATCTGGCCCGCTGTTCCGGTTTTTCGCCCGCGTTTTTTGAAGCCGCGGTCAAGGCGTTGCCCAAGGAAAAGCAGGCGTCGGTCGCGTTGATCCGCCACCGTCAGACCAAAGAGCAAACGCTGCTCGGCTGGTCGATGGTTGCTCTGGTCCGGGAACGGATGGGGTGTTCGGCGCACGCGCCGCTGCGTTTTTCGGCGCACGGAAAGCCGTTCTATGACGACACGTTTCATTTCAATCTCAGTCACAGCGGCGACACGGTCTGCCTGGCCGTGGCGGATGCGCCGGTCGGCGTTGACGTGCAGACGCTGAAAACGCCCTCTGACGCGCTGGTGCGGCGGGTGCTTTGTCCCAACGAGCGGGCCGCGCTTTCGGCCGCAAATGATCCGGCGCTCGCGTTCACCACGTTCTGGACCATGAAGGAAAGCTGGCTGAAGCTCTGCGGCACGGGGATCGTCGACGACCTGACCGCGCTGGATTTTTCGCCGCATCTGAACGCGGACGCGTTTTCGTTTGAAAGCGCACAGTTCACGGTGTTTCGTACGCAGACGTATGTGCTGACCGCCTGCGGCGCGGTGAGCGAAACGGCGATCCGGACGCTGAATGCCAGCGACTTTCAACAAGTATAACGGTGCCGCGAGGTACCGAAAGGAGTGCTGACCATGAATTCACTGAAGTTTATCAAGAGCAAGCTCGGCTACGGCGTCGGGGCCATCGGCCTCGATCTGAGCTATGGCATGTTCTATTCCTTCCTGGCAAAGTATCTGACGGATGTGCTCGGCATGAAGGCCAGCTTTTTGCTGATTCTGACGCCAATCGCCCGCATCTGGGACGGCGTCAACGACCCGATGATGGGTACCATCGTGGACAACACCCACACCAAAATGGGCAAATATCGCCCGTGGATTCTGACCGGCGCGTGCCTGAACGCGATTGTTCTTGTGTTCCTGTTCACCAATCCGTTCCACCTGTCGGGCATCGGCCTGGCCGCCTATGTGGTCGTGACCTATATCCTGTGGGGCATGACAAACACGCTGGCAGATATCCCGTACTGGTCCATGGTCCCGTCGTTCACCAGCGACCCGCAGGAGCGCAACCTGATTTCCACCGTGGCGCGTGCGTTCTCCGGTTTGGGTCAGGGCATCGTATCCATCGGTGCGCCGCTGCTGATGACAGCGTTCAGCATGACCACCAAGTTTGACAAAGAAAAAGGCAGGGAGGTTGCCGTGCATGACGAGCGTAGCTTTATGGCGGCGGCGATCGTCTGTGCCGTGTTCCTGATTCTGTTTGCACTCATCTGTGTCGGCACCACAAAAGAGCGTGTTTCCACAGCGCCGGGTGAAAAATTCTCGCTGAAAAAGAGCATTTCCATCATCACGCGCAACGATCAGCTTTTGGTCTTTATGCTGTTTGCAATGATCTCCAACGCCGGGTGGTACCTGACCAGCGGTGTTGCAACCTATTACTTTGACGTGGTCCGCGGCAACCCGAATGAACAGTCCACGTTCAACACCTGCTCGGCCGTCGGTTCCGTGGTCGGTATGCTGCTGTTGCCGATCCTGACCAAGTTCTTCTCCAAGCGGATCGCCTATATGATCTCGCTGGGCGTTGCCGCCATTGGTTACACGGGCATGGCGGTCAGCGCATTTGCAAACCAGATGCTTGTGATGGACATCTTTTATGTGGTCGGCGCCATCGGTATTTCGTCCATGTTCATTGCACAGACGGTGTTCCTTGCAGACATTGTGGATTACGGTGAGGTCAAGATGGGCTTCCGCGCCGAATCCATCACCTTCTCGATGAAGGGCTTTTTGCAGAAGATGGCTTATACGCTGCAGACGATCATTCTGTTTGCCACGCTCGGCCTGACCAAGTATGACGGCGATTTGCACATGAACAACTCCGCCGCCGCCAAGACCGGCATCACGCTGATGCTGTGTGTCATTCCGCCGGTGCTGTTTGTGATCTCGCTGCTGATCTTTGCAACAAAGTTCAAGCTGCACGGCGCCTTCATGGACGACATCACCAAGACCGTGAGGGAAAACCGCGAAAAGCGCGAAGCCGCCGAAGCGTAATTGAAACCGAAAGAAAAACTGCCGAACGTCCACAACAGGGGTTCGGCAGTGATTTTATGTTTGTCAGCGCAGCCACTTTTTGAACTGCGGGCGGTCCAAAGCCTTATACAGCAACAATCCCAATGTGAAGCAGACGGCCAGCTCGCCCAGGGCGACGCAGCCGGCGGTGACCGCAAAGCTTTTGAACCGGAACGGTCCATCCACAGCAAAGGCCTCGATCTGGGCGCCGATGATGAGCCCGTTGAAAAGCGCCGGCATCAGCGCGGCGGACAGCGGCAGCTTCCACAGCAGCGCCTTGCGCAGCAGATACATCGTGATGGCAGCCAGCAGCGTGGCGACGGTGCCGAAAACGATGTCGGTCGGCAGCCAGCCGAGATTGATCAGGTTGGCCAAAAAGCAGCCGACGGTCAGCCCCGGGATCGCGGCGCTTGTCAGGCAGGCCAGCAGGGTCAGCGCCTCGCTGACGCGGAACTGGACGGCCATGGATGTGGTGCCGGGCAGCAGCATGTCCTGCCCCACGGTGAGCGCGGCATACAGCGCGGCGATGACGGCCGCCTGCGTAAGAAAGAGAATCTTTTTGTTTTGCTTCATATCAGGTGCTCCTTTGTTTTGTTTCTTCAGGATGGTTCCGAACTGACCGCAAAAAGCATACGCTGTCATTTTAACGGACACAGCCGCGCTTGTCAATCGTTTTTTGCACGGCTGCTGGTGCGCAGCTGCGGCGTTTTGGCAAGATGGTCAATGGAAGTCTGAGAAATTTGAACGAAAAGCCGGTTGAAAAATAAAAAAAGATGTGCTATAATAGATTCAAGATTATGGTTGTCAATCGCATATTGTTACAGAAGAAGAGGCGAAGTCAATAGATCATGAACCATAAATTTATTTCCCGCCTTGCCATGCGGCTGATGGTGCGCAAGGGCAACGCCAGCCTGCGCCATCTGGAAAAGGCGTCGCACGCGCCGATGAAAGAAAACGCCGCGCTGCTGAAAAAGATCATTCAAAAGAACCGCTGCACAGAATTCGGAAAACGGTATCATTTCGATCAGATCAAAACCTTTGACGATTTTCGTCGATTGGTGCCGGCGTCTGATTATGACGACTATGCGCCGTATATGGAGCGGGTCAAGCAGGGCGAACCGAACGTGCTGACCGCGTCAAAGATCCTCGGTTTTTCGCGGACGTCCGGGTCTTCCGGCGTGCCGAAATACATTCCCGCCACCGACGCGTCGCTGAAAGCCTATGTGAAATACACCTGGACGCGGGCGCTCGCGCTCGGCGCCGGGGCGCTCAAGGCAAAAGGGGAGCGGTTTCACCCCGGCCGCGGCGTGTTCCTGTCGCCGGCAACAAACGAAGTGCTGCCGAACGGGATGCCGTGCAGCAACATTGCCGAGATCGGCGCGCGCGAGTACGGGACGTTTTACCCCTATATTCTGACCGTGCCGACAAAGAAGCTGTTCGATATGCACGACGGCGATTACATTTACAACATCTACCGGTTTGCTCTGGCGGACGAAGATGTGACGTTCATCTTTTCGGTGTTTTTCAGCGTCAACGTCAGTCAGCTTGCCTATCTGCGCACGCACTGGCAAACGATCGTGGACGACATCGAACACGGCGTCATCAGCGACAGCATCGACCTGAAACCGGAGGTGCGCAAAGAGCTGTCGGCGCTGGTGAAACCGATGCCGAAGCGCGCGGCCTATCTGCGCAAGCAGTTTGAGCAGGGCTTTGACGAAACGCTGTTCCGGCGCCTGTGGCCGCACCTGACCGTTTTGTGCGCCATCGGGAACGCGTCCTTCAAGCCGGCGGCGGACTATGTGCGCTCCTTTGCCGGGGATGTGCCGTTTGACTTTTCCATCTACGGCGCGTCAGAGGGCCTGATCGGCGCCTGCTTTGCGCTGGAAAGCACAGATATGCAGCTTTTGACCGACAGTTGCTTCTATGAGTTCCTGCCCGCCGATACCTTTGAAAGCGGGACCGACCTCAAGACGCTGACGCTCGATCAGCTTAAGGTCGGTGAAAAGTATGAGATCCTCATCACGACCCAGGCCGGGCTGTACCGGTACCACCTGAAGGACGTGATCGAGGTCAAGGGCTTTCGCAACAAGTGCCCGTTGATCTCGTTTGCCTATCGCAAGGGGCAGCTCTTTAACATCGCGGGTGAAAAATTCAGCGAAGAGGACGCCCGCAACACGATTGAAATGCTGGAAAAGGCGCACGGCGTCACCGTGGACCACTGGCTGTTTTATCACGACGACAGCGTGGTGCCCAACCGATATGCGTTGGTGGTGGAAAGCGACGCGCCGCTGGATTGGGACGCCTGCATCGATGAGCTGGAGGGTTACATGGGCGTTTGCAACAAGCGCTATCCTTCGCAGCGCGCCAAGTCCTATATCGACCGCATGATCGTGCGGCATCAGGAACCCGGAACGCATGACGCCTGGGCGGCGCTGTGTATTGAACGCGGGGCGTCCGCAGCGCAGATCAAGCCGGTGCATTCTTTGGATACCCCCGAAAAACGTGAATTCTTCCTGCAAAGGATGAAAAGTACAGAAACCGTAAACCAATAAACCGTTCAACCAACAAAACTCAAAGGAGGAACACATGATGAAAAAGCAACTCAAAAAGACCCTGTCACTGGTACTGACACTGCTGCTTGCGCTGTCTTGCTTTGCAGTGCTTGCCGGCGCTGCGGCACCCGAAGTCACACAGTATGGCGAAGCGGGCGGCTATCTTGCCATCGGCGACAGCATCGGCCGCGGCTGCGGCGCCGACGGCTCGTACCTGGACGAAAACGGCAACCCGACCGGCAGCAACAAGCCTGCCGGACAGTATGACATGTACAATCTGCGCAACGTGCAGGGCGCCTACACCACCCTGGTTGCCGAAGCGGTCGGCTGCAAAATGCCGGACGACATCACAGATCAGGACGCGACCTTCTGGCCGCTTTGCTATCCGGGTCTGACGACCGCAATGGTCCTTGACGTGATGGGTGTGGACGACGGTTTCAGCGACTATGCCCTCAACTATCCGTATTATGACGATGTGCTGGAATACTTCGGTTATGATGATTCGTTTGACGGCGTCAGACCGGAACATACCGTTGACTATGTCAAAGCCAACAAAGGCATCGGCAAATGCGGCAGCGTCAAAGATCTGGCGGAAAAAGCCGACCTGATCACGGTCGAGATCGGCATGTGCGACGTCTTTTATCGTACCTATCGTATCTGCTCCAACGGCGGCATGCTTTCGGAAAATGCAGAGTTTGATCTCAGCAGCCCGGAAGCGATCGCAAAGCTTGTGGCGACCGCGGGAACACAGATGATGGAAGGCTACACACATTGGAAGACCTATTATCCGCTTTTGATCGATACGCTTCTTGCGTGGAATCCGGACGCCAAGATTTTGATGGTCGGTTCATTCAACCTGGTCAATCAGCTCACCATCTCCGATAAGATTCCCGTGCCGCTCGGTTCCCTTTTCACCTCTTTCACAGACCTTATGAATAAGCAGTACAGGGAATGGGAAGATGCATACGAAGGCAAAGTGCAGTTTGTTGATATCAGCAACACGGAACCGAAGGCCGCCGAAGAAAACTGGGCGCTGATGGGCGAATTCATGGACAACACCTTTGCCGGCACACATCCCACGCAGGCCGGATACAACTATATCACGCGCCAGATCCTTGACGCGCTGGATGACGAAAAGGTTGTGACCAAGGACATCATCGTGGACATCGGCAGATTCGACAAGGTGGACTATGTCTTTGTGGACGGCCAGAAAATCGTCAACTACAGAATTGAAAACTACAAACTGATCATTCCGTATTCCTCCACCAAGGCGATCAATCTTACCATCGGCATCATTGGTGAGGACGGTGCGATGGCCGTACAGACCTATCAGCTGAAATACAGCTCTGACGAGGGCTATACTGCCGTTCGCATGTATGGAACCAACGACTTGAAAAAGTCAAGCAAGCCGATCCTCGACCTGCTCAAGAAGCTGTTTAACAAGATTGTTGAGTGGTTCAAGGGCTTGTTCAAAAAGTAATTGCGATACGCTTTACAACAAAAAAGAACCGTCCTCGTGACGGTTCAGACTGCTGACAAACCCTATGTTTTGCAAGAGGCATAGGGTTGTTTTTTGCTCAGGGCAAGAAAAAAGCCATGTGATTTACCCACAGCACATGGCGATTTTCTTCATATTTTGTGCGGCGGCGGTAAGCAAACATTGTTCTGCAACCTTGGAAAGACCACGCATTTTGCAATAGCGTAGTCCGAATAATTCTTTGGAATCGGCAAAGCTGCGCTCCA
>JAFRUA010000069.1 GCA_017434855.1 Clostridia bacterium
AGATTTTACCGTCAGATTGCATAAATTTGACGCAGGAATCCTTTCGGCTTTCAAGGATAATTTGGGCAATATGACGGTGAAAGGTGCGCGCGATCGAGCGGCGCGCAGTTTTTAGAGGTGCCCAATGCGGAATGCGGAATTGCGGTCGCGGGGTACGTTGTGCTATCCTCTGACACGCTTTCCGCGAAAGAGCCGTGCAGCCAACCGAACGCCCGTTGATTCGATATGTATCATACAGGTCTCATTCTAATGAACACACTTGTTGCAGCCCGCCGACCCGCATGATCCACGACGTTTATATTTTGGAGGTTCATTATCCGATTCGCCAATCGGTGATTGGCGCCTACGGTGAAAATATTTTTGAACGTGTTCTTGGGCGGACACATCGGTCCGATTCTCCGTTCCCGCTTCGGTCGCTGCTTTTGCTGCGCAAAGATTGCCACTGGCAATCCGCAGCCCCTACGCGGGGGTCACCGCTGCGTGGAATCGGCGGGGTGTCACCCACGGTTGCAGAGCCGTGCGATTCTCGGCTCCCGTTTTCGGCTCCCGGGTCTCACCAGCAACATAGCAGTCACAGCCCTGTCCCTTTGCGGCACGGAGCTGACGGTTGCCGCATCAACTGCACACTGCAAACTGCACACTGTAAACTCCTTCGCGGCGCCGACCTTTCGGTTGCTGCAACTTTCAGCGCGACCTCAATTGCGCCCCGATCGCTTGCGATCAATTGCGAATTATATTTTATTCTCCGCTCTTTCCGCTGTCCTTCTTGCTTTTCACGACCTTCAGCCGAGAGAAGTCCTCCCGCTCCTTTTCGTCCAGGGCTTCGGTGATGGATTTCACGGTTGCCTCCAGCCGCGGGATCATGATATTGGACAGCGCGTTGGAACGCTTGCGCGTTTTTTTGACGGCGTCGGCCAGGCGGCAGACCCCGTTTTCCAGTTCTGCCAGGCGGGCGGTAAGGCGCTTGACCTCGCAAAAGCGGCGGCAGGCCTCGTCAAAATCAGAGTTGGTGGCGGCAAAGCCGAAGGAGCGCACGTCGGTCGGCGTTTCTTCCAGCGTCACCATGGGGACCTCAACGCCCATCACAGAGCGGTATTCGATCGTCAGATCGTCGTTGCACGGAATGGCGCCCACATACTTTGCACAGTCGCCCAGGTGCAGCGTGGCCTGCTTCAGCGCGGCATACGCCTGTTCATACACTGCGCCGATCTGCGACTGCAGCGCGTCGGCTTCGTCTGCGCGGGCCATCATTTCTCGCACCAGAATGTTGCGCTTGCGGTCCATCAGGTCATAGCCCTGCTTTGCCAGCTCCAGCGATTTTTTGGTATGCATCAGATTGGCTTTGGTCGGGAAAACCTGCGTCATGGGATCACCACCGAATTAGATGTTGGATATCAGACAATAGATGTTGGATCGTGGGGAACGGACGATCTGCAAAGCGGCTGCAGTTCCGATCACTGATCGGCGCCGCGAAACGGCAACTGCACATCAAATGCTCATCAAGTGCACATCAACTGCACATCAAGTGCTCATCAACTGCTCATCGAGTGCGCATCAACTGCACACTAAATAGAATAATAGAATGATAGAAGAATAGATCAATAAACGTGCGCACACGCGCGCGGAGTGCGACAGAAAAAATATTTAAAAATTTTTTGGGAAAGTCGCGCAAAACACGCAACAAAATGCCGATTCCGCCCTTATTATGGGGGATGCTTTTTTCGGTACGCCAAGCGTGACAGATCACAAGCAGCAGCCTGCGCGTCCCTTTGCGGACGAACCCTTTCGGCAGAGGCAGGTTTTCAGCGCGACCTCATCTGCACACTGCTTCGCGCGGCGCGGAGGTTCCGAAAGCAACGCGCGCTGACAGCTAACGGCTAACCGCTAACCGCTAACAGCTGACATAATATTTCTCAATCATGGCGTCGTCCAGCCGTTCCAGCATCTCGCGCGGGAGCATGCGCAGCAGCTCCCAGCCGAGGTCCAGCGTTTCATCCATGCTGCGGTTGGCGTCGCCCTGACCCAGAAAACGCTCCTCAAACGCTTTGCCGAAGGCCATGAGCTTTTTGTCGCTGTCGGACAGCTCATCCTCGCCGATGACGCTGGCCAGGGCCTTGGCGTCCTGCACGCCGGCATACAGGGCAAACAACTGGTTGGCCAGCGCGGCGTGGTCCTCCCGCGTGGCGCCGGAGCCGATGCCGTCCTTCATCAGACGCGACAGTGACGACAGCACATTGACCGGCGGATAGACGCTCACGGAATCAAGGCCGCGGTCCAGCACGATCTGCCCTTCGGTGATGTAGCCCGTCAGGTCCGGAATGGGGTGCGTGATGTCGTCGTTCGGCATGGTGAGAATGGGGATCTGCGTGACGGAGCCGGACGCGCCCTCGATGATCCCGGCACGCTCATAAAGCGTGGCAAGGTCGGAATAAAGATAGCCGGGATAGCCCTTTCTGCCCGGGATTTCACCCTTGGAGGACGAGAACTCGCGCAGAGCCTCGCAGTAGGACGTCATGTCCGTGAGGATGACAAGGACGTGTTTATTCAGGTCAAAGGCCAGATATTCCGCGGCGGTCAGCGCACAGCGCGGGGTCATGATGCGCTCGATGATCGGGTCGTTGGACACGTTGAGGAACATCACGACGCGGTCGGTCACGCCGGCGTCCTCAAACGAGCGGCGAAAATAATCGGCAACGTCGTTCTTGACGCCCATGGCCGCAAACACAATGGCAAAGTCGCCGCTGTCTGCCAGCGACGCCTGACGCACGATCTGGACGGCAAGCTCGTTGTGCTTCATGCCGCTGCCGCTGAAAATGGGCAGCTTTTGCCCGCGGATGAGCGTGGCAAGGCAATCGATGGACGAAATGCCCGTGCGGATATAATTCCGTGGATAGACCCGCGCCACGGGGTTCATCGGCTGGCCGTTGACGTTGCGCTTTTTGAGCGGAAAAATCTCTCCCAGCCCGTCGATCGGGCGGCCCAGGCCGTCAAACACGCGGCCCAGAATCTCCGGCGACAGGCGCATTTCCATGGGCTTGCCCGTGCGCACGGTGGTGGTGTTGACCATGGACAGCCCGCGCGTGCCCTCAAACACCTGCAGCACGGCCTTGTCGCCCTCGATGGCGACGATGCGCCCGGTGCGTGCGGTCCGGTCCGGCAAGCGGATCTCGACCAGTTCTTCATAGATCGGGTTCTGCAGCCCTTCCAGCATCACAAGGGACCCGTTGATTTCGCTGAGTCCGCGGTGTTCGATGATCATGGTGTTACCTCCCGGGAGATTGAACTGAATTCGCAATTGGGCACCTCTAAAAACCGGTAGTAGAAAAGGAAAACCAGCTAATTAGAGTGTAGATGCGGTCAAATTTATCAAATTTCATGAGAAATTCAAAACTTTCACAAAAAAGTGTGAAATATTCTGCGGCTTTGGGCAGAC
>JAFRUA010000070.1 GCA_017434855.1 Clostridia bacterium
ATTTGCTTCCCTTTGTTTTCTCGAATCATTTCATCACCCTTTTCTTGCCTCTATTATACCACTTCTTCCTTCCTTTTTCCACAAAAAAACAAAGTCCACTGGTTTATTGTGGACTTTGTCAGCAGTCTGAAAACAGTCCACCGGACTGTTTTCTAAACGCTGCAACAGTTCTCCAAGAGATAACGAGCTACAATTCAGAGCAGTTTCTGCAATTTGCAGGAACTGCTTTTTGCGGTACGGAACTGCGGGTCCTCGCGGCACAGCCGCTGCGGTTGCAGCGAAAAACAGTCCACCGGACTGTTTTCTAAACGCTGCAACAGTTCTCCAAGAGATAACCTGCCTATATTCATCAACCCTGTCCGTTTGGGCGGGGTTGTTTTTTTGCGGTACGGAACTGCGGGTCCTCGCGGCGCAGCCGCTGCGGCCAACGCGAAAAACAGTCCACCGGACTGTTTTCTAAACGCTGCAACAGTTCTCCAAGAGATAACGAGCTACAGTTCAGAGCAGTTTCTGCAATTTGCAGGAGCTGCTTTTTTGCGGTACGGAACTGCGGGTCCTCGCGGCACAGCCGCGGCAACCGTTCTTCGAGAGATGGCCTGCATATCATTCATCAACCTCGTCCTTTGGGCGGGGTCGTTTTTGTCGGTTTTGGATCAAAAATAACTGTGTTACAATTTGTCTAACTGTATAACCTTCTTTGATCACTTTCTTTATCGGGATATACTATTGTCAAGCAGTGGATATAACTGTGTTACAATGATTCTGCCGTGAAGAGGGGAACGAAATGCTCAGTAACAGATTGGAAAACGAATCCAAATTTGCCGAAAAGAGAGGGGATTGACACAGGAACAGCCTGCAGAACGGATTGACCTCAGCAGAAACGACCTTTCGGCAGTTGAGCGCGGCATCAATCAAATCAGTCTGGAAAAGTTGGTTGACTTGATGAATGTGCTGGAATGCAGTGCAGATGAGATCTTTCTGGATGTGATAACCACAGGCGCAAAAACAAAAGCATCCATCCTCAGTGAAAAGCTAAAAAATTTGCCTTATGCAGAGCAGATGCGAATTTTGGAAGTTGTTGAAACATTGATTAAAACCGCAAAAACAGAATAAAAAGGCTGCAACCTGAAAAGCTGCAGTTTTTTTGATGCTCGGACAAAATTCAACCAGTATTGACTGGAACGAAAGATCAGTGAACGCATAAACAGCAACCGTTCCCTTGCCGGATGCGGTTGCTGTTTGTGCGTGATACTTATTTCCCGCAATAAAGCTCGATCGCCCGGCTGACAAAGTCCGCTGTTCCCGTGCCGCCCTTGCGGTCGATGTTTTGCCGAAAGGCGTCATCTGCGGCGTACATCTGCCCGAGTGACGCCAGCACAGCATCATTGCAGGGATAAAAGTGTGCAGTGATATAATCCTGCAGCGCCTTGACCCGTGATTGCACCCGCGCGTCGCCGGGGTCCAGTTCGCGCAGGCGGCCGAAGTCTGCAAAAAGGTTCATGAACTCCGCGGTGATCTGCGCGGTCTCTGCTTCGGAACGCGCGGCGGCACGGCTTTCATATTCCCGGTATTCGTCTGTGCGGCCCCATCTGGCCGCGGCTTCTGCCTTGTATGCGTCGATCTGACGCCGGTCGAATGCCTCAAATGACATGGAAAGGTCTCCTCTCTGTTTCATTTCTTTTGCTGCCCGGATGATCCGCTCCAGGCGGTGCTTTTTCATTGTCAGCAGCGTGATCTGCCGGTCCAGTGCACGGGCGCGGTCAAATGCGGGGTCATCCAGAATCGCCTTGATTTCTGTCAACGAGAAGGCGAGTTCCCGAAAGAGCAGAATCTGCTGCAGCCGTTCCAGCGCGGCATCGTCATACAGCCGATAGCCGGACGCGGTGCGCTGTGTTGGAGGCAGCAGCCCGATCTGATCATAGTATTGCAGCGCGCGGACGCTGACGCCGGAAACGGCGCTGACTTGCTTGACGGTTTTCATGGTGCATTCCTCCTGTATGAATACGATACACCATGACGCAGCGTCAGAGTCAAGCCTTTTTGCAAAAAAACTGTGTGCGCAGCGGGTACCGCGATCAAGACGAGCAAAACCGCCCGTGGCCTTTCGGTTGCGGACGGTTTGTTTGTTGATGACTTATTTTTTCTTCAGCGTATCCCCCGCCGCTTCAAACGCGAGCTTGAGCCGGTGACCGATGAACTGAAAGAGGGCCTTGGCAAAGTTCAGCCGTGCCCGTATGGGACCCATATAGTCAAACATTTCGGTATAGGGGGCGTTGTCTTCCGTCAGCGGGCCATAGGTTCCCATGCCTTCGTCGCAGAAAAAGTATTGCGGCAGTGTGACGTCGTCGTGGATGGTCAGCGTGCCGCCGGAACGCAGGAAGGCAAGCTGCAGGGTGCGGGTGATGGTGTGGATGTTGTTGTGCGAGCAGTTCTTGACGAACCAGGTCTGGTCCGGATAGCGGCAGGTGGAGGCGTCGATCTTTTTGTCGGCAGAGATATAGCCGTCGGTTCCGGCTGCCTTGGCTGCGTCCAGATATTCTTTTGAAAAGACCTCGCCGTTGGGTGCGCAGGTGGCGCCGAAGGAAGAATCCTTTACGGCGACCTCGCCGTCGCTGAGGAAAGTGTGACCCTGGATGACGGGCAGAACCTCATAGCCGTATTTTGAGATGACCTGAATCTTGACGCCGTGGGCCTCGCAGTCGTCCAGAATCTCTTCGGTTTTGCATTGAACGTTATAGAAGTAATCGTCGGCGCGGGCGCGGAAGGTGTCCCATTTCGGGTCGCTGAGCAGCAGGGCGCGGGCCTTTTCATAGTGCTCCACGTCCACCATGGACCAATAGGACAGCAGCCGGCCGTAGGAATTCATGAGGATGCCGGGCAGGGCGATGTCTTTAACGGCTTCATAGATTTTCATCAGGATGCGGATGAGGGCCTCGCCGCTGTAGCCTGTGGTCAGCACGTTGAGACTGGCCTTGATGAGTTCGGCGGTGTAAGTGTCGTCAAAGATCTTGTAATCATTTGTCGGGCCGTCATAGACGCCGTTGTTGATGTAGCAGTTGGTCCAGCGATAGACCATGTCGCGGGTCATCTCCACTTCGCCGCTGAAGGCATAGCTTGCAAGCAAGTAACCGTTGGAACCGTAGGAATCCACAAGCAGCGACGCGACCTTGCCGCAGCCGTATTTTTTGAGGTAGGCAAGGACGACGGAGCTGGATTCGCACCGGGCATAAAGATTGATCTTTTTGGCGCCGGTGACTGCGAGGACCTGGTCGACAAAGACCTTGAACTTGTCCGCCTGCACCAGCGGGGACAGCCGCCAGTCGTTGTTGAAGAAATAGTCGCTCAGGTCATAGGTGCCGTCTTCTTTTTTCTTATCCTCGGTGGCCTGTGTGGTTTCGCGGCCGGAGCCGTTGCGCGGGTCGCCGTTTTCATCGGGCACAAAATCGGCATAGACGCCCGCGACCGCATCGACAAGCCCGTTGGCATAATCGGTGTAATCGTTGGTGACAACGGCCTTCATCAGCTTTGGGATCAGGACCTTGGCCTGCGCTTTGATGTACCCGTCTTTTACGGGGACCTTATCGGTATAAATTTTATACTGCTGATCGGTGCCGTAATAATTCCACAGCGCCCACTTTGCGCCGGCAAGCCGCACGGTCGGGTAGCGTGTAAAGTCCCTGATTTTTTTGGGCTTTGCGGCAAGCGCGGTCAGCGGCGACAGGGTACAGAAAAGCAAAACGAGCGCAAGCAGGAACGCGGTCAGCACCTTCAGACGGCGCGTGGTGCGAGGCTTTTCATACATAAGGCATTCCTCCGAATCAATGATAGCGGCCGGTCGGCGCCGGCAATAAATCCATTATAGTCCAAAGGACGGGCCTTGTCAAGCGCCGGGGCCCCGCACGCAAAAAAATCGCCGCCGCGGAGATCCCACGGCGGCGGTGCGGATGAACTTAGAATAAATACCCGTTCTGCTGCAGGTATTCCTCCAGCGTCAGGCCGCTTTTGCGAATCTTCGGCGCCAGGTCGGTACCGACGAAGCGCCAGTGCCACGGCTCATAGACGATGCCGGTCACGGCCTCTTTGTCTTTGGGGTACCGCAGGATGAAGCCGTATTCGTGCGCGTGTTTTTGCAGCCAGCGGAAGGCTCTGGTGGTGTCAAAATCGGTGTCGGTTTCGATGATGTCCACACAAAGGCCCAGGCTGTGTTCGCTTGTGCCGGGCGGCAAAATCTGCTTTTCTGCCATGGCCTGCGCCTTTTCCCGGCTGTAGCCCTCGGCGATATAAGCGTTGACCAGGGAATCCAGACTGATCTGCTGCCGTGCGACGGACCGATAGGCGGAGAAGGGCGTCAGGGTAACGCCATCCTGCTTTGCGGCTTTATACATGGCTTCATAGTACGGGGTGACGCGGCTGTCAAGATAGTGCCCGGTGGAAAAGATCTCATCCAGCACCGGCGTATATCCTGCCGGCAGCTCGCGCGTCGCATCCACAACCACATAGTTCCAGTTTTCGTCGGTGAGGGTAATGACGGTTCGACCGCTCGCACTCTAGGCGGCTTTTTTGGTCTTGACCTTCAGCGCTTCCGAGGCGGCGCCGATGTAGGTGCCGTTTTTGTCGGTGCGGACAGCTTTGACCTTGAAGTAATAGACCGTGCCGGGGTTCAGCTTGGTGACGGTGTACTTCAGATCGGTCGTGATGACCAGCTTCTTATACTTTCCGTCTGCGCTGGTGGCGTAATAAACGACGTACTGGGTCGCATACTTTACTTTGCTCCAGGACAAAGCAACGGCGGTCTGGTTGGCAACGGCTTTCACACCCTGGACCTTGCCGATCGTGATGGTGAACGTGCGGGTCTTGGTGCCGGTGTAGTTGCCGATGAAGTTGATCGTCACGGTATAGGTGCCCAGATTTTTGCGGCCCTTGGGATAGGTGACGGTGAAGTCCCTGCCCTTTTTGAGCGCTTTGCCCTTGGCGTCGGTGACGGTGACGGTCGGCGTTTTGGCCTTGCCGTCTTTGACATAGGTGGTTTCAGACAGCTTGATGCTCTTGATTTTGGGGATCACGGTGGTGTTCCGTTCACCGCAGACGGTGCAGACCGTCACGATCTTGCCGTTCTTGCCCCACTGGGCAGGACGCAGGCCCTGCTTGAGCGTGTGGCCGGTCTTTTTCACGATGTTGGTCTTTTCCACATAGTCGCAGCGCGTGCAGTTGCGGCCGGTGTAGCCGTTTGCCGTGCAGGTGGGCGCAACGACATAGGCGTCCCCAAGGTCGTGGCCCAGGGCGGGGATGGGTGCGGCAAAGGTTTCGCCGCACTTGACGCAGACCGCTTCTTTGCTGCCCTCTTCGGTGCAGGTCGGGTCCTTGACGGTTTTGAACGCGTCGTCACCGGCGGCCTTGTGGCCTTCGTGAGGAATGACTTCCTGCGGGGTGAGGATGGCCTTGCAGACCGAGCAGTGCGCGCCGGCGGTCAGACCGTCGGTGGTGCAGGTGACGGGAACGGCCGGGTCAGCCACCGGCGTGTGCGCGGTGGGGGCGACGGTCTCTTCGTCCTGCAGGGCGCCGCAGCGCTTGCATTCCTTATAGCGCAGGCCGCCCTGCTCGCAGTTGTAGGTCGGGGCATAGATCCAGTCGCTGACGTCATGGCCGAGCGCGGAGCCTTCGATCTCGGTGGTCACTTCTTTGCCGCAGCGCTTGCAGGTGCCGACGCGGTGCGCGTTCAACAGGCAGGTTGCGTCGTCCAGGTCTTTGTATTCAAAATCATGCGCGCCGGTGAGGTGGGAATCCACGTCTTCAACGGTGTCCTTTGCCTTTTTGCAGACGTCGCAGACCGCAGTCTTGGTGCCGTCCTTCTGGCAGGTCGCGTCCTGATTGGAAACATAGGTGGTGAACTTGTGCGCAAGCTGGGCGCCGCAGACGTCGCAGACACAGTTGAGGTCTTCGTCCACGCAGGTTTCGGGTGCGCTGACCGCGTCGCAGCGGGTGCACTTGAAGGAATGTGTGCCGTCTTTGTTGTCGATGGCCGCGCCCTTGAATTCATGGTTAAGCGCCGGCACGGTGTCTTGCGATTTGAGCGGCAGTTTGCAGTATTCGCAGTGCGAACCGGCGGTCAGGCCGGACTCGGTGCAGGTTGCCGGCACGGCGGGGTCCTCCACTTCGATGTGGTCGCCCGCGCGGACCGTACGCTCTTCCACGGTTTGGCAGACAGTGCAGGTGCGCGTGATGATGCCGCCGACCTCGCAGTCATAGCCCTTGGGGAATTCCCAGGCGCCAAAGGTGTGCTTGCCGTCTTCGGCGAGCTTGGTGACCTCTTTTTGCTCGATGATGACCAGGCCGCAGGCTGCGCAGTGGCTGCCGGCGGTCAGGCCCGCTTTGTCGCAGGTGGCGGCAACAGCGTTGTCGGCCACCACATTTTCATGGTTCTCCGGATTGAGCACGCCAAAGGTTCCGCCGCAGAACTTGCACACGGCAAGGCTGTGGCAGGTCGCTTCCTTGCCCTCTTTGGCCTCGTGGTTCTTCTTTTCCGTGACGGCGGTTTCTTTGATGGTTGCGCCGCAGTCTGCGCACTTGGTGCCGCCGGACCAGCCGGTCGCGGTGCAGGATGCCTCAACCACCGGGGCTGCCGGGTCGGGGATCTCGTTGATATGACGGTTGGGGTCCTTGTTGCTGCCGGCGGGAACAAAGGTGTTGCCGCCGTCGATGGTGCCGTTGAAATCCTTGGCGCTCATGCCGCAGTTTTCACAGCTCAGGAAATAGGTCTTCGGCGCCTGGCAATAGGCTTCGTTCTTGAGGTACTGGTCGTTTACGTTCTTGACCCAGCTGTGATCAAGCGCGGCACTGGTCTGGCGATACTCGATCATTTCAATGCCGCAGCGCTCGCAGTATGCGGATTTCACGCCCTCCACGCCGCAGGACGCGGGTGTGGTCTCGGTATAGATGACTTTGCCCTTGTCATCACGCTTGACCGCGTGGCCGAGCTTGGTGATCGTTTTGGTGACCGTACGTCCGCAGTTGGGGCAAGCGGCGCTCATCAGGCCGTCTGCGGTGCAGGTGGCTGCCTTGGTGGTTTTGACGGTGACCGAGGTGCCGCAGGCGCCGCACTTGACGGTTGCCGTTTCCGGCGGTGTATCGGCTGCAAAGCTTCCGAGCGGGAGCACGGTCAGCAGCATCAGCACGGCCAGAAGGATCGCAGCACTTTGTCTTGCAATTTGCTTCATGGGGGTTCGTCCTTTCTTTTCTGTAAAATTAGGGCGGATAGTTACCCTATTGAACCATATCATAGCATCTTATCCGCAGAAAATCAAGAAAGATAATATGGAAAATCAGAGAATAATCTGTAAACAGGGAAGAGGATGAAAGGCAGAAGGATAAAAGGATAGAGGGAATGAGGGAATAAGGGATAAAGGGATTAAGGGATGAGGGGAGATCGGCGCACAGAAAAAGCGGCCGCACGAAGCAGCCGCTTTGATATGGGGCGTGTTGTTTAGTCGTCCGCGTTCTGAACGGCTTCTTCCAGCCAGGAGGAGTCTTCATCCTTGGAGACTTCGCCGTGGCGGACCTGCGTGATGACCGCAAGGCCCAGCGCAAACATGATGGCGCAGAACAGGAACATGAAGTTGTAATCGTCGCCGAACAGACCGATCAGGAAACCGCAAAGGATGGGGCCGGTGATGGCGGCAGAGAATGTTGCGGTGTAGTAGTAGCCGGTGAAGGTGCCGACATAGTCGCGCCCGCCGATGGCCAGAACAAGCGGCAGGGTGTTGATGTTGATGCAGCCGACCGCCGCACCGCCCACGACCAGGGCGATCCACAGCACGATCTGAACAAAGAGCCGGCTGTTGGCAAAGAACTGTGAAACGGCAAGATAGATGGCAAACATCACAACGATGACGGTCAGGCCGGCGATGATGGTCTTTTTGCGGCCGAATTTGCGGCCCAGGGTGCCGGCGGGGATGCCGAACGCGGCAAGCGACACGGCAAAGACGGCCATCATCAGCGTGGAGCTTGTGGGCGGCATGTTGAGCGTGTCAAGCGCAAAGTTGGTGAAGTTCGGCACGATGGCCTCGGTTGCGTTGTTGATGAGGAACAGGGCGGCGAGCATCACGAGCAGGCTGCGGCGTTCCTCCTTGGAGATCGGAAGGTCCTTGATCTTGATCTTCTTCGGCTTTTCGGCGGCTTCTTCCTCTTCCTTGAGCTCCAGATTCTTGGACAGGTCGTATTTCTTGTTGCGGGCATAGAAGCCGACCAGAACGACCAGACAAAGCACCGCGATGATGGCGGCGATGATGAAGATCGGCGCATAGTTGACGTACTCGAACTCGCCGGTGGCGGCGCCCTTCGCGATCTTTTGCGCAACCAGCTCGCCCTTTGTGGAGTCGCCGGAGAAGTGCGTGCCGTTGTAGTACAGCGCGTCGCGTCCGGAGGCGATGAAGTTGTCAACCGTATCTTTGAACTCGTTGGGGATCCCGTTCGCGAAGATTCCGCTGTAATGCACGACCGGGGTGCCGTCGGCGTTCAGCTCAAGCACCTGACCAAGGGTGTTGACCTTGGCGCTCAGGGCGCTGTGCAGCGAAGAGAAGCCGAGCAGGCCGACAACGGCAGTGGCGATGGTGCCCATGACCAGACCGATCATCTGGCCGATGCCGCCCATGATGTTGATGACGGCGTTGGCGTCGCTTTGCAGCGACGACGGTGTGAAGTCCGGCATGAGCGACACGACCGGCGACCGCCAGATGGACATGGTGAAGTTGAAGAAAATGATGACGGCCATCATGAGCGCGATGCTCAGCGTGATCTCTTTGACGCCGACGGCGACGATGGGGATCAGGCTGAAGAACACGGCGCAGATGGGCAGGCAAACGATGATGTAGGGCATCCGCTTGCCCCATTTGGTTTTGGTACGGTCGCTGCGCTTGCCGAAGTACGGCTGGAAGATGACGCCGAAGATGTTGTCGATCGTCATGATGGCGTTGACCAGCAGCGCAACCGAGAGCAGGGCGGGCAGCTTGGCGCCGCCGTCGGTCAGCTCTGACAGCTTGGCGCGGAAGATGACCGGAACATAGGAATTATAGACGTTCCAGAGCAGCATGCACGCCATGAAGCCGAAGCCGATCAGGAAGGTTCGCTTATAATTCAGCTTTTCCTTCTTTTCAGTTTTTTCAGACATGGACAGATTCCTCCTTTTTGTTTGCCGTACCCGGAAGAACAACAACCGCAGATGAACGGATCGCACCGGGTACAGGTACACTTCATTATACAAGGCGCGGCAATTTTTTTCAAGAAAAACCGGCAAACGAAAAATTTATCTACTAAATGCACAAAAAACAGCGCGGTTTTTTGTTGACAAATGTCCCGCTTCGGTGCTATTATAAATAGGAAGTCAGTCTGAAAACATGGAGGAGTCCGCATGCGTCGTTATTCAAAAGAAGATATTATCCGCATCACCGAGGAACAGGGCGTGAAGTTCATCTGTCTGCAATTCACGGATATCCTCGGTATGCTCAAAAGTGTGACCGTGACCACCAGTCAGCTCAAAAAGGTGCTGGCGAATGACTGCGGGTTTGACGGCTCGTCGATCGACGGCTTTGTGCGCATTGAAGAAAGCGACATGTGCCTGCATCCGGATCTGGATTCCTTTGTGATCCTGCCGTGGCAGACAGAGGCGCGCAAAACCGCCCGCCTGATCTGTGACGTTTACTGCGCCGACGGAACGCCGTTTGCGGGCGATCCGCGCTATGTGCTGCGCCGCGCGATCAAAGCTGCCGCCGACCTGGGCTACACGGTCAATGTCGGCCCGGAGTGCGAATTCTTTTTGTTCCATCTGGATCAGAACGGCAAGCCGACCACAGAGACCTTTGACAAGGGCGGCTATTTTGAGCTGGGCCCGACGGACCGCGGCGAAAGCTGCCGCAACGACATTTGTCTGGTCCTTGAAAAAATGGGCTTTGAAATCGAGGCGGCGCACCATGAGAACGCGAACGCCCAGCATGAGATCGATTTCAAGTATGACGAGGTGCTGCGCACGGCCGACAACGTGATGACCTTCAAATATGTGGTCAAAAGCGTCGCGCAGCAGCACGGGCTGTATGCCACGTTTATGCCGAAGCCGGTCTTCGGTCAGTGCGGGTCGGGGATGCATACCAACATCTCTCTCTTCAAGGACGGGAAAAACGCCTTCTATGACGAAAGCGATCCTTACGGTCTGTCCGCTGCGGCCTACGGCTTTATCGCCGGGTTGATGGAGCACATCAAAAGCATGACTCTGTTGACAAACCCGATCGTCAATTCCTATAAGCGTCTGGTGCCCGGCTATGAGGCGCCGGTCTATATCGCGTGGTCCGCCAAGAACCGCAGCCCGCTGATCCGCATCCCGTCCGCCAAGGGGAACGCCACCCGCGTGGAGCTGCGCAACCCGGACCCGGCCGCGAATCCGTACCTTGAGATGGCGGCGGCGATCTTTGCCGGGCTGGACGGTATCAAGCGCGGCCTGACTCCGCCGGAGCCGAAGGACAGCAACATCTATTCCATGACGAGCGACGAGCGCCACGCGCAGGGCATCGCATCGCTGCCGAAGACGCTGGGCGAGGCGCTGCATGAGTTCAAGCACTGCGACTTTATGCGCGACTGCATGGGCGAGCACATTTTTAAGAAGTACATCGAGGCGAAGGAAGCGGAGTGGAAGGAATACCGCACCCGCGTGTCGCAGTGGGAGATTGACAAGTATCTCGGAAAGTATTGAGTCTGCAGTTGACAGCAGACAGTGGACAGTTGAACCCCGCAGGCCGGCCCTGCGGGGTTCATTCTATATGCTGTTCACTAACAGCTAACCGCTAAGTAACCACTGATTAACTCAGGTGCGCAAATCTTGACGGAACATTTTCCGTCATTTTGAACAAAAATCTCTTGAAAGCCGGCAGGCTTCCTGCGAGCTTTTTGTAACATCTGACGAAAAATCTTCTCGCCAATCTTTACACA
>JAFRUA010000071.1 GCA_017434855.1 Clostridia bacterium
CACAGGGCAGCGACGGTACCAAAGGCACTGACGGTTCGAACGCTACAGCGCAATCCTACAGCACCACCAGCCCGTTCGCTGCAATGGAAGCAGCGATCAGCACCTATTCCGCTTACTACACCAAGACCATGGCGCAGCTGGTTGCGCTCGACGCCGAAACGCTGGAAAGCGTTGAAACTGCGATCAACACGCCGTATACCAGCCTGCTCAGCACCTACGGCGGTGATATCTACAATTATTATTTCGGCGACTATGACACCGATAAACTGCTTGAAAACCTCGAATCCGCAAAGAACATGCAGCCCAAGATCGTGCTTGCGCAGTGGCTGGATGCAAAAAGAGCCGACGAGGTCAATTACAGCGACACTTATGATAATCTGAACGCGATCTGGTCCGAATTCAATGAAAAATGGGAAACATATGACGGCTATACCGATGAGGTCAAGACCTTCCTGACTGAAGAAGGCTATATCGTTCCCGCCGACGTAAAAGCGAAGCTGGACGAATACAAGTACGCCATGGACGTTGCGTACCTGCGTGATCTGTATTATGATCTGATCACCGGCGCCGTTGCGACCTACAGCGCATATGACCTTGACTGGGTTGCCGAGCACGAAGGCAGCGCCACCGGCGTCCTGAGCGCGGCGAAGACCGAGCTGTCATCCTATGTCACGACCCTGAACAGTCTGGATCAGACTGCTGTGGCATATGTGTTCGGCGAAGGCTATGTGGACAACGTGCTCAATCCGCTGATCGACACGCTTACAGATCTGCAGTATGCCAGCGAGCTGAAGGATGAGTTCCTGGGCTACAAGAGCGTCTATGACACCGCGTTTGCGCCGCTCGATCTGACGGAAAGCGATGACGCGCTCTATGCTGTTCTGAACAGCAAAGACGCCTGGTACACCGATCTGCAGGCATATATTGACGAGCTGACAGAATTTGACGCCGACTTTGCAGCCAAGGTCTTCAACGATCTTGACACCGTGATGAAGGCAAAGATCAACAGCGTCTATGTCGCGCTGAAGGGACGTCACGACGGCCGTATTGACATTGCTTATGATAATTATCAGGCTTTTGTTGCCCAATACGGACAGGTGATTGAAGTCTCTGACGTCAGCATGCAAAACTATACCGCGCTGCGTCGGGTGTTCAACAATATTAACTCTCAGCAGGTGGAATTCCTGATTGGGTCCGAGAACTTCAAGAACGCTGTCGGAACAGACGCCTATAATCTGTTCAAAGAAAAGTATGAACTGATCAAGAGAGCACTCTTCGCGTTTGAAAACTTCAACTATGCCGGCGGCCTTTCCGCCTATGAGTTCAACCTCAGAGAACCGGTGGTCGACATCACCCGCGTTGTGAGCGAATATGACGTGATCCGCGATCAGGATTTCACCGTGGATAAATATAAGCGCGAAACCGTTTATGACAACGTCAAAAAGCTGCTGGAAAGCGATCTGGTGAAGGGCCTGCTCGGCAGCGATGAAGAGGGCGAAGAAAGCGCCGGCCTGCTCGACGGCCTGGCCGGTACGCTGAGAGAAAAGATCTTCAGCGACAGCTTTGTCAACACGTTGATCTCGATGGTCTACCCGATCGTGATCGACAACTTCGCGCCCGTTTGGGCCACCAAGCTTCCGCCGACATATGGCCCGATAGAGAAATCCGGTTTTTCTTTTACCTTCAATATTGCTGACAACCTTTGCACACTGCGTGAGGCGCTGGCAAAGCTGGAACTGTACGCCATGCCGGATCAGCTCGCGGCGCGGCCCGAACTGAATGCTTATCCGGAGATTAAAGCGCAGCTTGCGGCGGTCACCTACGATCCCGTCTATAGCGAAGCAGAAGAAAAGGTCACCGTCAATCCGTGGAACGACCCAAGCCTTCTGGATGAAGACGGCAAGCTCGCTCTCGAATGGGGCGTCCATGACAAAGACAGCTTCATCAATGCGCTCTCTGCCGGTCTTGCCGGCGTTGCGCCGATCCTGCTCGCCCTGTTGTCGAACAAGACCATTACCAACGTGGCCAATATCATTGGGGACGGCAAATCGATTAAGGACAGCGATACACAATACATCTTTGTGACTGTTACAGTTACAATTGATCCCATCAACCTTACATTAGAATTCAAGGGGAACGACGGTTTCAACAACGCGCTTGCGCCCATTCTCAACGCCCTCGGCGCGGAGACGATCGGCGACGGCAATTCCATGGACACGCTGAAGAAGCTTGCAACCGGCATTGCGACGCCGCTTGATGAGATCCTCAACAAGCTTGAAGAAGATCCGCTCGACTTCCTGCTTGAGGCGCTGCCGCAGTTGGCATTCGCGGTCAGCAACGGTCTGATCGAGCCGCTGCTCGATAATTTGAAGGAAACCATCACCTATTCAGCAATTGCACATTATGAGCCGGACACTTCTTGCGCTGATCCCGGTGATGAAACGGCCGTTGCGCCGACAGATATCTCCGTTGACGTCGGCGAGATTCTGCTCGGCGGTCTCGGCCTTGACTTCAGCACGGCGGAAGGCCTGGTCAACAGCATCATCGGCCTGATGAACAAGGATGACGCCGAAGGAGAAGGAGAGGGCGAAGAAGAATCCGGCGGCATTCTGGATCTTCTGAGCGTGCTCCCGATCAACGACCTGTTCTCCAAGCTTGCATATTGGGGCGACTATGTCGAATTCCATGAGGGCTACAGATCCGTTTCGCCGTTTATCACGAACAACCCGGATACTTCGACCGACGATATGCCCTATATCGTTGCTTCCGCGAGCGAAGTGTTTGCCCATATCGTGGATTACCTCCTTGCACTTCTGAAGCGTGACAGCACGGTGCTGCCGGCGCTGGTGGACGCGCTCGGCCTCGATGTGGATCTGGAGGATGAAGACAGCGTGATCGTCGGCATCCTCAACAAGATCATCGCCGATCCCGACCCGGCCATCGCCGCCATTGTGGAGCTGATGCTCCCGGTCGAATACGACAACTGGGCTGCACTGGAAAACCCGGCGACCTCCTTCACTTACAATGAAGAAGAGATCACCCCGGCCGACGTTGCCTATCTGAAATATGCGAACGACTGGGATGAACCGACCGCAACCGCGATCGCGACCAATGTTGACGAGCTGATTCCGGCCGTCGCCGGCCTGTTCGGCAGCGACGTGTCTCTCAACCGGATGCTGCAGGATGCGCTGAACGGCCTGTTCACCAACGCGACCATCACCACGATCAACAACGCGATTGCCGGCCTGTTTGCACCTGCTGAAGACGCCGAAGAACCCGGCGAAGGCGAAGAAGCCGAAGCTGGCGGCCTTGACCTGCTGGGTCTGCTGAAAGACCTGGTCGGCATCGACCTGAGCAGCTTTGAAGTGGTGGCGGAAGATCACAACTGGGGCTTTGAAGACGGCGACAAGGCCGGCTTTGTGGACGTGCTGTGCGGATTGCTTGATCCGTTTGCGCCGCTGCTGAAGCTTATGATGCCCGGTGAAGACCTGTCTGCACTGGACGGTGTGGTCAACATCAACGGCTACGACGTCTATCCGAACTCCATTGCCTTGCTGTTCGACGCCCTCGGCATTGAACAGGTTGAAAACTATGCGGAACTGTCCGCAAGCGAGTTGCTGAAAGCAATCCTCAACAAGCTCCTTGCCTGGGTCGACGACCTGACCGCCGAAGACAACAGCATGATCCAGGATATTCTTGAACTGCTGCCGAATCTGGTCTACTTCATCGAAAGCAACGGCCTGAGCGTCGTCATCAAGAACCTGCTCTATCCGGTACTGATCGTGATCGACACGATCCGCCCGATCTATGACCTTGACATCCTGGCGCTGCTGCGCGGTGACGAAGAAGCGGGCGCGGAGCCCGAAGGCCTCGCAGCGATCCTCGGCGACCTTGATTTCGACGATCTGAAACTCTCCAGCATTCTGGCGATCGTTGACGCCAAGCTTGGCACCGACCTGGTGAACAGCCCGCTTTGCACTTACGCGATTCCGGCGCTGACGATCAAGAACGGAGACCTTGAAGCGGCCGACGTGCTGACCATCCTGCTTTGCGGCCTGATCGAAGCACTGGAAAGCAAGATCAGCGACACAGACGTCACCAACGGCGATGTGATCATTGCGATGATCGACGAAAAGCTGGAAGACTTTGATCTTGCAACCCTCTACACCAACCTGGTTCCGCTGGTTACCGGCTCTGCATCCGAATATGAGCCCGCCAAGATCAACTGGACCTATATGCTGGGCGAGGGCGAAATCAGGCTCGACAGCTTCACGATGCCCGAAAACCCGAACGAAGCGGTGCAGGCATATCTGTCCACCTATAACAACACCGACTGGACCGAAGAGCTTGTCACCTATGTCGATCAGAACCTTGACGACATCGTGGCGACCATCATGGGTCTTGTGAATCCGGATTCCGATCTGGCAACCCTGCTGGGCGGCCTGCTCAACGACAAGCTTTACACGGCTGACATCCTCAACCTGCTGGGCGGCAAGCTGCAGGAGCTCCTCGGCAATCTGGAAGACCAGCTGAAAGCGACCATCGACGTTCTGCTCGACACCGAGATTGCCGGCTGGACCTATACGCCGGTTGAATCCGTCGACGGCAAGGATGACTTCATTGCGAAACTGAATGACATCCTTGACCCGTTTGAGCGCATCCTCGGCTTCGTCCTCTTCGACCAGGGCTACAAGTTCTTCAACGGTACGACCAGAGAAGACCTGATCGTCCTGAACGGCGGCGACGCCTATAACGCCGCACTGGCTCCGGTGCTTGAAGCGCTCGGCGTGGATATGCCGAAAAATGACGGCACCAAGAGCGTTGGCGAGATGGTCTCTGCCACGCTGACGGCTGTGACCGACAGACTGGATGAGATCACGGCGGACCCGATCAATGAGATCCTTGACCTGCTGCCGAACGTGCTTTACTTCCTGAATGCGGGCGGCGTCAAGGCTGCGATCAACAACGCGGTTGCTCCGTTTGACGCTCTGATCAAGCTCGTTTCCGGCGAGGACGCAGCGACGCTGCTGGAAGGCGTGAAGATCGGCGCGAAAGGCAGTTATGCCGGCATGGCGCTCAACGACATTACCACGGCGAATCTGCTTGAACTGGCTGCGCAGTTGACCGGTCTGGTCATTCCGTCCGAAGAACGCGGCGCGATCACCTCGTTCTATATCGGCAAGGCTGAGAAGTACGATTCCGCCAACGGCAAGATCGCCTTCAAGCTGGTCTATGACGGCGACCGCAAGGATATGATCACGATCCTGGTCAGCGTTCTGCTTGACGTCATCGTGAACAACGGCACCAACCCGGATACGCTGGATGACCTTCTCGGCACAGACGGCCTGATCAGAAAAGTGGTTGACGCCCTCAGCGAAATGAAGAACCTCACGTATGACTATCAGGCATACAAGTGGAACTATTATGTTGCGGACGCCGATCCGGAGGATGCGACCTATACCGACGGCATCGGTGACGGCGCCACGTTCCCGAACAAGGCCGGCGTTGAATACCTGACCTATCCCAACGACTGGACCGAAGCGATTGCGGACTATACCGATGAAAATCTGGAAGCCATCGTCGGCGACATTCTGGAGAAATTCGGCGACAAGCTGGATCTTGATGCTTTGACCGCGCTTCTGAAAGAAAAACTCTATACGGATGACACCGTGAAGGCGCTCATGAATCTGCTCTCCGGCCTTCTGAACAAGGTTCCGGCAGATCTCCTGACCCTGATCGGCAAGGTGGTTGACGTTGACTTCAGCGGCCTGCTGGCTTACGACGCAGAGACCGCGTCCTACGGCGTGACCGATAAGGATTCGTTCATTGATGCGCTCTTTGGCAGCAACGGTGTCCTCACGCCGTTTGACCGTGTGTTCCGGTTCCTGCTGCTCGGCAAGAACTTTGAATACCTGACCTCTGCCCAGGCGGATACAGAAGGCGAAAGCATCCTGCTCATCCCGGGTGCAAAGGGCTATGTGAACGGCCTTGCCCCGCTGTTGGAGGCGCTTGGTGTTGATGCCCCGGCCGCCGGAGACGCGAAGGGCAGCGGAACGCAGCTGATGAAGGAAGTTGCAGACGGCATTCTCACCCGTGTGGAATACATTCTGAGTCTGGATAACATTGTGCCGGAAGCTCTGGCGCTTGTTCCCGAACTGCTGTACTTCATTAATGCGGACGGTCTTACCGCCTCGGTCAACAACACGATTGCCGCTGTGACGACGCTGATTGGCATGGTCAACGACCTCGGCATCGACGGCCTTGACCTGAGCGAGCTTCAGAATACGCTTGATTCTTACATCGGCGACCTTTCCTTCGACGGCATTGCCGCCCTTGTGAAAGATCTGACCGGAATCGAGATCCCGGCAGAAGTCATCAACTATGTGAAGACCAACCGCATTGGCGCGATTGAATCTTACGATTCCGCTTACGGCACTGCATACCGTGTCGCTTCTGCGGACGGTGACCGCAGCGATGTGATCACCTGCATCCTCTCCGCTGCGCTTGAAACCGTGAAGTACGGCGACAACGCTGCGAAGCTGGGCGAGCTGGCCGGTACTGACGTGATCGAACCGATCGTCGAAATTTTGACCGAAGGCGTCACGCCGAAGACCTATGAATACAACTGGAATTATACGCAGGGCTCTGACCAGACCTATCTCGGCTATCCGAACAACTGGACAAGAGACACTGCCATTTATGTGGACGGCGAGCTGGAAGGCATTGCCAACAGCGTTGCGCACGAAATCGACGCGAACTACGATACCCTGTCCGCACTGTTGACGGATAAGGTCGATCTTTACAGCGCAAGCAAGATCAACGCCGTCGGCGGCGCACTGAAAGCGCTTGTGGAAACGATCGACAGCGCGCTTGCCGGCACGGTCGGCGAGGGTGCCGCACAGCTGATCTATCAGCTTCTTGGCGTTGACTGGTCCGCGATCACCGAATTTGAGGAGCTTCCGGAGGGCGCGCTTACGAAGGATGCGTTCATCGACGAGCTCAAGACCCTGCTCACTCCGTTCGGCAAGGTCCTGTCCTTCCTGCTGCTTGGCGATTCCTACAAGTTCTTCGTCTATGCCGGCGCACCGGAAGGCAAGGCTGCCGGTGACGACATCCTGATCGTCAACGGTGCCAACGGTTATGACGAAGGTCTCTATCCGCTGCTGAAGGCGCTCGGCTGCAACCCGAAGAAAGCCAGTGAATTCGCTGACAGCGACGCGCTGGTCGAAGGTCTTTTGACTGCGGTCTGCGACAGAGTGGACGTCATTCTGGCCGATCCTGTCGATCAGATCATGGCGATGCTGCCGAACCTCATCTACTTCATCAGTGCAAACGGTCTGAGCGCCTCCATCAACAATGCGATCACTTCGCTGCGGACCCTGTATGAAGAGGTGGTCAAGGCGGCGACCGGCGAAACCCCGGATCTCAACGATCTGCTCAAGGGTGCGGTTGCGAAGATTTCCGACCTTGAGACCCTGCAGAACCTTGACATCAACAATCTGACCTTCCCGTTCTTCTTCGACCTGATTGAAGAGCTGACCGGCATCAACCTGAACGATCCGATCGGCACGTATGCCACGACCTTCAACTTCGGCAAGAAGGAAGCGTACACCTACGCCGACGGCAAGACCGGTTACACCGTGACCTACAGCGAGACAAACAACCGTTACGATCTTGTGACGATTATTGCAAGCCTGCTGCTTGACGTTGTGGAAGAACCCGGCAACGAAACGGCGTTCAGAGAGCTGCTTGGCGACAACGCATACCAGCTCATCAAGAACCTGCTCAACATGAGCGAAGTCGAGATGCGTCAGATCAACTGGCTGTTTACCGAAGATGCGAACACCGGCAAGGTCTTCTCCGGCATGAACACGACGGTACTCTTTGACAAGGGCTACGGTCCGCTCTTCACCCAGGAGATGGCTGCTTACATCGCCGAGAACATCGACGACTTTGTCGACGACATGATCCAGCTGCTTGGCATCACGTCGCAGAAGCACACGATGGAAGATGGCAAAGAAGAATTCATCACGTCGCTGGATCAGCTTCTGGATGAATATGTCGGCGAATCCATCTATACTAAGGCCAACCTGGAAGCGATCCTCGGCTACCTGAAGAGTGCGATCGCCAAGATCGACGGTCTCGGAACGGTTTACGGCATTGACCTGCCGACCCAGATCAAGGCCATCGTGTGGAGATCGCTGCGCAAGGATGCTTCGGACAATGTGACCGGCAACCTTGACTATTACAACGACTATGCGGTCAACAGCTTCAGCGACGGCGACAGAGCAGCGTTCACCAGCGAACTCATCCGCATGCTTGACCCGCTGTTCCCGATCCTGAAGTGGCTGCTTTGCGACGAAGACATTGCGTTCTTCCTGGATCAGGCCGGCAACGATCAGGTGGTGCTGCGCGGTGCGGAAGGCTACAGATACGGCCTTGGCCCGGTGCTTGAGGCGCTCTTCTGCGATGGAATTCCGACGCCGGAATCCTTGAGCACAGCCACCTCCACCGACACCCTGCTTCGTCCGATCCTGAACGCACTGTTCAACCGTCTGGATTCGATCTTTGAAAATCCGGCGGACGAGATCTTCGAGCTTCTTCCGAACCTTGCGTACTTCATCAACTCCAAGGGCCTTGACACCTGCTTCAAGAACCTGCTGAACGCTGTCTGCGCCCTCTTTGAGGCGATTCGCCCGATCCTTCCGGAAACCATGAAGGATCAGGACTTCTACGCCATGATCTATGATCTGCTGAAGCTCAGAGACATTGGCCTTGAGAACGGTCTTGAAACGATCGACATGCAGTGGATCTTTGATAAGATCGTTGCGGCGATCGGCGAAGGTTCTTCCGAAGAACTTGACACGGTCCTCTTTAACGCGGTTGCAGAAATGACGACCGGCAAGCTGGAATCCTATGATTCCATGACCGGCCTTCCGGCGTACCGGATGATCCACACCGAAGAATCCAAGGCGGATACCGTTACGATCGTCCTGCGCTTCGCGATCAACTGGCTTGCAACGGCCGAGAACGCCCAGAAGCTCAAGACCATCATCAGAGAAAAGGTCGAGCTGAGTCCGGAAGGGTATGAGTACACCGATGCCCTGATCGATTTCCTGGTGTCCTACAGCAACACCAACGCCGGCATTGACAGCGAGCTGCACATCCTGTATTACATCTTCGTTGCCCTGCAGACCGGCGCGGCAAAGACCGCCGACTGGCTGACGACCTACAACGGCAAAGTGCAGTTGATCAAGACAGAGACAGAGAAAGCGTCCAAGCGCGACAAGGCGTTTGTTGGCCTTGCGGGCCTGTTCGACTTCTTCTATCAGTCCTTTGTCGATGACAACGGCACGACCGGCAACGTCTTCTCAGAGGACGGCCTTGCGCCCAGAGGCTTCATCGCCTTCTTCCGTCAGATCATCGAATGGATCAAGTCGATCTTTGCAAAGCTCAGGATCTCCTTCTGAGTTCAACACAATCAAAAAAGGGGGCTGCCCGCTGGGGCAGCCCTCAGACTGTCGATAAAGTCGCCAGACCATTTGCAATGTCAAAATGACAGTTGCAAGTGGTCTTCTTTTATGACGAGAAATTAAAAACGATCCGCGAACAAGCCGGATGGGTTGGTTGATGCTCATTGCAAATTCGCCGCGTTCTCGCCCTCTCGCGGTACCTTTGTACAGCTTCGGGGCGAGAAACACGACGTCTGCCTGCCTTTCTCGACGTCTGTCAGACTGTCGATAAAGTCGCCAGACCATTTGCAATGTCAAAATGACAGTTGCAAGTGGTCTTTTTTTGACGGGAAATAAAAACGATCCGCGAACAAGCCGGATGGGTTGGTTGATGCTCATTGCAAATTCGCCGCGTTCTCGCCCGCTCGCGGTACCTTTGTACAGCTTCGGGGCGAGAAACACGACGTCTGCCGGCCTTTCTCGACGTCTGTCAGCTTGCCGAAAAATGCTTTTTCGACAAGCTGGGGGCTGCCCGTTGGGCAGCCCTCTTTCTTTGCCGATTATCTGATTCGTGACAGGCGGACATACCGGTTGAGGCCGCCGCCGGGACGCGCTTCGGCTTGCCGAAGCGCAGCCGTTCAAAGCGGATGTATGCAACTTCGGCCAGGCATCCGCGGGCTTTGAACGGGCGCCGACTGCGTCGGCGTGTCCCGGCGGCGGCGATCCGCGGCCAAAGGCTGCTGCGTTTCGGCAAAAAAACGGCACGCCGGCTTGTCATGACCTGCGTGCCGCCCCAGCGGATCGGTTTGCGGTTTGTCTTACCAGGTTCGGACCTCGTTCTGGATGACGCTGCCGGCTTGATCAACGGCCTCAAAGTGTGCGCCCTGCGGCGTAAGCGTCAGCTTTGACGCGATGTAAGTTTTTGTGAATTGGTTATAGCCGCCGTCGATATAGGTCGTGATGCCCGGGTATGTCGTGAGATATTCCTTTTTCGTGTCCGTGTCCCCGTCCAGAAATTCGCAGGTGTGGGTGTGGCCGCTGATCACAAAGCGCGCCCCCAGTGCACTGAATGCATCCCATGCCGCGCGCGACAGATCGTGCTCCGGTTCGCTGACCTGCCACGCATGGGTCAGCACGATCAGCTTGTCACTTTGCACCTGGACGTTCTGCAGCCAGTCGATCATTTCCGTGCGTTCGGTGCGATACTCGGCCATGCCGCCGTATTCGATGTGGCTGTCGGGCTTGTCTTCGCCGCTGTCCAGAACCAGGAAGGCATAGGGGCCGCGCTGCGCTGTGTAATACAACTGCTCATAGCCGATGTATGACGGCATCTTTGCGGCAAAGGCGCCGCGCGTTTCATGATTGCCCCGGACATAGAGTACCGGCAGTTCGCCGCCCGTCAGGTCGCCGCCGAACTGTACGATGTATTTTGCCGCCTGCGCTTCAAAGTCCATGCCGGCTGCGGGGTCGCCCAGCATCAGCACGGCGTCATAATCGCCCAGATGAGAAATCGCTGTTTTGGCGTCTTTCAGGTGGGTGTGCCAGTCAGAGATGAGCAGATAGGTCTGCGTTTCGCTTTCGTTGACGCGCAGGGTATAGGGCCCTTTTCGGACCGTCTTTCCCTGCCGGCCGCCATAGCTGAAATCTTCGATCACGCGGGTGCTTTCGACCGAATAGCTGTTGTTTTTCAGGTGGGCATATGGAACATGGACCGTGTGGATCAGACGGTCGCCGATCCGCCGGCCGTTCTGCTGCGCATAGACGGTGTAGTCAACGCCCGCAAAGCTGTAGTGCACGCAGCCGGTGCCGGGACTGTTGGTGGCAAACACCACGGCGTAATCGGCGCCAGTATCCATCACCACGGGGTCCGCCACAATGCGGTACGGCATACATGGGAAAATGTGCCACAGCCCCGCGGCAATGAAGCAGACGGCAAGCCCGGCGCTGAGGAACGCCTTTCCTCTCTTTTTGAGGTTCGGCAGAACGATCAGCAGCAGCACCGCCGCAAAAAACAGCAGAATGCCCGGCAGGTCTTTTTTCAGGTACAGCAGCGCTGTGACGTCGGTTTCGCTGCCGGAAAAGATCAGGATCGCAATGTCTGCAACAACAAACAGCACGCTCATCGCAAACGCCGCCGCGCCGAGAATGCGGCAGACCCTGCTTTGGCAGAGCGATGCGCCGTTCTTTTTCACGTCAAACAGGCGCAGCGACAGCAGCGTGAGCGCGACCGCGATCACCAGAAGCGTGATGACAAACACGCCCATGGCGCCGCCGATAACGCGCAACACCGGATCATAAAAGACCCAGACCATGCGTAGTGCGTGGAACATGCTGCTGCCTGCCGCGGCAAGCAACAGGGAAGTGAACAAGACGGGTGTGCGCATGAAAAAGGATTCTTTCTTCATCGGATGGCCCTCCCATATAACGGCTTTTTTTCATATTAACACAAGGCGGGCGTCTTGTCAAACAAAAGGACGATCTTCCGGACGGTTCAATTGTGACTTATTTTTTAAAATTGTGACACATTGTTTGAAGATGTGCTTGCTTTTCAAAAGAGAAATTGTTATAATAAAACAAAGTTTATTCGCATCCTATTTGAAGAGGGGAACCACTATGCTGAAAATACCCGTGACCGCACAATCCAGAGAATATCCGCCGACCGACATCACCTGCTGGAAATACTTTATCCGCAACAGCGCCCAATACGGCGATTACACGATCTTTTCTCATGCGGGCAAGAATCACAGCCGCAGCGAATTCATCGGCGATGTGGAGGCGCTTGCCGCGTTCTTTCACCGTGAGCTCGGCCTGAAAGAGCAGGACGTCTTCACCGTCTTTATGCCGACCAACGCCGAAAGCATCATCACCTTTATGGCGCTGAACAAAATGGGCATCATCGTCAACTTTGTGCATCCGCTGCTGCCGCCCGAAAGTGTGGAAGAGATTCTGGATTTCACGCACTCCAAGGGCATTATGCTGCTGGACATGTTTGCGCCGAAATATGCCGCCATGCTGAAAAAGAAGGGCCTGCCCGTTGTGCTCTGTTCCCCGAAGGAATATTCGATCAGCGACAAAACGGCCTGCCCCATTGACGAAGAAGCCCTGCGCTCCCTGTCGTCCGGCAGCCTGAATGTTTATCAGTACCCGACAATCCTCAAGCGTTATGCAAACCAGCACGTCAATTCCGTGCCGGAGGGCAAGGGCTACATCGCCGTCTATATGAACGGCGGCGGCACCACCGGCAAAAGCAAAACGATCAAGCTGACCAACTATGCGCTCAACTGCGTGATCTACGGTCTTGCGGGCGTCATCACCCCGGTGGAAAATATCGGCTATGACACCGAGCTGTGCACCATGCCGTTCTTCCATGCTTTCGGTCTGTGCGCCGGCGGCCTGTCTGCGCTCAGCAAGGGCTCGCGCGCGATCTTCCTGCCAAAGTTTGACGCCGATCAGTTCATCGCCCTGATGAAGACGAACCACGTGGTCGAGTTCAACGGCGTGCCGAATATGTACAAAAAGCTGGTGGAGCGCCCGGATTTTGACGATCCGTCGCTCAAAAACATCAAGGTCATGTATTCCGGCGGCGACTTTGTCAGCCCGCAGCTGCTTGAAAAAATCTATGCCGTCATGCGCAAAAACGGCTCCAACGCCGAGTTCTGCCCGGGCTACGGTCTGACGGAATGCGGTGCGGTCTGCTCTGCCAACCGCCCCTGGGCCAGCAAGCCCGAAACGATCGGCCAGCCCATCCAGGGCCTGCGCTTTGAAATCTGGGACGACAACAACCATGCGCTGCCCTGCGGCGAGATCGGCCAGATCGTCATCACCGGCGCATCCATGATGGCGGGCTATCTGACCAAGAACGGCCCCAGCGACGCGGGCATCTACCGTGACGCCTACGGCACCAAATGGATTTTGACCGGCGACCTTGGCAAGATGGATGAAGAGGGCTATATTACCTTCATCGGCCGCCAGAAGCGCGTCATCATCATCTCCGGCTACAACGTCTATCCCGTGGACATCGAACAGCTGGTCGACACGCTGCCCTTTGTGCAGGAAAGCTGCGCCGTGCAGGGCTATCTCGGCGACAAGCCGATCGTGCGCCTGTTTGTGGTGAAGAAGGGCGCCGGCGACGAGGATGCGTACCGCGAAGAGATCACGGCCCTCATCAGCGACAACCTGTCGACGTTCAACATTCCGAAGGACATTCAGTTCATCGATGAGATTCCGCGTACCAAGCTGCAAAAGGTCGATTTCATGAAACTGTCGCAGTTCACGCCGGACGCATAATCTGCGGCGATTTGCTCAAGTAAGAATACAATCAAATTGAAGCACAAGGTGCGGAGGCATTCCGCACCTTGTTTTTTCGCTTTTCTCAAAAAAGAAGATTTCAAAATATATTTTAAAATTGTGACACACTGTGCAGATTTGTCATTGCTTTTTTAAAAGTGTGCTGATATAATAGCACAAACTAAAATGCAAAAAGCAGAAAAGGAGCAATCTCATGACAAACATGCCCGTTACGCAGCAGTCCAAGGAATATCCGCCGACCGACATCACCTGCTGGAAGTATTTCATCCGCAACACCGCGCAGTATGGGGACTATACGTTGTTCACCCACATGGGCAGGGACCACAGCCGCAGCGAATTCATTGCCGACGTGGAAGCGCTGGCCGCGTTCTTTCACCGCGAGGTGGGGCTGAAAGAGCAGGATGTTTTCACCATTTTTATGCCGACAAATGCGGAAAGCCTGGTCGCCTTTATGGCGCTGAACAAGATGGGCATCATCGTCAACTTCGTTCATCCGCTGCTGCCGCCCGAAAACGTGGAAGAGCTGCTGAAGTTCACAGACTCCAAGGGCATCATGATGCTGGATATGTTCGCGCCGAAATACGCGTCGTTCCTGAAAAAGATGGGTCTGCCCGTGATCCTCTGCTCCCCGAAAGAATATGCCCTGCCGGACAAGACCGTCTGCCCGATCGACGAGGAGGCCCTGCGCGCGCTTTCCTCCGGCGACGTGAGCGTCTATGAGTACCCGGCGATCCTGCGGCATTACGCCCACCAGCACGTCAACTCCGTGCCGGAGGGAAGAAAGTACCTCGCCGTCTATATGAACGGCGGCGGCACCACCGGCCGCAGCCGCACGATCAAGCTGTCCAACTTCGCGCTCAACAGTGTGATCTACGGTCTCGGCGCGGTCAATATCCCCATTCAGAAGATCGGTTATGACACCGAACTGTGCGCCATGCCGTTTTTCCATGCCTTCGGTCTGTGCGCCGGCGGACTGAACGCGCTCAACAAGGGCGCGCGGGCGATCTTTTTGCCAAAGTTTGACCCCGACGTATTCATTCAGCTCATCAAGACCTATCACGTCACGGAATTCAACGGCGTGCCGAATATGTACAAAAAGCTTGTGGAGCACCCCGGCTTTGACATGCCGGAGCTGAAAAACATCAGCGTCATGTATTCCGGCGGCGATTTCGTCAGCCCCACGCTGCTGGAAAAGATTTATGCCGTTATGCGCAAAAACGGCTCCAAGGCGGAATTCTGCGCCGGCTACGGCCTGACGGAATGCGGCGCGGTCTGCTCTGCCAACCGCCTGTGGGCCAACAAGCCCGGCACGATCGGCCAGCCCATCCAGGGCCTGCGTTTTGAGATCTGGGACGACAACAACCGCGCGCTGCCCGCCGGCGAGGTGGGGCAGATCGTCATCACCGGGGCGTCCATGATGGACGGTTATCTGACCAAAAACGGCCCGGCCGACACCGGCATCTATCGCGACGCCTACGGCACCAAATGGATTTTGACCGGCGACCTCGGCAAGATAGACGAAGAGGGCTATGTCACCTTCATCGGCCGCAAAAAGCGCGTCATTATCATCTCCGGCTACAACGTCTATCCCGTGGACATCGAGCAGCTGGTGGAGGACCTGCCGTTTGTGCAGGAATGCTGCGCCGTGCAGGGCTATCTCGGCGACAAGCCGATCGTGCGCCTGTTTGTGGTGAAGTGTGAGGACGGCGACGAGGACGCCTACCGCGAGACGATCACAAAGCTGGTCTCCGATAACCTGTCGGTTTTCAGCGTGCCGAAGGACATCCGTTTCATCGACGAGATTCCGCGCACCCGGCTGCAAAAGGTGGACTTTATGTCGCTGTCGCAGTTTGAGCCGGAAGTTTAAGAAAAGAATTGCAACCCGCAACGATTTGTGCTATAATTAATTAGTTAGGAATTTTTTGACCGGAAAGAAGGACGTTTCATGATCCTGGAAGATTTGACGACCCTGCGCAGCCTGAAACATATGGTGGACTATGCGGCGGAAAATTACGGCGCGGACCCGTTCGTGACGTGGAAAACGTCGGACGGCATCACCAGCCGTACCTATGCGCAGTTCAAAGCCGACACCGAAGCACTCGGCCGCTTCTTTGTACAGAACGGTCTGCAGGGCGCGCACGCCGCCATCATCGCGGCGAATTCCTACGCCTGGCTGACGGCGTACTTCGGCGCGGCAAACTGCGGCAGCGTGGCTGTGCCTCTGGCTGCCAACGAAACGCCGGAGCAACTTTGCCGCCTGACGGATTTTGCCGACTGCAAGGTCGTGTTCCTTGACAAGGCGCACGCCGCTTTGGTGCCGCTGCTGCGTGAAAACGCGCCGCAGGTGCAGCACGTGATCTTCCTTGATGAAAAAGGACCTGACGGCACGCTGTTATTGCAGGACGTTCTGACGCAGTACGCGGGCGCGTACCCGGACGAGCCGGACGGCGACGCCATGTGCGCGATTTTGTTCACGTCCGGCACCACAGGCTTTCCGAAGGGCGTCATGCTGACGCACCGCAATTTTGTGCTGTCTGCAACGTGCGTGCATGTCGCCTGCCCGACCCATACGCTGCTTTGCGTGCTGCCGCTGAGCCACGCGTTTTGCTTCACGGCGATCATCACCAAGGGCATCGCCAAGGGCAAAGAGATCTATATCAACGACGCCTTGCCCAATCTGATGGACAACATCCGCCTGTTCAAGCCGGAGTCCATGGCCGTTGTTCCGCAGCTTGCCAAAAAGCTGATGTTCGGCGCGCTGAAATTTGCCGAAGCGCGCAAGGATCTGACCGAAGAGCAGGCCGTGAAAGCCTTTTTCGGCGGCAACATCATCGACGTCATTTCCGGCGGCGCGCCGCTGGAGCCGGAGCTGGCCATCCGCTTTGAAAAGACGGGCGTGCCCGTGCTCAACGGCTACGGCATGACAGAGTGCGCCCCCATCATCGCCAACAACGCTTCGTTCTGCATGCGCGCCGGGTCTGTGGGCAAGCCCATCCCGTGCATGGAAACAGTCATCCGCAACGGCGAGCTGCTGGTGCGCGGCCCCACCGTGTTCAAGGGGTACTATAAGAATCCGGAAGAGACCGCCGCAGCCTTCACCGACGACGGCTGGTTCAAGACCGGCGACCTTGGCCATTTTGACAACGACGGCTTTTTGTACCTGACCGGGCGCAGCAAAAACCTCATCCTGCTTGATAACGGCGAAAATGTGTCCGCCGAGCAATTGGAAGACCGCTTTGCCAACGAGCATGCGGTCAAGGAGGTCGTCTGCTACGGCGAGGGCAACGCCATCGTGGCCGAGGTGTTCCTTGACGCGGACGAGCTGAAGGCCGCCGCCGTCACCGATGTGGACGCCCTGATGATCGAGGTGCTGCAGCGGGTCAACAGCGGCCTTGCCGCCTTCCAGCGCATCTCGCGCTATGTGATCCGCCCAGTGCCGTTCCGCCGCAACGCGTCGATGAAGATCATCCGCAACTTTGAGCATACCAAGCAGGCGCGCAAAATCGCGCCGCCCGTCACGCCCACGCAGAAAAAGGTCTGCGCGGCGGCCGCCGACCTGCTCTCGCTGGACGAGGTCGGCATTGACGACAACTTCTTTGCCCTCGGCGGCAGCAGCCTGTCGGCCGTGGAGTTTGCCCTGACGCTGAACATCGAGCCGCAGCTTGTCTATGACAAGCCGTTCCTTGGCCTGTTGGCGGCGGCGATCGACGCGCTGCAGGAAGACACCGATGTGCAAAACGAAGCCGAGGTCAATGACTGGATCAAAGCAACGCGCGGCGGGACCCGCACGGACGAAGCAAAGCATATTCTTTTGACCGGCGCCACCGGCTTTTTGGGCGCGCATGTGCTGCGTGCACTGCTGACGCACGACGTGGAAATCTGGGCGCTGGTGCGCTCCCGCGAACGCTTTTTGCGCCGCATGAAGTATTATTTCGGCGACCTGGACGTATCCGGCGTGCATCTGGTCATCGGCGACGTGGAGCAGCCCCGGCTCGGCCTGACCAAAGCGCTGTTTGACGAGCTGGCCGAAACGATCGACACGGTCGTTCACACGGCGGCGAACGTGCACCATGCCGGCGACTATGCCGACCTGGCGCGTACCAATGTGGAGGGCACAAAGCACGTCATCGATTTTGCGGTGCAGGCAAACGCTGTACTGCAGCACATGTCCACCACGAGTCTGCACGGCGCGGGGACCGTGATCGAGGACCACAAGCACGCCGTCATGGACGAGACAACGCTTTACATCGGCCAGCATTATGCCGACAACGTCTATATCCACAGCAAGTATGAAGCCGAGCGCGCCGTGCTGCAGGCACGCAAAGACGGCCTTGCGGCCAACATCTTCCGCATGGGCAACCTGACGTGGCGGCAGAGCGACGGCGTTTTTCAGCCGAACGCGGGCGACAACGGCTTTTTGCACCGCGTCCGCTCTATTTTAAAGCTCGGCCTTGTCAACGACAACATGGACAAGTACCCCATGGACCTGACAGCCATCGACGAGGCGGCGGCCGCCGTGACGGCGCTGTCGCTGCAGCCGCAGGTCAATGAGATCTATCATATCATCAACCCGCAGTACTTGCCGACGCGCGAGATGTTCCGCCTGCTCGGCGTGCCGTACCGTGAGGCGTCCACCGCCGAAACGATCGAAACCGTCATGGCCAACACCGACGACCGCGACGTGCATGTGTTTGAATTCTATTCCCTGATCGCCGCGCGCAGCGAAAACGTCGAGCTTGGGACGGAGTTTACGGTCAATGCCCTGCGTGACTGCGGCTTTTCATGGACGGCGCCCGACGCACGCTATCTGAAGCTCGGGAATCATTGCCTCGGTTACGACGCCTATACGCCCGTGCCGATGCGCGAGACCGGCGGCACGCTGACCTATATTCAAAAGCTGTTCCTCGGCGTTCTGCGCGACGCGGAACTGCAGCAAAGCAAAACGGTCGCGCGGCCTGGCTGCATTGCCGAGCTGCCTGCAAATGCCGCCGCGCTCGGGATGCGGCGCCCGCTGATCTTGACCTTTGACGCTGCAATGACCATGCCGTCTGTGCAGGCCGCGCTGGCCGAGATCGACACATACGAAATCTTTACCGACATTGCGGGCGAACCGACGCTGCCCGACGCAGACAAAATTCTTGACGCCTACACTGCCGCGCACTGCGACGGCGTGATCGCCATCGGCGGCGGCTCTGTGCTGGACCTTGCAAAGATCACGGCCCTGCGCGCGGGCAACCCCGGCGCCGACGTGGACGACATCTGCAAGGTGGACTCCAAGGCCAACCGTTCGGTGCCGTTCATCGCGGCGCCGACCACGGCGGGCACCGGCTCCGAGGTCACGCTCTTCGCCGTCATTACCGACGAAGAGGGCAAGAAAAAGCCCTTTGCCAGCACCAAGTTCCTGCCGGATGTGGTGCTGCTGGACGCCGCACTGACCCTGACCGTGCCGAAGATGACGACCGCCTGCACGGCCATCGACGCGCTGAGCCACCTGATCGAGGCCTCGGTCAGCTTGTATGCCGCCGCGTTTGCGGAGGATCTGACCGAAGCGCCCCGAAGCGCCGCCGCGATCTTCCGCGCGCTGCCAAAGGCGCTTGAAAATCCGCAGGACCTTGCCGCGCGTGAGGCGCTGCTTCTGGCGTCGCACAGGGCCGGCATCGCGTTCCGCCGCGCCAGCACGGGCTATGTCCACGCCATTGCGCACCGTCTGGGCGAATACTATCACCTGCCGCACGGCCTTGCCATTGCCGCAGTGCTGACCGGCGTGCTGCGCGCCTCACGTCCCTATGTGGATGCGCCGCTGCAGGTGCTTGCAAAGGCTGTCGGCTGCGGTGACAGCGCCGACGCATTCATCGACGCGCTTGACCGCCTGATCGCCGGCGCCGGCATCGACGTCAAAGCGATCCGTGTGCTGCCGGAAGACCTGGACGAGATCGTGACCAAGGCCCAGGACGAGGCACGCATCACAGGCTATCCCAAGCCGTTCAGCGATCATGCGCTGCACGAGCTGATCCAAACGATGTTATAAAACCGTGTGCACGCTGTCGATCGGAATTGACGGCGTGCTTTTTGTTTGCAGCCCATTGACATTTTGAAAGAGGAACGATACAATAATATTATAATGAATAAAGCAGGTGAACCGGAATGAAAGAAAAGGACTACCCGTGGAACCATACGGCAAAAGCGCCGGAAGACATCGGTCGCCCAAAGCCGGTCTATGCTGCGCCTTCGCTTGGTCGAAGGCTGAAAGGCCGACTGCGCCGCGAAGAAAAACAGGCGGCGCGCCTTCCGATCAAGATGTATGAGGCCGTCTATGCCGGGCCGGAGTATTTCGAGCGGTTCGGTCCGCCGCCGCAGACAGTGCAGCTTGTTTGCCCGGCGTGCGGTGCGGTCGTGTCAGAGGGCGACGCTGCCTGTGCCGCCTGCGGCTGCCCGCTGAAAGCGGATGAGGAGAACGCATGAACCGACACGATGACTTTCCGTTTCAGCTGCGGACCTGCGTGTGGGAGATCACGCTGGCGTGCTGCTTTCGCTGCGCCTATTGCGGGTCTGCCGGCGGCCGCGCGCGTGAAAATGAATTGAGCACCGCAGAGTGTGTGGATGTGGCGCGTCAGCTTTCAGAGCTCGGCTGCCGCCGGGTGTCGCTGATCGGCGGCGAGGTCTTTTTGCGCCGCGACTGGACGACCATCGTGACGGCGCTGACGGGCCGCGGCGTACAGACCGCCATCATCACCAACGGCTTTCAGATGACGCCGGGCATCATTGCGGACCTGCGGCGCACCGGTGTGGAATCGGTCGCCGTGTCGGTCGACGGGCCGCGGGAGGTGCACGACGCCTTTCGTCAGCCGGGCAGCTTTGACCGGGCGTTCGCGGCAATCGACGCGCTGACAAAGGCGGCGATCCCGACCTCGGTGATCAGTGCGCTGCGCGCCGACAATGCGCCGCTGCTGCCGCAGTTTTATGAAACGCTCAGGCAGTACCCGATCTTTGCGTGGCAGATTCAGGCCTGCGCGCCCATGGGCAACGCGGGAAGCAACCATCTGAACGTGCGCTTTGATGCGGCAAAGGTACTGCGCTTCGTCAACGACGTGGCGGATACCGCGCCGTTTTATGTGGGCGTGGCTGACAACATCGGCTATTATACCCCGCAGGAGGGCAATGTCCGCGGCGAACCGGGCGCGTGCTTCACGGGCTGCATCGCGGGTCTGTCCGGCATCGGGATCGACAGCGTGGGCAACGTGCGCGGCTGCGAATCCATGTATGACCCGCGGTTCAACGAGGGCAACCTGCGGCAGCGTTCGCTGCGCGACATCTGGACGGACCCCGCCGCGTTTGCCTATAACCGCCGATTTGATGCGAAAAAGCTGACCGGCGCGTGTGCCGATTGTCCGCACGGGGCGGTGTGTGCCGGCGGCTGCCGGTCCTACAACTGGTTCACATCGCACAATTTGTTTGAAAGCCCGCTGTGCGCCAGAGTGCATAGCTTTGATTGAAGGAGAACACCATGAACGATTCATTTTTGCAGCCGGAGGATTATCTGGAGCCGCGCTGCCTGCTTTGCGACATGCCGGTCGGGATGGAGCAGGTGAAGCCGGTGCCGCAGGGGCGCATCATTGAAAAGCTGGACGATTATATGAGCCGCCGCGATTACGCCGGGGCAGAGCGCCATCTGAAGTATTGGCTGGAAGAGGCAAAGGCCGGCCACGACAGGGGCGGCGCGCTGATGATTCACAACGAGCTGGTCGGCCACTACCGCAAAACCGGCAGCCGCAACGGTGCATTTGAGCACGCCGAAGCGGCACTGCGGCTGGTTGACGAGCTGAAACTGCAAAATACCGTCACCGCCGGAACCACATATATCAACGCCGCCACGGCCTGCAACGCCTTTGGCGAAAACGAGCGCGCCCTTGCTTTGTTTGAGCAGGCGGCCGCCGCATATGAGGCGGTTGGGTCTGTGGCGCCGGAAAAGCTGGGCGGTCTGTATAACAACATGGGGCTGACCCTGACGGCGCTCGGGCGGTACGGGGAAGCGTATGCGCTGTTTGACAAGGCGCTGCATGTGATGAAAAGCGCAGACCACGGCGCATTGGAGCAGGCAATCACCTGCCTGAACATTGCAGACGCCAAGAAAGCCGAGCTGGGCGCCGACGCGGCCGAACAGGAGATCGACGCGCTGCTGGACCGGGCATATGATCTGCTGAACACGCCGGGCATTCCGCGGGACGGCTACTATGCCTTCGTCTGTGAAAAATGTGCGCCCGCCTTTTCCTATTACGGCTATTTCCTTGCGGCGAATGAATTGAAAAAGAGATCGGAGGCCATTTATGAACGCGCTTGAAACGTCGCGGTCCTATTTTGAAACCTTTGGCCGCCCGATGCTGGAGCGCGACTTTCCACAGGTGCTGCCATACCTTGCAGCCGGGCTGTTCGGCAGCGGGTCGGAGTGCTTCGGCTTTGACGACGCCGTGTCTGCCGACCACGACGTTGAACCGGGGTTCTGTCTGTTTTTGCCGGGCGAGGACGTGGTGGACCGGCGCACGGCCTTTTTGCTGGAACGCGCCTATGCCAGGCTGCCGAAGGAGTATATGGGCCTGCGGCGGTCGCTACTGGCCCCGGTGGGCGGGCCGCGCAGGGGCGTGCTGCGCACGGCGGAATTCTTTACCGACACGGTTGGCGCGCCCGACGGTGCGCTGACGCTGCAGCAGTGGCTCACCGTGCCGCAGCATTCGCTGGCCGAAGCGACCAACGGCGCCGTCTATTTTGATAACTTCGGCGAAGTGACGTGCATCCGCGACCGTCTGCAAACGTACCCCGAACCGGTGCGGCAAAAGAAACTGGCCGGCCATCTGCTGCTCATGGCGCAGGCGGGGCAATATAACTTCCGGCGCTGCCTGCTGCACGGCGAAGAGGCTGCCGCGCAGTTGGCCGTGTTTGAATTTGTCAAACATGCCGCGGCGGTGATCTTTCTGCTGAACCGCCGTTATGCGCCATACTATAAGTGGTCGTTCCGCGCGCTGCGGGCGCTGCCTGAGCATTCGCTGGAGGCGGAGATTTTTGAGTACCTGCTGACCACCGGCAACGACAACGCGCTGGCAGAAGAAAAATACGACGCGATCGAGGGCGTGTGTGCCGACGTGATCGACGCGCTGCGGGCGCAAAACCTGACGGACGCGATCTGCGGCGATCTGGAAAAGCACGCCTATTCGGTCAACGACCACATCACCGACGCAGAACTGCGCAACCTGCATATCCTTGCAACCATTTGAACGGGGGAAAGACAAAATGCAAATCCACGGACTGCAAAAAATGACGCTGCTTGATTTTCCGGGCGTGGTGTCGTGCACGGTCTTTTTGGGCGGCTGCGATTTCCGCTGCCCGTTCTGCCACAACTATGAGCTGGCAGACGGCACCGCAAAGCCGGTGATGGAGGACGACGACCTGATCGATTTTTTGCGCCGGCGCAAGCCGCTGCTGGACGGCGTTGCCATCACGGGGGGCGAGCCGTGCCTGCACCCGGGGCTGCCGGAGCTGATCGAACGTATCCGGGCCGAAGGGTACCGCGTCAAGCTGGATACCAACGGGTACCACCCCGCGCGGCTGCAGGGGCTCCTTGACGCCGGTCTGGTGGACTATGTGGCGATGGATATCAAAAACAGCGAAGAAAAATATGTCGCAACCTGCGGCCTGCACACGGTGGACCTGGGGCGCATCAAGGAAAGCATCGGCCTGCTGATGAACGGGCAGATGGATTATGAATTTCGCACCACCGTTGTGCGGGAATTCCATGAGGCCGAAGATTTTGAGCGCATGGGTGAAATGATCCGCGGCGCAAAGCGCTATTTTCTGCAGCGGTTCACCGACCGCGACACCGTGCCCTTCGGCAATTTGAGCGCACCGTCGTTTGACGATATGAAAGCCTATGCCGCCATTGCGCGCCGCTATGTTGCCGATACCCGGCTGCGCGGCGTGGAATGATTTTTGAAAGAATCACAAGATATTGTGCTTTTTAAATTTTTTGACCGAATATATTGACAAAACGCCTTCTTCGTGATACAATGCTTCTTGCAGCGTCAACAGACGCAACCTGGCTTGAAAGAATTATCACGAGGGAGGAAAATTTTATGTACCAGGTCATTAAACGCGACGGCAGCGTGACCGAGTTTGATATCGCAAAGATCAGCGCCGCCATCGCCAAGGCCTTTGAAGCGCAGGGCAAGCAGTCGCACCCCAGCGTGATCGACCTGATCGCGCTGCATGTGACGGCAGATTTTGAAAGCAAGATCAAGGATGAAAAGGTTTCGGTGGAAGCGATTCAGGACAGCGTGGAAAAGGTGCTGTCGGAATCCGGCTATGCCGATGTGGCCAAGGCCTACATTCTGTATCGCAAACAGCGTGAAAAGGTCCGCAACATCAATTCCGCACTGCTCAACTACAAAGACATCGTTGACAACTATCTCAAGATCAACGACTGGCGCGTCAAAGAGAATGCGACCGTCACCTATTCGGTCGGCGGCCTGATTTTGTCGAACTCCGGCGCCATCACCGCCAACTACTGGCTCAGCGAGGTCTATGACGACGAGGTTGCCAACGCCCACCGCAATGCCGAGATCCATCTGCACGACCTGTCCATGCTGACCGGTTACTGCGCGGGCTGGAGCCTGAAGCAGCTCATTCAGGAGGGCCTTGGCGGCGTCACCGGCAAGATCACGTCTTCGCCGGCAAACCATCTGTCCACGCTGTGCAATCAGATGGTCAATTTCCTTGGCATCATGCAGAATGAATGGGCCGGCGCCCAGGCATTCTCTTCGTTCGACACCTATCTTGCGCCCTTTGTCAAGATCGACAACCTGTCGCAAAAGGAAGTCAAGCAGTGCGTGCAGTCGTTTGTCTACGGCGTCAACACGCCCAGCCGCTGGGGCACCCAGGCGCCGTTTTCCAACATCACGCTGGACTGGGTCGTGCCAAACGACCTGAAAAACCTGCCCGCCATCATCGGCGGCAAAGAGGTCGATTTCACCTATGGCGACTGCCAGAAGGAAATGGACATGGTCAACAAGGCGTTCATCGAGATCATGATCGAGGGCGACGCCAACGGCCGCGGCTTCCAGTACCCGATCCCGACCTATTCCATCACGCGCGACTTTGACTGGAGCGAAACCGAAAACAACAAGCTGCTGTTTGAAATGACCGCGAAGTACGGCACGCCGTATTTTTCCAACTATATCAACTCCGATATGGAACCGAGCGACGTGCGTTCCATGTGCTGCCGTCTGCGTTTGGACCTGCGCGAGCTGCGCAAAAAGTCCGGCGGCTTCTTCGGCTCCGGCGAATCGACCGGCTCCATCGGCGTGGTGACCATCAACCTGCCGCGCATCGCGTACCAGGCAAAAGACGAGGCCGATTTTTACAAGCGGCTGGATCATCTGATGGACATTGCCGCCCGCAGCCTGAAGACCAAGCGCACCGTGATCACCACGCTGCTCAATCAGGGCCTGTATCCCTATACCAAGCGGTATCTCGGCACGTTTGAAAACCACTTTTCCACGATCGGCCTGATCGGCATGAACGAGGTCGGCCTCAACGCAAAGTGGCTGCGCGCCGACCTGACGGACCCGAAGGTGCAGCGTTTTGCCCGCGACGTGCTCAACCACATGCGCGAACGTCTGTCTGATTATCAGGAGCAGTACGGCGACCTGTATAATCTGGAAGCGACGCCGGCGGAATCGACGACCTATCGCTTTGCCAAGCATGACAAAGAGACATTCCCGGATATCATCACGGCCAATATGAACGGCGCGCCGTATTATACCAATTCGTCGCACCTGCCGGTCGGTTACACCGAAGACATCTTCTCCGCTCTGGACATTCAGGACGATCTGCAGACGCTCTATACCTCCGGCACGGTGTTCCACGCCTTCCTCGGCGAAAAGCTGCCGGACTGGAAAGCGGCCGCAAACCTGGTGCGCAAGATCGCCGAAAACTACAAGCTGCCGTATTACACCATGTCGCCGACCTATTCCGTCTGCAAGGATCACGGCTATCTGACCGGCGAGCAGTACACCTGCCCCATCTGCGGCGCCAAGACCGAGGTCAACAGCCGCATCACCGGGTATTATCGCCCGATCCAGAACTGGAACGACGGCAAGGCGCAGGAATTCAAAGACCGCAAGGTTTACGACATCGGACATTCGCATCTGACCCACACCGGGCCGAACCCCGCGCCGGTGGATCATCCCGCTCCTGCGGCGGCGGAATCTGCCGCCCCGGCACCGGCGGTGCAGACGGCAGACGTGCTGCTGTTCAAAACGGCGACCTGCCCCAACTGCAAGGCGGCGGCCGCGCTGCTTGACAAGGCAGGCGTGGCATATCAGGCGCTCAATGCCGACGAAGAGCCGGAGCTGGTTGCAAAATACGGCGTCCGCCAGGCGCCCACCCTGGTGATCCTGACCGACGGCGGGTTTGAAAAATTCCGCGGCGTGTCAGACATCAAGGGCTGGCTGATGAAAAAATAAAAAACAGAATCACGGAAGCGGGGAGGGGCGACCCTTCCCGCTTTTTGAGGAGGAGATCGTATGTACGATATCGTGATCGTGGGCGGCGGCCCGGCCGGCATGACGGCGGCGCTGTATGCCCAGCGCAACGGCAAGCAGGCGCTTGTGATCGAAAAAGCCGGCTTTGGCGGCCAGATCACGCATTCACCCAAGATCGAGAATTTTCCCGGCACGCTGACGATGAGCGGCAACGAGCTGGCTGACAAAATGCTTTCGCAGATCCTGGAGCAGGGCGCCGAGATCGAGTTTGAAACCGTGACCGCCGTGGAAGCGGACGGCGACAAAAAGACCGTGCGCACCGAAGAGGGCGGCGTCTATGAGGGCCGCGCCGTGATCCTTGCCACCGGCGTCAGGCACCGCATGCTCGGCCTGCCCGGGGAAGACGACCTTGTGGGCGAAGGCATCTCGTTCTGTGCGGTGTGTGACGGCGACTTTTACAAGAACAAGGTGGTCTGCGTCGCCGGCGGCGGCAACTCCGCGCTGCAGGAAGCGATTTTGCTGTCTGACAAATGCAGCCGCGTCATCATGCTGCAGGACTTGCCGGCCTTCACCGGGGAGCAGACGCTGCAGAATATCCTGTTTGCAAGAAAAAACGTCAGCGCGCGCACCGGCGTGACAATCACGCGGCTGCTGACGGCTGACGGTGTTTTTTCGGGCGTTGAGATCGAAACAGACGGTGTGAAAGAGACCGTGGCCTGCGACGGTCTGTTCGTTGCCATCGGTTTGATTCCGGAAAATGAAGCGTTCCGCAGCCTTGCGGCGCTGAACGACTGGGGTTACTTTGATGCCGACGAGCGGTGCCTGACCAAAACGCCGGGCGTGTTTGTCGCGGGCGACTGCCGCAGCAAGGCGATCCGCCAGGTGACCACGGCGGCGGCGGACGGCACGGTTGCGGCGCTGGCGGCCTGCCGTTATATCGACGCGCTGTAAAGCCCGATTCCTCTGAGCTTTTCGGTCAGGGTTTCCATCTGACGCGCGGCGTCGCACACGTCGTCCAAAAGATCGCCCGGCGCGTCCTGCGACAGCACGCCGCGTTTCATGTCTGGCGGCAGCAGCCCGGCTTCGTCCGCCGCGTAGTCGCGCAGCCAGTCGCCGCCCTGATAATAGGCGTCAAGCGCCTGCAGGGCGGGCAGCGTTTTTTCAAATGTTTCCAGCGCGGCGGCAAGCTCGCGCACGGCGATGCAGCAGGCGTCAAAACATTGTTCCGCTTTTTGAATGCGATCCAGTTGCGCTTTGTTTGATTTCACAGGACATCCCTCCATTGGTTGAGCTGCTGTAATCGTACCACAAAACGAACAAAAGCGCAAGGGCCGCGTTCCTTTTTGCGTGCCGCACATGGGACGTTATGCTGCGGTCAATGCCAAAATGACCGTTCATCCGCAAAAAACGACCGTTCATCCCATTTCGCTTGACATTTTAACCAATCTGTGCTTATATAAAAAGAGGTGTCGAATCGTGCAACCACTCGGCGGCAACACATCTGTTTTGAAAAAAAACGAAGAGGAAGGGGAGGTGGTGAAGCATGGAATACTGCAAATGCTGCATGGAACCCATCGAGGCGGGCGAAGCCGTTTGCCCGCATTGCGGATGTGATTTGACGCAAGAGGCGCCACCGCACCATCTTCGTCCCGGGACGAAGCTCAAGAACGGGTATATCGTGGGCGCCGCGTTGGGAGAAGGCGGCTTCGGTATCACCTATATCGGCCGAAAGTTTGACCAGAAGGTTGCCATCAAGGAGTTTTATCCGAGCGGGCTGGTGCATCGCAACAACGAGGTGTCGCAAAGCCTGGTCTGCAGCGTGGGGACCGGAAAGCAAGACGTTTTTGAGCGCGGCAAGCGGCGCTTTCTGCGTGAGGCGCAGGCGCTTGTGAACTTGAAGGACGTGCCGAACATTGTAAAGTTCCGGACCTATGTGCAAGACAACGCCACGGCATACATCGTGATGGAATACCTTGACGGCGAAACGCTCCGCTCCTATCTGGAGCGCGAGGGCAATCTTGCGCCGCAGGAGGCTGTGGACCTGCTGGCGCCGGTGATCTGCTCGCTGCAAAAGGTGCACCAGGCCAACATGATTCACCGCGACATAGCGCCGGACAACATCATGCTGACCGAAAACGGCGTCAAGCTCTTTGACTTCGGCGCGGTGACAGACGCGATGCTGTATGACGACAGCAGCGTCTCCGTGATCCTCAAGCACGGCTATGCTCCGCCGGAGCAATACGTCAGCCACGGACAGCAGGGTGCATGGACCGATATCTATGCGCTGTGCGCCACGCTCTATCGGTGCATCACCGGCCAGAAGCCGCCGGACGCGGTCAACCGTGTGATGAACGACACGCTGCGGCCGCCGTCACAGTTGGGCGTCAGGATTGATCCCGCACTGGAATCCGTGCTGATGCGCGGCCTGGCAACGCGCAAAGAGCTGCGCTATCAGACGGTCGGGGAGCTGCTGCACGCGCTTTCGCCGTTTTTGCCTGCGGGCGACCCGGACAAGACGCAGACGGGGTCCCCGGTCCGGCCGGTGATCAAAATCGATCGGGAAACCCCGCCCCATCCGGGGGACCGCAATCCGCCGGGCGAACAAAAGCCCCCGCAGCCGATCGATCTGCCGGTCGAGGACTATCTGCCGAAAAAACGCGGCCGGTCCCTGAAAGTCGCGCTGCTGATCCTGGCGCTGCTGATTGTCGGTACTGCCGGCGTGGTGGTGTGGCGGGCGAACCGTTCCGGGGCAACGCGCAGCGCAGCCGAGCAGAGTACCGCTGCGGCCTCTGTTCCCGACGACGCCGAATACGCGGCAGAGGAGGACAACGAACCCACTTTGACCGATGCGGACGGCAACCCTGTGACCGGCACGGATGGCGAATCCTTGAGCGATGACAAAGGCAACCCCGTATCCGACGCGGACATCGGGAATGCAGACCCGGTTTCTGTTCCGACTTTGGATAAAACCGACACCACGGAACCGACAACCGAGCCGACGACCACAGCGTCGACTGAACCGACCACGCCGACGTCAAAAGAATCGACAACGCCGAAAAGCGAAACGATCACGACCGAGCCGGCGTCTTCGACCAAAGAATCGACGAAGTCGAACAGTGAAACATCAAAAACCACGCCAAAAAACAATGGCAACACAACAACCGGCACAAAGACAGGAACCTCCTCCACAGGTGGAGCGAACACGCAGGCGAATAGCGGTGGCACGTCACAATCCACGGGCAGCGGCTCGGGTGAAGGTAATACAGGTGGAAATGCCGGTGGAAATACTGGTGGAACTGCTTCAGATGGAAGCAGCACGGGTGGAGGTAATAGTGGGACCGGTGGAAACGGTTCCGAAAATTCTTCATCAGTTCCAACGGAAACAGGTCCAACAGAACCATAAAACAAACGAAAGGATGAACAAAGCAATGAAAAAATCAAACAAACTCACAACTTTGGCAGTGCTTTTATTTGTGGTTTTCGCATTGTGTGCTCTGATGGCTTTCACGGCAAATGCTTCCTGCAGTGAAAGCCAGTGGTCCGCATGGAGCGAGACACAGCCCCAGGAGCGACCGGGCCTTGCTATTGAGGCCAAGAGCGGCAACTACAAATATCAGACAAGAGAAACAACCACCAGCACAAATGCATCGCTTTCTGACGGCTGGATTCAGTCCGGTTCCTCGGTTTCTTATGGCACTTGGGGTTCATGGAGCGGCTGGAGCACGACTGCGCAGAGCAGCAGCGATACCAAGAATGTTGAAACCAGAACCGTTTATTACTATTACCATTATTGCGATGGGAAAGGCAACTTTGCACCGAGCACGGGCTACGCTTATGGTAAATATGGTCCGCACACGCTTTATTCAACAAAGAAACTGACAGTTGATCGTATTTCACCGGAAACCGGTCTCAGCATTTCTGACGGTGAGCAGAAATGCGAAAAGAGCTGCGGCAGCTATTATTATGGCGGCACCAAGACGCAGTACCGTTATCAGACAAGAAGTAAGACGATGGTCTATTCTTATTACAGATTGTCTGCCGCGCAGCTTTGTTCGCAATCTGATATTACAAACGGTATCGAGGCTGTTGCGTCTGAAAAATGTGTCCCGGTGGCAACGACAGTGTATCGTTCCAGAAGTACGGATCATGTGCTCGGCGCAGCCACAATCGAGCGGATGCCGACTTGTTCTGTGCCGGGAATTCAGGTTCAGATTTGTTCTGTTTGCGGTGATCGTGTTGAAACCGAAATTCCTACGGTTGCGCACAATTATTCGGTCGAGTGGATTGTTGATAAGGCTGCCACTTGCACAACATCCGGTTTGAAGTCTCACCACTGCCTGACTTGCGGCGTCAAGAAAGATGTGACTGTGATTCCTGCAACGGGGCATTCCTTTGGTGAACAATGGTATACCAGTAAAGACCCGACTTGCACAATGAGCGGCCTGAGATATCAGAAATGCACCATTTGCGGCACAAAGGGCAACGAAGAGTATATTCCTCCGGTTGGGCACACTTACAAAAAGATTTTGAGTCAGGCCAGCATGGTCAGTGAGGGCAAAATCATTGAGCAATGCGCTACTTGCGGAGACATTAAATCATCACAATCAATTGCGAAGATCACAACCGTTAAACTAAATAAGGTGAAGTACATTTACAACGGCAAAACGATCACGCCGAAAGTCATCGTTAAAGACAGCGAAGGCAAGACGCTGAAAAAGAATGTGGACTATAAGGTGAAGTATTACGAGAATAGATCGGAATGCGGTAAGCATTATGTCAAGGTCATCTTTAAAGGGAACTATACCGGAACGAAAAAGCTGACTTATAAAGTTTATTTGGGCAAGGTGACCGGCCTGAAGCAACAGGACAAGCCCGGCATCAATTTCCAGTGGGACAAAGTGATTGGCGCAACGTCCTATGAAGTTCAGTGCTACAATAAGAACACGAAATCATGGGATGAGTATGGCACCGCCAAGGGCACAGCTTTGGGAGACTCCACGATTCCGAAGAACACAAAGAAGACATTCCGCGTTCGCGCAGTTGCGATTCAGAGTGGTGTGATTTATAATGGCGCATGGTCTGATCCTGTGGTAATGAAAGCAAAAGGCAAATAAATCTTTTCTTTGCCGCACCCGCGTGGTGCGGCTTGCTTTTTCCCGCAAAACCTGCTATACTATCCACATCCTTTGCAAGGGGGCGTATTTATGTCCGCAACCGTTGCCGCCATCTCCACCCCGCAGGCCGCCGGGGGGCTGGGCGTCATCCGCATCTCCGGCGACGACGCCATTGCCGTTGCCGACCGCCTGTTTGTACCCACCGGGCCGCGCCGGCTGATTGAGCTGCCCGGCTACCGCGCCGCACACGGCAAGCTTGTTTTTGCCGGCGAAACCGTGGACGAGGTCGTGGCGCTGGTCTTTCGCGCACCGAAAAGCTACACCGGTGAAAACGTGGTGGAACTGACCTGCCACGGCGGCTTGTTCGTACTGAAAAAGGTGCTGCGTGCGGTACTGGCAAGCGGTGCGGTCCCGGCCGGCCCGGGCGAGTTCACCCGGCGGGCATTTTTGAACGGCAAGCTGGACCTGACCGAGGCCGAGGCCGTGATGCGGCTGATCGAGGCGCAGGGCGACGCGGGCGCCCGGGCGGCGCTGACCCAACTGGACGGTGCGCTGAGCAAAAAGATCGCCGCGCTGCGGTCGCGTCTGGTGGCGATTTCGGCGCAGCTCGGCGCATGGGTGGATTACCCGGACGATGAAATTGACGAACTGGAAAACGGGCGCATTCTGGCGACGCTTGAGGAGGTGCGATCGGGACTGAAGAAATTGCTTGACCGCTTTGACGCGGGCGCCGCGATCACCCAGGGCGTGGAAACGGCCATCATCGGCAAGCCGAACGTCGGCAAAAGCGCACTGATGAACCTGCTGTCGGGGTACGGAAAGTCCATCGTGACCGACATTGCCGGTACCACGCGCGACGTGGTGGAAGAGACGGTGCGCTTGGGATCGCTGGTGCTGCACCTGGCGGATACGGCCGGCATCCATGACACGGCGGACCTGGTGGAGCAGATCGGCGTGGACCGCGCAAAGCAGCGTGTGGCACGCGCCGGACTGGTGCTGGCGGTGTTTGATATGAGCGCCCCGCTCGATGCCGCAGACGACGCGATCCTTTCGCTGTGCAGCGGGCGCCGCACGATTGCCGTGCTCAACAAGACTGACCTGCCGCAGCGGGCGGACGACGCGCGCATCCGGGCAAAGATCGCCTGCTGCGTGCCCCTGTGTGCCAAAACCGGCGACGGCCTTGCGGCGCTGGAGGCTGCCGCTGCCGACCTGCTGGGTACCGCGGACGTCGACACGGGCGAAGCGATGCTGTCCACCGAACGGCAGCGCAAAGACGCCGAAACCGCGCTGGCCCTTGTTGCGCAAACCATGGACGACCTGAACGCCGGCATGACGCTGGACGCCGTGAATGTCAGCATCGACGGCGCAATCGAGGCGCTGCTGTCGCTGACCGGGGAGCGCGTGAGCGACGTGGTGCTGGACGAGGTGTTTGCCAGCTTTTGCGTCGGGAAGTAAAAGCGCGCTGCGCAGGTGATGATCGGCTGCGGCACCGCTGTCAAAGCAGTACAAATCACCGGCCGGAATCCATCGAAGAAAAACAAACAGGGGACAGAGGTCCAATTCTCTGTTCCCTGTTGTTCTTTGCAAAATGCGGCGGCCCTTCAGGCGATGCGGTGCCCGTCCTTGATCTTGAAGGTGGAGTTCCCCAAAAAGGGGACCGTGATCTTGCCGGTCATTTTGTCACCGTCAAAGGTCACTTCCGTTTCGATGAATTTCCCGGGAAACAGCGAGACCTCACCCTTTCCGCGCAGGGTGTTGCCGTCTTCCACAATGTCAAAGGTGCGGATCTGCGCACCCTTGAACCGGTCCGGCAGATGGAAAATGAACTCATATTCGCCGCCCTTGTCGCGGATCTCCACCGTTCCTTCAAACGTCATCATCAGGGCATTTACCTTTGCGCTCCATGTTCCGAGCCCGATCATATCGATCATCCTTTCTTTCGTTCAATCGTTCATCTTTATTATAGCACAAAAAGTAAAGAAAATCCCACTTTTTTGTCATTCGGAATAAAATATTTCACACACGATTCTGTTGGTGGATCAGAACGCCTCTTTTTTGTGCACATTTCACTTTGATGCGTTAAACGGTTAAAAATTTTCTTGCAATTTGACGGCAAAACGTTGTTGACAACGGTTTTTCAAAGGTATAAAATATTTTTTAATCGGAAGAAACGTGTAGCGGTTTTTTCCGAAAATCAACATTTGGAGGCGTTCAATTTGAGCTACGTTCAGAGAGTCATTGCGCAAACCGCAGAAAAAAACAAGAACGAACCGGAATTTATCCAGACCGTGACCGAGGTTCTGACTTCGTTGGAGCCAGTCATCGAAAAGCACCCGGAGTATGAGAAATACGCTCTGCTGGAGCGTATGGTCGAGCCGGAGCGCGCTGTTTCCTTCCGCGTGACGTGGGTGGATGACAACGGCGTGACCCGTGTCAACAAGGGCTATCGCGTTCAGTTTAACGGCGCGATCGGTCCCTACAAGGGCGGCCTTCGGTTCCATCCGTCCGTCTACATCGGTATCATGAAGTTCCTCGGCTTTGAGCAGATCTTCAAAAACAGCCTGACGGGTCTGCCGATCGGCGGCGCCAAGGGTGGGTCCGACTTTGACCCGCGCGGCAAGAGCGATGCAGAGATCATGCGTTTTTGCCAGGCGTTCATGACCGAGCTGTGCCGTCACATCGGCCCGGACGTTGACGTGCCGGCGGGCGACATCGGCGTGGGCGGCCGTGAGATCGGGTATCTCTACGGTCAGTACAGACGCATCAAGGGCAAGTTTGAAAACGGCGTGCTCACCGGCAAGGGCCTGCCTTACGGCGGTTCCCTGATCCGTCCGGAAGCGACGGGCTTCGGCGCGATCTATTACACCGTGGAGCTGCTCAAGCACTTCGGCGAAGAAGTGAAGGGCAAGACCTTTGCAGTCTCCGGCTTCGGCAACGTGGCCTGGGGCGCGGTGAAAAAGATCACAGAGCTGGGCGGCAAGGTCCTGACCATCTCCGGCCCGGACGGCTATGTCTATGACAAAGACGGCATCAGCACCGACGAAAAGATCAACTTCATGCTTGAAATGCGTGCATCCGGCCGCGACAAGGTTCAGGATTATGCCGACAAGTTCGGCGCCGAATTCCACGCGGGCGAAAAGCCGTGGGGCGTCAAGGCGGACGTGGTGCTGCCGTGCGCGACCCAGAACGAGGTCGGCGTCAGGGAAGCCGAACAGATCATTGCCAACGGCGTGCAGTATTATATCGAAGTGTCCAACATGCCGACGACGAACGAAGCGCTGGAGCTGCTCAAGAAGAACTGCAGGGCGGTCGCTCCGTCCAAGGCGGTCAACGCCGGCGGCGTGGCGGTCTCTGCGCTTGAGATGAGCCAGAACTCCATGCGTTATAGCTGGACGGCGGAAGAAGTGGACGCAAAGCTGCATCAGATCATGAAGAATATCCATGACAATTCTGCCAGGGCGGCCGAAGAAAACGGCCTCGGCTATGACCTTGTGGCCGGCGCCAACATCGCGGGCTTCCAAAAAGTGGCCGATGCGATGATCGCTCAGGGCATTTTCTAAGCGCGCCATTCTCCGCATATTACAAACCGTCGGTTCTGCCGGCGGTTTTTTGCTGCAAGAAAACGACCGCCGAATTACCCGGCGGCCGTTTTGTGTGATGGCTTGATTTACAGCAGGCTGTTGGCCCAAGTGATGACGTCGTTGCACACGGTGTCATAGATCGCAGATTCGTTGAGGATCTCGTGCCGTGCACCGTCATAAAGATGGATCGTCACGTTGTCTTTGCCGGCGGCCTTGAGCATGTCGGCCACCTTTTGCACGCCGTCGCCATAGGGGCCGACGGGGTCCTCTTTGCCGGCGATCAGCAGCACCGGCAGCTTTTTGGAATAATTCTCAAACCATTCCTTCTTTGACACGTTGCTCAGCAGCGTCAGCATGTCGCGATAGCCGTAGGCGGTGAACAAAAAGCCGCAGTACGGGTCGGCGATATAAGCGTCCACGATGTCGTCGTCACGGGTCAGCCAGTCAAAGGCTGTGCGCTGTTGGGTGCGCTTGTTATAGGTGCCGAACGCCATGCTGTCGATCAGCTTGCTGCGGTGGTGCGAGCCCTTGAGCGCGCCCACCATCTTTGCAACGGCGATGCCTGCGGCGGCAGCCGGGTTCGGCGCGGCGGTTCCGCAAAAGACGGCGCCGGCCAGGTCATCGGCATACTTCGCGCTGAAGTAGCGGGATACGAAAGAGCCCATGGAATGGCCAAAGAAGATATAGGGCTTGCCCGGGTGCTCGCTCTGCGCAATCTCCATCAGCTTGCGGCAATCTTCGATGAAATTCATCCAGCCGTCGGTTTTGCCGAAATAGCCCAGCTCGTCGTCATTCTTGACGCTTTTGCCGTGGCCGAGGTGGTCGTTGATATAGACCGCAAAGCCGTTGTCGCACAGCGTTTCCATAAACTTGATGTAGCGTTCCTTGTGTTCTGCCATGCCGTGTGCGATCTGGACGACCGCCTTGATGCTGCTCTCATCCTCCGGCACAAAAGACATTGCGGAAATGTCGCACAGGCCGGATACGGACGGAAAGGTGAATTCTTTTTTGATCGTTGCCATTTTTCATACCTCCGTTTTTTGATTTTTATTTATTATAGCATAAAACCCCGGGGATTGCACCTGTTTTACAGCAATTGGCGTTGGTTGTTTTTCACAAAAACCGTCTGCGTTTTTTGACAGTGCTCCCGGTGAAAATGTTCCGCTTTTGTTTCGACAAAAAATTTTTTCTGAAAAACAAATCAAAAAAACAAAATATTTTTTATCAAAGTACGAAAACACGGATTGAATATCGAAGAATAGTGAAACATTTGTCTTGACATTTTGAAATATTGTGTTATAATAAGGTCGAAAAATGAAAGGAACGAAAGTTCCAAGGAGGTTATCTTATGTTTGGTACGATGCATGCATTCCTGTTTTTCTTTTTCCCGGTGCTGACGCTGATCCTGTTGGGTATCCTGTTTGAAGAAAAGCTGATCGCGTTTGAATCCCGTGTGCTTTCTGTTTTGTTTCACAAGGCGCCCGCGCAAAAAAGATCCGCCGCAAGGCCCGCCCCGGTGAGCCGCCCCGCGCCCGCCCTGCACCGGGTGGAGCGCTCGACCCGCGACCGGCAGAGAAATCATCGCGCCGCCTGATGTCAACTCTTGCCGAGCGCTTGCTTTTTTCAAAAGAGTATGGTATAATAATACAGACTCAACATGGAAGGGAGCAATCATTGATGAAGAAACTTGGCAAGGCGGTTGCGGCGGCCCTCGGACTTGGCACAGCGACCTATGCGCTGTTTGGAAACGTGGTTGACAATCTGCTGGTCAAACGAAACTGGGACCTGCCGGAATCCATGAAGACGCTCATTTCAGGCTCCGATATGACAGATCTGCAAAAGAAGGGCGAGTTTTACGAGGACTGGGTTGCGAAGTATCCCTGCGAGCGTTTCACACGCACCACCGACGACGGTGTGGAGCTGGTCGGCTGGCTCATGCGGCCCGAAACGCCGTCTGACGTCTATGTCTTTGCGTCGCACGGTTATCGCAGCAGCGGCAAGCATGAATTCTGCGCCTTTGCAAAATACTATATCGAGCACGGCATCAACGTCTTTATTGTGGATCATCGCGGCGCGGGCGAAAGCGGCGGCAAATACATCGGCTTCGGCTATTTTGAGGCGCCGGATTCCGTGGGCTGGCTGTATTGGCTCAAGGAGCATTACGGCGACGATATCAAGCTGATCCTGCACGGCGTTTCCATGGGCAGCGCCACCGTGATGCTGATGAGCGGGCGCGACGACCTGCCGGAGAATGTGAAGCTGATCGTTGCCGACTGCGGCTATACCAGCGCGTGGAACGAGTTTGCCTTCAAGCTGCGCGAGATGCATGTGCCGGAGTTTCCGCTGATGCCGGTCGTCAACTGGCTGAACAAACGGGTGGCCGGCTATGATTTCCGCGACACCAGCGCGCTGGATTCGGTTCGCAAGACCCGGGTGCCGATGCTTTTTGCACACGGAAAGGCCGACGCCTTTGTCCCGTTCTTTATGAGCGAACAGAACTTTGAAGCCTGCGGCAGCGAACACAAAGAGCTGCTGCCGATCGAGGGCGCGGACCACGCCGCGGCCTTCCTGACCGACCAGCCGAAGTATGAGGCAAAGCTGGACGAGATGATTGAAAAGTACGTGCTGGCGCCTGCGGAGACTGCCGCCGAATAAGCTTCTTTGGCACACGAAAAACCCCGTCGATCGCTCGGCGGGGTTTTCTGTTTGGGTTCAATTGTTTTCGTACTTCTTGATGTTGTCCGGCAGCTCCAGCCCCAGCAGCTTATACAGCGTGATATAAAGCTGAGCGGCCTCTTCCTTCGGGATGGTGACGCATTTTCCCACCTGGCGGGGGATGTCCTTGACGCGCTCTTTCATGGCGCGGCCTTCGTCGGTCAGGGCAACGATGACGCTGCGTTCATCCTGCTTGCTGCGTTCGCGGGTCAGATAGCCGGCCTTTTCCATTTTTTTGAGCAGCGGTGTCAGGGTGCCGCTGTCCAGCAGCAGGCGGTCGCCGATTTCGCTGACGGGGATGCAGTCCTTTTCCCAAAGGACCATGAATACGATGTACTGCGTGTAGGTCAGGCCCAGCGGCTTGAGATAGGGCGTATAAATGCCCATGGTGCGCCGCGCCGCCGCATACAGGGGAAAGCAGAGTTGTTTTTCCAGTTTCAATGCTTCGTCGGGATTATATTCCATTTTTTCTTTTGCTCCTTGCAATCGTTGATAACTTTATCTGTCAATAAAATTTTATCAAATTAAATTAGCTTTGTCAAGGGCTTTTCTGCTTTTTAAGAAAATTTTATCAAATTCTCTCGATGATCCTGTCGTACCGCGCTTGCCACGCGGCGATTTTTTTCTCGTCATACACCGGCGGAATCGCATTCGCCACCGCCTTGGCATACGCGGCGCGGGCCATCCATTTTCCGGTTTCGGCCAGAATGCGCGGACGCTGCAGCACGATGGCGGCCTTTTTCAAAATCTTTCCGGCGGTCAGCTTGTTGGGATTGTTCGGGTCGGTCGAGACCAGGCCCATATCTTCGTCGGTGACCGCACCGCAGCCAAACAGCCAGTTGAGCAGTTCCACATCAATGTTCAGCACCCAGCGCTTGACGATGTCCACAAAGGCGTACCGCGCGCCAAGCTCTTTGTAGTACCGCACCTGCCACGGCCACAGCGCTGCCGCGGTGAAGCGGGTCAGGTTCTCTTTCAGAATCAGCTCTGCCAGCCATGTGGCGGCCTTCATCGACGCCTCGATCCCGCTGCCCATCATCGGCATGGTCATAAACGCCGCGTCGCCCAGCGCAACATATCCGGCGGCGACCATACGGGCAAGCGGCATCCGAAGAGCGATCGCCCCGGTCCGGCCGGGCCGCAGCACCGTTTCGCCGAAGAAGTCGTGGTTCTTGAACAGCGCAGCCACTGCGCGCTCGCGTTCTTCCTGCGAAAGTGCGCCGATGCGGCCCACAAAGACGTCCACCTCGTCGCGGTCGTTGAGGTTGCACCAGCTCAGGCCCACGCCGTTTTGGTGCTTGATATAGATGTTGCGGTCCGGGTCAGGCGCCGGCGTGCCGGGCACATGGTTGAAAAAGCCGCGCCAGGCAAACATCACGTCGGTCGGTCCCGGCTGCGCCTGAATGCCGAACTTTTTCGGTACCTGCGCGCGGAACGGCGAAAACAAACCGCTGGAGTCAATGACCAGCCGCGCATGCCGTTCGGTCCCGTTGACGGTCACGCCCGTGACGGCGCCGTCCTCAATCAAAAGGGCGTCGACCCTGGTCCCATAGTGCAGACACACGCCGGCGTCCCTGCAAAGCTTTGCCAGGTGTGTGCTGAGCGCGGGGCGGGAAATGGAGATCTCTTCCATCGGCTTTGCAGACGGAACGCGCAGGCGATTTTTTTCGTCCGGAGAGATGAACAGGCGCTTGCCCTTCTGGGTATAGCAGGACCGCTCCGGCAGCGGCAGGCCGCACGCTTCAAAGACGTCAAAGCGGATGTCGTCGTACCACGGATGGCCGACGTTCTCCCGGGCGTCCTGTTCAAAAAGGTCCACGGTGAAGCCCATCTTTGCCAGCTTCATTGCAGCGACCGCACCGCCTTGACCGAGCCCGATGACGATGATGTTCATGAAATTGCACCTCCTGCATCTGTTGCAATGCTGTCAACTTAAGAAATCAGGCTCATCCCGCGTAGGGGCGGACCGATGTGTCCGCCCAAGATCGCAGAAAAATATTCCCTCCGCAGGCGCCAATCATTGATCGGCGAATCAAGAAGACGCACCTTAGAATCAATAAGCACCAGAAATGATGCATCTTTGGTGGGTGGACACATCGATTCACCCCTACGCGAAATAGTTTTTTATCTTAAAAACCCTTAAGTTGACAACATTAGCATCTGTTGGGGTTCCAACTGCATTATAGATGATTCCGCCGCGCGTGTCAAGGGGCGGCGGTTCATAAAAAGTTTACCCCGCCGTCACAAGAACAAAGGAAAAACTTTTGGAATGCGGTTGATTTTTTCAGCAGAACATGGTATTCTTTTTCTGTATCACTATCTGTGCCTGATGCGCAGACGACCATCAACACAAGAAAAGGAGCGATCAACATGAAACGTACATTCAAACGAAGCCTTGCATTGGTTCTGTCCGTCCTGATGATTCTAACGGCGGCGCCGTTCGCCTTTGCCGGCGGTGACAAGGTTTATGCCATCTGCAACAGTTCAAAATGCAACGGCGCGGAGCGCGAGCTGGTCTTTATCGGCACTGCGACGCCGGCCACCTGCACCGAGAGCGGCTATTCTTCCATCGGCTATGCCTGCAAAGCCTGCGGCGAGGGCGTTGCGCACGGCGGCGTTCCGGCGGCAGTGAAAGAAGAAGCCCCGGGCCACGAGCTTGAATATGTGGAAGCGCAGGCGCCCACCTGCCTGGACAACGGCGTCAAGGCGCACCTGACCTGCAAGGTCTGTCACAACAATCTGGCGCTGACCGACAACGCGTTCAGCACGAATTATCTGACGGACGCCGATCTTGTTGACGCGGCGGCCGGCAGCCATAGTTTTGACGAGTATGACCCGGCGACGCTCGATCCCGCGACCCCCCAGGCGGACTATCTCAAGAGCGCGGCCACTTGCACGGCCAAGGCGGTTTACTATCAGAAGTGCACGGTTTGCGGCGAATTTTCAACCGAAAAGTTTTTTGAGTGGGCCGGCGATCCCGCCCCGTCCCACGTTTGGGATGAAGGCGTCGTGACATTGGAGCCGACCTGCAAAGACGGCGGCAAAGACGGCACCAAGCTGTTCACCTGCACCGTGGAAGGCTGCGGCGCGACCAGAGAAGAGGTCATTCCCAAGCCGGACGGTCACACCGCACCGCCGGCCGGCGAATGGACCTTTGAAGCGGGCAAGGACTGCACCACCGGCGGCAAAGCCTACCGTTACTGCACGGAATGCGGCGACATTCTGGAAGAGAGCACCTTTGCTCCCGGACAGCACGAAACCACCGGCGGCACGGTTCCGCCGCTGGAACCGACCTGCACCGAGGCGGGCCACACCGCCGGCCTGAAATGCGTGGTCTGCGGCGCTTATGTTCTGGCGCCAGAGACCATCAATGCCAAGGGCCACACCATGACCAGGCATGAGGAGGAGGAATCCTCCTGCGTCAAAAACGGCAACGACGAGTATTATGACTGCTCTGTTTGCGAAAAGTATTTCCTGGATGCAGACGGTACGACCGAGACCACGCTGGCAGACGTCACGCGGAACCTGAAGGCGCACACGCCCGCCCAGGTGGAAGAATTGAAAGCGACCTGCACGGAAGACGGCCATGCCGCCGGGTTCCAGTGTTCGGTCTGCGGCGAGCTGCTGGATACCGAAAAGTATAACAAGCTCGGCCACACGATGGAAGCAAAGACCGTTTCGGAGGCGACCTGCACCGAAGACGGCTACAAGGTGGACTGCTATCGCTGCGTGACCTGCAAAGAATGCTTTGAAGACATTGACGGTGAAAAGCCCATCGCGAAAGAAGACGCCGTGATCGACGCGCTCGGCCACGACATGGTTCTCAACAAAGACCTGAGCACGGAAGCCACCTGCACCGGCGACGGCCGCAAATACATGGAATGCAGCCGCGGCTGCGGAGAGTTCACCGACGAAGTGCTGCCGGCGACCGGCCATGACTATGACGTTGACTTTACCGTTGATACCCCTGCCACCTGCATGGCTCCGGGTGAAAAGTCCAAGCATTGTGCAAACTGCGGTCTCATCGACCCGGCGACGGTGACCCCGATTCCGCAGACGGACCACGATATCATCACCACCACGATTGACCCGACCTGCGAAGAGGACGGCAAGATCATCAAGACCTGCAGCTATGGCTGTTCCTATCACGAAGAAGAGGTCATCAAGGCGTCCGGCCGCCATTCGGTCGATGAGGTGAGCGGCAAATGCACTGTCTGCGGCGTGCAGGTCTGCACCTGCCTGTGCCACAAGACGGAATGGTACAACCAGATCATCTACTTCATTGTGCGTGTCTGGTGGGAATTCCTCGGCATCAAGCCGGTCTGCGAATGCGGCCGTGTGCACTATACCGGCGCAAGCATCTGATCGGTACGGTTTGAATTGAATCTTCGGCGGCTGTGCGGCTTTTCGTGCGGCCGCCGCATTTTCTTTCTGTTTTTTCTTGCATTTTCCGGCAAAAGCATGTATAATATATTTAATTTGGGTCATTTTCAGGAGGCATACTATGGCAAGGGTGATCGTGGTCGGCGGCGGCGCCGCCGGGCTGCTTGCGGCGGGGACCGCGGCGCGGCAGGGGCATGACGTTCTGGTGCTGGAACGCAACGACCGTCCGGCGCGCAAGGTGATGATCACCGGCAAGGGCCGCTGCAATGTGACAAACGACTGCACGCTGATCAATGATCTGGTCGCCAATGTGCCGACGAACGGCCGCTTTCTGCACAGTGCGTTTTCACGCTTCATGCCAAACGACCTGATGGAGCTGCTGGAGGCGCAGGGTGTGCCGCTGAAGATCGAGCGCGGCAACCGGGTGTTTCCGGAATCCGACAAAGCCGTGGATATTGTGGACGCTTTGGTGCGGTACGCCGTGCAGGGCGGCGCGGTGATCAAAACGGCGCGCGTGACCGAACTGGTGCTGGCCGACGGCCGCGTGACCGGCGTCAAAACCGAAGACGGTGCAGCGTTTGCGGCGGACCGCGTGATCGTTGCCACGGGCGGGTTGTCATACCCTGCCACAGGCTCCACCGGGGACGGGTACACATTGGCAAAGCAGGCGGGCCACACCGTCACTCCGCTGAAACCGTCGCTGGTTCCGCTGGTCTGTCATGAGGGCTTTTGTTCCCGGCTGCAGGGGCTGTCGCTGCGCAATGTTGCGATCTCGGTCACGGATACCGAGCGGTACAAAGAAATCTATACCGATTTCGGCGAAATGATGTTCACGCACTTCGGCGTGTCCGGGCCGATGATCCTGTCTGCAAGCTGTCATATGAAGGACCTGACGCCGGGCAGGTATGAGATTCACATCGATCTCAAGCCGGCGCTCAGCTATGAGCAGCTCGACGCGCGGGTGCAGCGCGACTTTCTGGCGCAGTCCAACAAAAACTTCATCAACGCGCTGGACGGCCTGCTGCCCAAAAAGCTGGTGCCGGTCATCGTTTCTCTGGTCGGCGTCAAGCCGTCGCTGAAGGTCAATCAGGTCACGCGGGAAATGCGCGGTCGGCTGGTCAATCTGCTCAAGGACCTGAAGGTCACCGTGACGGGGACCCGCCCCATTGACGAGGCGGTGATCACCTGCGGCGGCGTCAGCGTGAAAGAGATCGACCCCAAAACCATGCGCTCCAAGCTGTGCGAGGGCCTGTCCTTTGCCGGCGAGGTGATCGACGTGGACGCCTATACCGGCGGCTTCAATTTGCAAATCGCGTTTTCCACCGGCCACCTTGCCGGGATGAACGCATAATACTTTTTTTTGAAAGAGGAAACTGCAATGATCAATATTGCCATCGACGGCCCCGCAGGCGCGGGCAAAAGCACGATTTCGCGCAGAGCGGCTGCCGCGCTGGGTTACATCTATATCGACACCGGCGCGCTGTATCGCACGGTCGGGTTGTTTATGCTGCGAAACGGCGTGGACACGACAAACGCCGCGCAGGTGGAAGCGGCACTGGCGCTTGCCCCGCAGGTGGAGCTTCGCTTTCTGAACGGCGAACAGCGCATGTTCCTGAACGGTGACGACGTGTCGGCAGACATCCGCACGCCGGAAGCGTCCATGGCGGCGTCCCGCGTGTCGGCGGTGCCGGCGGTGCGCGCATTCCTGTTTGACCTGCAAAAGCAACTGGCGCACAGCAACAACTGCATCATGGACGGGCGCGACATCGGCACAGTGGTTTTGCCCGACGCCCAGGTCAAAATCTTTTTGACCGCGTCACCGGAATCCCGCGCCGAACGGCGGTATCTGGAGCTGCGTGAAAAGGGGATGGAGGTCCCGTATGAAGACGTCCTTGCCGATATGATCGAACGCGACTACAACGACGCCCACCGCGCCATTGCGCCGCTGAAGCCGGCGGCGGATGCAATCATGCTGGATACCAGCGGCAACGAGCTGGAGCAGTCGGTGGATCTGGTGCTGTCCACGATCCGGTCTGCGCTGAAAGCGTGACGATGATGCGGGACGATCCACACATCGTGCCGACGGTGACGCTTGCCAAGACGGCGGGCTTTTGCTTCGGCGTCAATCGCGCCGTCAATCTGCTGTATCGCCTGGTGGAGCAGGGCGAGCGCGTCTGCACCCTGGGGCCGATCATCCACAACCCCCAGGTGATCGAGGACCTGCAGCGCCGCGGCGTCCCGATTTTAAATGACCCCGCAGAAGCGCAGCCCGGCGTCAGGGTCGTCATCCGCGCCCACGGGGTGGAAAAGCAGGTGCTGGAAACGCTGCGGCAAGGCGGCGTTGCCTATGAGGATGCGACCTGCCCCTATGTGTTGAAAATTCACAAGATCGTGGCCGAGCACACGACCAAAGACAACGTGCTTCTGATCGCCGGCGACGCCGCGCATCCGGAGGTCCGCGGCTTTCGCAGCCGGTGCAACGGGGCGTCATACGTTTTCAAAAACGAGGCAGAATTGCGTGAGCTGATGGCAAACCACCCGGAATTTTCCGAAAAAGAAATTATAATCGTCGCCCAGACCACTTTTTCGGTAAAAGAATGGGAAAAAAGTTTTGAAATTTTAAAAAAACACTATACAAAATCGATTTCTTTTGATACAATATGTAAAGCGACGCAAAATCGGCAGGAAGAAGCCGAACGGCTTTCGCGCGAATGCGACTGCATGATCGTCGTCGGCGGGCGGTTCAGTTCCAACACCGTGAAGCTGAAACAGGTCTGCGAAACCAACTGTTTGACCTATCTGGTCGAACGGGCAGCGGAATTGCACAAGCTTGACTTTTCCGGCTGCCGGTCCATTGGGGTAACAGCAGGTGCATCCACACCTGCAGGTATTATAAAGGAGGTACTTTTCACCATGTCCGAAATCTTGAACGAACAGAAAACAAACGAAGAGATGAATTGGGAGGCTGCCCTGGAGGAGAATCTCAAATCCATGAGCTCTGATCAGGAAGTCACCGGCGTTGTCGTAGGGATTGCCCCGAATGAAATCCAGGTCGATATCGGCAGAAAATATGCCGGATTTGTGCCTGTTGAAGAATACAGCAACGATCCGAACGCTGACCCGAGCAAAGAGCTGAACGTCGGCGATGAAATCAAGCTCATCATCATGAAGACCAACGACAACGAGGGCACCATGATGCTCTCCAAGCGCCGCTATGACGCCAAAGCGGCGTGGGACGACATCATCAGGGCGAAGGAAGAAGAAGAGATCATCGAGGGCGTTGTGGCCGAGGCTGTCAAGGGCGGCGTGCTGGTCTATACCAAAGGCGTCCGCGTCTTCATCCCCGGTTCGCTGACCGGCCTTCCGCGCGACGCAGAGCTGGCCGAGCTGGTGAAGCAGCCCGTGAAGTTCCGCATCATCGAGGTTGACAAGCAAAAGAAGCGCGCTGTCGGCTCCATCCGTTCCGTCCTGAGAGAAGAGCGCAAGGCCGCGACCGAAGCGTTCTGGAACGAGATCGAAGAGGGCAAGGAATACACCGGCACTGTCAAGTCCCTGACCAGCTATGGCGCATTCGTCGACCTGGGCGGCGTGGACGGCATGATCCATATTTCCGAACTGTCCTGGAAGCGCATCAAGCATCCGTCCGAAGTCGTCAATGTCGGCGACGAGGTCAAGGTCTATGTCAAGGCCGTGGACAAGGAAGCCAAGCGCATCTCGCTGGGCTACAAGCGCATCGAAGACAATCCGTGGGAGATCCTGAGACGGGACTTCCCGGTCGGCACCGTTTGCGAAGCGACCGTTGTCGGTCTGACCACCTTTGGCGCCTTTGCCTGCATCACAGACGGCATCGACGGCCTGATCCACATTTCTCAGATCGCGGACCGCCGCATCTCTTCCCCGAAGGAAGTGCTGTCCGTCGGCGACGTCGTGACCGTTAAAGTCACCGATATCGACTTTGAGAAAAAGCGCGTCAGCCTGTCCATCCGCGCCCTGCTTGAGCCGACCAACGGCATCGACCTGAGCGAAGAGCTTTCTGACGAAGAAGACGCCGAAGAGATCGAAGCAGCGGAAGAAGCCGTTGCCGAAGCGATCATCGAAGAAGCCGAGGCTGTGCCGGCCGAGCCCGCTGAAGAAGCCGCCGCCGTCATCGAAGAGGCTGCCGAGATTGAAGAGGCTGAAGAGGCGGTTGCCGAGGCGATCGTTGAAGCAGCCGAAGCTGCCCCGGCCGAGCCCGCCGAAGAGGCTGCAGAAGTGTTTGAGGCTCCGGCGGAAGCGGCTGCCCCGGCAGAAGCGCCCGCTGAAGAACCGGCTGAATAAAACCGTTCGCTCAAAAGAGTTCACAATGAAAGGGGCTTTTGATGTATGGCAAATGAATCAAGAGCATTCCGGATGCTGTCGAATGTAAAGCTGGAGGATGTCGTTCGTTGTGTAGAGACATTTTGTCAAGTCGAAAAGCACATGGAAACCCAGTCTTCCCCCACAACAGAAGGCTTTGTTTTGCAGGCGAGTCAGCCCAAAGACGGCTGGAAGACCATTTCCGGCACAAGACTTGCCATCACGGTTCATTTTATGCTGGTCAGTGACGTGTTGACGGTCACCGTCGGCGAAGGTCAGTGGTCCGATAAAATCGGCGCGGGCGCGATCGGGTTGTTTGTTGCCTGGCCGCTGGCGATTTCTGCGGGCTTTGGTGTGTTTAAGCAGAAAAAGCTGCCTGCCGAGATCTTTGCCGAGATCGAAAAGGCCATTTATACCGGCGGCCATCAGGTCGTCATCACCGGTTCCGGTTCGGTGGTGCAGGAAGGCATGGTCGTTTGCCCGCAGTGCAAAACGCAGAATGCTGCCGGCGCCAAGTTCTGCAAGAACTGCGGTGCTGCGCTGAATTCCACCTGCCCCGACTGCGGCTTCAGCCTGGCGCCCGGTGCACATTTCTGTTCCGGCTGCGGCAAAAAACTGGATTGACCGCATCGCTCGCTGAAGAACCGGCACAAATACATTGTTCAAGCAAAAAGCCATCGCCCTGCGCGGTGGCTTTTTCAGTGTGGAGTGTGGAGTGTGCGCACCGTGGGAAAAACGTTTTGACTTTTTTTAAAAATGTGGTACAATAGAAATAACGACCGTTCTTTTGAACACGGAACAAATCCTGCATTAAAGCGATGAAAGGAGCTGCGGGCAATGAAACAAACAAAACGGATCGCAACGGGACTGACGCTGCTGCTGATGGGGCTGGTCCTTCTCTTTGCGCTGAGCGTGTTCGCCGGCGCGGAACCGCTGACGTTCCATATCACAAAAGAAAACGACGACTGGGAGGAAGAGGACTGCCTTGTGACCGTGGAACCGATCCCGGATCAGCTTTTTGACGAGGCCGGCGCGGAGCCTTCGCTGACACTGACGGTCGACGGCGCTGCCCTTCAGTTGGGTGAGGATTACGACGTCTTCTACCGGAATCAATATGAGGCCGGCACGGCGTATGCCTGCGTGCGCTTTTACTGGCCGTACAGCGGGTCGTTCGAGGTACCCTTCACAATTAATCGCATCGACGCGAACGCCGCTGCCGTGGACCCGATCCCGGCGCAGGAATACACCGGCTGGACCCTGGAGCCGGAACCGACCGTGCGGTACGGCGGCGAGGTGCTGCGCGCGTGGGAGGATTATGACCTCGAATGGAGCGACAACATCCTGCCCGGTACGGGAAAGATCACCATCTGCTTCCGCGGAAAGTACACCGGAACGAAGACGGTGACGTTTTCGATCGCGGCGCCGGGCGTCAAGAACCTGAAAGCCGCTGCCGACGGGACGAGCGTGAACCTGTCGTGGGACGGCAACTGGGAGGCGTACGCGTATCAGGTGCAGCGGTATGACGCCGCAAAGAAGAAGTACGTCAAAATCAAGACGGTAACGGCGCCGTATTATACGGACGTCAAAACCGAGGAACTCACCACATACCGCTACCGTGTGATCCTGATCATGCGCGAGGGTACGCAGACGTGGAAGGGGAAAGCGGTGACTGTCAGCGTGACAACGGGGCTGAACCCGATCAAGGTCTCGCTGACGACCATGAAGAACAAGATCAAGCTCACATGGAAGCCGAGCGCCAAGGCCGACGGCTACCTGATCTACCGCACGGAATGGGTGGACGAGTGGAACACCCTTCCGGCAAAGAAGCTCGTCAAGCTCAAGGACGGCGCCGCCAAAGCGTACGTCGACAAAAAGGCGGACAGCGCAAAGGCCTATTCCTATACGGTGCGCAGCTATAAAAAGCTGAACGGGACGACCGTTTTCAGCGCGCCGGAGTGGGTGTACTCCCGCTCGGTCAACGCGGTGCTTGCGGGCGTCAAAAAGACGCCGCAGCGCTCGTATCCGCTGTACAACGCGCAGGGCGACGAGCTGACGCTGATGTATCAGATCAATCTTTCGGACCGGGACATCCGGATCCTCGACAAGTTTGCGCAGAAGCACTTCAAGGACGGCTGGACGGATGAGCAAAAGCTGCAGTACACGCTGACGTGGATCAACCAGAAGGTGACGTATGCGCGGGGCGATCTCTGGTACAAGATCGAAGACAAGTCCTATGTGGATGCCATCTTTGTCTACAAGCTGGGGCAGTGCGTCCAATACAACGGCGCGATGGCGGCGATGATGGTGCACCTCGGCGTGCCGGCGCGCCTCATCATGGGGTACCGCGGCACATGGCCGGACAGCATCTGGCAGCACTTCTGGGTGGAATCGCCGATCAACGGGAACATCTACGTTGTGGAATGCGGAAACGCCGGGAACAGCGGCGGCTGGTCATACTTCTTTGAGCCGTACGCCAACACCTTCGGCTACATCAAAAACAAACAGAACGTGTCCTGACGGGCAGCGGCCGAGAATTGTCACGCGCCGAGCTTATCCGGTAAAATGACAGTGTAAAAAAGCGCGTGACGGATGAGGCAACTTATCTGACCGTTACAACTGCGTAAATAATAAATGCTCAAATTCTTGCAATTAACCATGAGGTGTGATAAGGTATGAGTGCAGCACAAGTGAATTTTGGGAGGACAATCTATGGATAAGGAAAAAGCCAGTCGGCTGCTTGGAGGATTATTTGCACTTGCCACGGGCGGATTGTTTGGCACTTCCTATGCGCTCAAGGTTACTGCGGATCGGCCATATATCGGGCATGATGACAAATATGATTCGTTGATTCCGGTTTTGATTGCGATCGGCATCGTATGTGCCTGTATCACTTTGGTTTGCTCAGTTTTGAACCGTGTTTGGCAGTCCCCGGAGCAACGGGAGAAAAGCAGGCGCATATCAGCAGAACTATCCATCTTTTTGTCTGCATGCGCAATGATGCTTGGCGGATACTTCTATTTTGTTTCTCAGACCGAGCAGAACGTGACGTTTAAGTACTCGTCAAAATATGAAGAGCTTGCATCTTTCAACACCATCGGGCTGATCCTGATGATCGCCTCTGTGATCGCGCTTGTCATTATTGTTGCCATAAAAATCGGGAGGAAACATTTTGACTGTTACGGTTCGATTCTTTCCGGTTTGCTGACGGCAGGGTTTGGCGTGTTTGCGCTGAGTTCAGAATCAAAGGACGATTTGTGGGATTATGTTTCCCGTGAAAGTGAAATGATGCACCGCTTTGGGATCATTCTTTTGGCGGACGGAATTGTCATGATCGGTCTGGGGATCCTGTTTTACTCCATGAAACGGAAAGAGCAGGAGCAAAACGAAAGAATGCAGTGGAACAGGCCGAATAACAACCGGGCGACGGATCAGGCGCCCCAACATGCGGCCGCTTATCCGACACCGAACTCAGAACCGGAAGTGCTTTCCAATATGGATGATTCCTCGACGCACAACGAAACCACCTTTGAACGCACCGAAACTGTCACGGGAATCAGCCAACCCGTTACGGAACGCAAAGCGGCAGCCGCAGATTCACAGCAAACCGTGCAGACAGATCAGCCGAAACCGTCTGAGGTGCCGTCTCGATTTGATTATTGCCCGTTCTGTGGTGCCCGGGCCATAAAGGGCGGAAGTTACTGCGCCGCCTGCGGTCGGCAATTTCCGTTATAATTGTGTGCACTGTCTCATTGCCGCTATATTTCTATATAGAAACATGGACATTTTCACCAATCCCGGCGCCATCTGTCGAAAAACATTTGGTCAAATTTTGTTGTTGACTTTCATTTGGAATCGTGTTAAAATATTTTTAATCTTTATATTTTCAAATGCGACGACGGAATTAGGTCGCGCCCATTTCAGCGTCAGAGAGCCGGCGGGCGGTGTGAGCCGGTGCGAAAGTTTGTGATCGTCTCGTTCCCGAGCAGAGTTGCCCAACGCTGCGTGCTGTGTAAGCGACTCCGGACGCCCCGTTATCATGGCTAAAAGCTTTGTTGAGCTTTGAAGAGCGGCTGCGTTTGCAGCAACCAAGGTGGTACCACGGAAGTTTTTTCGTCCTTGCGGTTTTCGCAGGGACGTTTTTTTATCGAAAGGAGTTTTCATCATGCAGAACATCAGAATTTCCGACGTGACGCTCAAAGAGACCCAAAAGGCGCAGAACGTGACCCTCAGCTTCAAAGAGAAGCTGGAGATCGCCAAGCACCTGGACCGACTCGGCGTGACCGCGATCGAGCTGCCGCCCATCGTGAACGAAATGTCTGACAGCATTCTGATCAAATCCATCGCTGCCGCGGTGAAGGGCTGCGCCCTTGCGGTGCCCTGCGCGCTGGACGACGCCGGGATCGAAACGGTGTGGAAGGCGGTCTGCAGCGCCAAACGGCCGCGCCTGCAGCTCATCGTGCCGACCTCCACGGTGCAGATGGAATTCCTTTGCCACAAAAAACCGGCGGCGGTTTTGCAGATGATCGCCGACCTGACCGCGAAGGCGAAAGCCCTTTGTCCGGACGTGGAATTCATCGCGCAGGACGCGACGCGCAGCGAACGCGAGTTTTTGTTCAGGGCCGTCGCCGCGGCGGCGGACGCGGGCGCAACGGTGGTGACGCTCAGCGACGACGCGGGCATCATGACGCCGCAGGAGTTCATCGCGTTTTTTGAGGCGCTGCAGACGGCGGTGCCGCAGGTGGCTTCCGTGACGCTGGGCGTGCAGTGCAGCGACGAGTTCAACATGGGCTGCGCGTGCTGCGTGGCGGCTGCCACGGTTGGCGTGCGCGAGATCAAAAGCGCCGTGTCATGCAATACGGCCGTTTCCATGGCGGCGTTCGCCCAGTATCTGCGGACGCGCGGGGAGGACCTCGGCCTCAAGACCGACGTGCGGTACACCGAACTGGTGCGCGGCGTCAAGCAGATCGACTGGATATTGAACACCGAACGCAGCAAGACCTCGCCCTTTGACAACGGCGTGTCCGGCGGCAACGGCGACTTTGCACTGACCGAAAACGATTCCGCCGCGCAGGTGACGGCCGCGATCCGTGCGCTGGGCTATGAGCTGTCTGAGGAGGACAATGCCAACGTCTATACCGAATTCAAGCGCATCAGCAGGAAAAAGACCGTCACCGCCAAGGACCTGGACGCCATCATCGCTTCGGTCGCCATGCAGGTGCCGGCGACCTATGTGCTGGAAAGTTATGTCATCAACAGCGGCAACATCATCCGCCCCACGGCAAACATCACCCTGAAAAAGAATGGCGAGACGATCAGCGGCCTTTGCAGCGGCGACGGCCCGATCGATTCTGCCATCCTTGCGATCGAGCAGATCGTGGGCCATCACTATGAACTGGACGATTTTCAGATTCAGGCGGTCACCGAGGGCCGCGAGGCCATGGGCAGCACGCTGGTGCGCCTGCGTTCCAACGGCAAGCTGTATTCCGGCAACGGCATTTCCACCGACATCATCGGCGCCAGTGTGCGCGCCTATCTCAACGCGCTGAACAAAATCGTTTTTGAGGAGGGCTGAGCATGAAACTTTCTTTCACGATCCGCGGCTGGAACGGTACGCCGTGGGATGAGATCTTTGAAGAGGCAAAGGACCTTTCTTTCGGCGCCATCGAGCTGCACGACAGCATGGACGCCTCGTTTTGTGAAAAAGACGGCCCCTTTCACAAGGTGAACTGCACGGCGACCACCCGCAAGCTGCAGGACGCCAAAATCACGCTGTGCAACTTTGCCACCGCAATTGATCTGGCCCGGCCGGACATCGAAGCGAACGCCGAACAGCTTTTGGCGTATCTGAACTTTGCGCATGATTTCCGCATTCCGTATATCAGCGCCATCGCCACCGACACCGGCGACAGCGCCGTTGCAAACGTGGTGGACGTGGTGGGCCGCGTGCTGCCGGCGTATGAAGACAAGGACGTGACCCTTCTGATCGAAACAACGGGCCTGTTTGCGGATACGTCCAGACTGCGCGAGGTGCTGGAGCGGTTTGCGTGCGACCATCTGGCCGCCCTGTGGGATATCCACGCCACGGCCTTTGACGGCGGAGAGACCAACGAGGTCTCCATCCGCAACCTCGGCGCCTATGTGCGCCATGTGCACATCAAAGACAGCCGCGAAGAAAACGGCGCGCGCCGCTTTTGCCTGCTGGGCGAGGGCGAGCTGCCGCTGAAATATATGATCAGCGCGCTGTCCTGCGTCAACTACAACGGCTTTCTGTCGCTGGACTGGGACCCGGCCTGGCTGCCGGAGGTGCCGATCATGGACGTGATCTTTTCGCACTATGTCAACTATCTTTCCCAGTTCCAGACCCCGTCCAAAAAGAAGCATGACCTGTATTTCAACCGCGCCCACACCGGCAACTATGTCTGGAAAAAGGACGCGCTGATCGAAAAAACCTTTTCTCAGGTCCTTGACAAGATGGTGGAAGAATTCCCCGACCAGTACGCCTTCAAGTTCACCACGCTGGATTATACGCGCACCTATGCGGAATTCCGCGACGATGTGGACGAGGTCTGCCGCGCGCTGCTTGCCATCGGCGTGCGCCCGGGCAAGCATGTCACCATCTGGGCAACCAATGTGCCCGCGTGGTACCTGACGTTCTGGGCGACCACGAAGCTCGGCGCCGTCCTTGTCACGATGAACACGGCATATAAGATTCACGAGGCGGAGTATCTGCTCAAGCAGTCTGACACGCACACCCTTGTGATGATCGAGGGCTACCGCGATTCCGACTACGCCGCCATCATCAACGAACTGTGTCCGGAGCTGGAGAGCACTGTGCCCGGCAAACCGCTGCACGCGCGCCGGCTGCCGTTTTTGCGCAACGTGGTCACGGTCGGCTTTCGCCAGAAGGGCTGCATGACCTGGGAGGATATGGTTGCCCGCGCCGAAGAGATTCCGCCGGAAGAGGTCTATCGCATCGCGGCGAACGTGGACCCCTATTCCGTCTGCAACATGCAGTATACGTCCGGCACCACCGGCTTTCCGAAGGGCGTGATGCTCACGCACTACAACGTCGTCAACGACGGCAAGTGCATCGGCGACCGCATGGACCTGTCCACCGCAGACCGCATGATGATCCAGGTGCCGATGTTCCACTGCTTCGGCATGGTGCTGGCCATGACCGCGTCGATGACGCACGGCACTACCTTGTCGCCGCTGCCGTATTTCAGCCCGAAATCGTCGCTGGCCTGCATCAATCAGGAAAAGATCACCTGCTTCCACGGCGTACCCACAATGTTCATCGCCATGCTGGAGCATCCCGATTTCCCGAAGACCGACTTTTCCCACATGCGCACCGGCATCATGGCCGGCTCGCCCTGCCCGATCTCCAAGATGCAGGACGTGGTCGACAAGATGAATATGACCGAGATCGTCATCGTTTACGGCCAGACGGAAGCGTCGCCGGGCTGCACCATGAGCTCCACAGACGACCCGCTGGAGGTTCGCGTGGCAACGGTCGGCCGCGCCATGCCGGAGATCGAATGCAAGATCATCGACCCGGAGACCGGAAAGGACCTGCCCGTGAATGAGATCGGCGAATTCGTGGCCCGCGGCTACAACATCATGAAGGGCTATTACAAGATGCCGAAGGCGACCGCCGAAGCGATTGACAAAGACGGATGGCTGCACACCGGGGACCTTGCCTGCAAAACACCAGAGGGCAACTATCGCATCACCGGGCGGCTGAAAGACATGATCATCCGCGGCGGTGAAAACATCTATCCCAAAGAGATCGAAGAGTTCATCTATACCCATGACAAGGTCAAGGACGTGCAGGTCATCGGCGTCCCCGACGAGCAGTACGGCGAAGAGATCTGCGCCTGCATCGTGCTCAAAGAGGGCGCGGTCATGACCGCGGACGAAATGAAGCAATACATCCGTGACCACATGGCGAAGCACAAGGTGCCGAAGTACATCGACTTTGTGACCGGCTTCCCGATGAACGACGCGGGCAAAATTCAAAAATTCAAGATGCGTGAAGAAGCGGTGGTGCGCCACAACCTGCAAAAGGCCGCGTCCATCGAAACGGCGTAAGAGGTGAAAGCATGTTCCCTGTGATCGATACCCATTGCCATATTTATCCCGACAAGATCGCCCAAAAGGCTGCAACGGGGATCGGCGCGTTTTATGACGTACCGATGAAGTTTGACGGCCGGCTGGATACGCTGAAGGCCGTCAGCGCCCGCGCGCGCGTGGAGCACAGCCTGATCTTTTCGGTGGCGACGGCGCCGCGCCAGGTGGCGTCCATCAACAAGTTCATCGCGTCCAATGTGGAAAAAAGCGGCGGCCGGTTCACCGGCCTTGGCACCCTGCACCCCGACAGCGAAGACATGGAGGGCGACGTGCGCCAGATTTTGGCCCTGGGGCTCAAGGGCGTCAAGCTGCACCCGGACGTGCAGGGCTTTCCGATCGACAACGACCGCGGTATGCTGATCTGTGAACTGTGCGAACAGTATCATTTGCCCGTGCTGCTGCACTGCGGAGATTTTCGCTACGACTATTCCAACGTCAACCGGCTGAAGCCGATTCTCGAGCGATTCCGGGACCTGCAGGTCATCGGCGCCCATTTCGGCGGCTGGTCGCTGTGGGAGGACGCTTCAAAGGCGCTGCACAGCTATGACAATTTCGTGGTGGATTCCTCGTCCACCTTTGCGTGGGTGGACCGCGACACGGCAAAGCGCATGATCGGCCTGTACGGGTCGGAGCGCGTGCTGTTCGGCTCCGATTTCCCAATGTGGGACCCGCGCGACGAGATCGGCTTTCTGCTGTCGCTGCAGCTCGGCGACGACGCGTATGAAAACATCTTTCACAAGAACGCGCAAACGCTGTTTGACATCGAACTGTAATACAAAACAAAAACGAACGCACGGCGGCAAACCGTGCGTTTCTTTCTGTTGTCATGCGCCGCGGGGCGCAAATCGTTCCGGTCCTGATCCTCAGCCTCTGGCGTTCGGGAACAGATAGCCGAGGCTGCCGCCCGCGTCGATCATGGCGGCCGCTTCGCGGATCAACCGGTCGGGTGCTGCGTTGGCGGCAACACACATGCTGCCCGCCGCATTGCAATACGGCAGCAGCGTCCCGATCTGGGCGCGGAGCCTTGCGGCGATCGTCTCTTTTTGCGGCGAATAAACAGTCGTCTGCATCAGGCCGACTGTGATCACGTCTTTGCTTTTATAGCCTGCGTCCCGCAGCAGACGGGCAGTGTCCGGGTCGATGCCTTTGCGTGTGACCGGCAGCAGAAGGATGAGCTGCTGATACCGTTTCGCTTCGGTCAGCGGGTCCTGCACTTTTTGCAGCGGCGCCTTTTCGGCGCGGAACATCAGGGCCAGGCGCTGCGCTGTGCAGTCGGCCGGCGGCCCGGCAAGGTTCAGCACCAGGCTGCCCCGGGGCGGCAGACATTGCACGGCGGTATAGGAGCGCCGCTTTTGCACAGAGCTGTGCTTGAGACTGCGGTCCAGAAAGGCCGCGATCTCCGAAAACGGAATGCTGTCCGGCGCACACAGCAGCTGCGGGTCTGTGCAGTCCGTCAGGGTACGCAGCTCGCTGATCTTTCGGCTGTGCAGCAGTGCAAACGCCTCTTCGGAAAAATATCGCTGGGCCGATTGGCCGCCCTGGATCATCAGCACGGGGCAGCGCACCTGCGGCAGCACCGGGGCCAGCGTGTGAAACAGAAAGGCCATGCCTGCGGTCATGGGCCATCCGCGCAAAGAGTTCGGCGCGTTTTTGTGAAAGCCCGGCGGAATCTGATAATAGTCGCGCTCTTTGGCGGTCGGTACCAGCGGCGACTGGGTCGGGTCGTGTTTGGTGCGGGTGGGGTTGGCTTTTTGCAGGTCCTGCGTCCGGATGAGGTTCAGCTCCTGGATCCTGCGGTACCGCTCGTCCGGGTCGGTCGCGTTGTCAAAGCGCCCGTCGGTCATCAGCCGGCCGATGTCGCGCATGGCGACGGTCACCACGGCGGCGATGCGCGTGTCGATGGCGGCGGCGTTCAGGGCCAGTCCGCCCCAGCCGCCAAGGCCCAGCACGATGATCCGGTCCCGGTCCACGTCGGGGCGCAGTGAAAGGTGGTCCACTGCGGCGCGGATGTCTTCCACATTGATGTCCGGCGACGTCGTCCAGCGCGGCTGCCCGCCGCTGTCGCCCAAAAACGACGGGTCCGGCGCAAGGGTGCGCAGCCCCAGGGCGGCCAGCCTGCGGGCGCAAATCCCGGCCTGCTGCTCTTTGACAGTGCCAAAGGGGCCAAAGACGATGACGGCGGGGCGCTTCTCTTCCGGCAGCGCGTCTTTGGGTTCATAGCAGTTTGCGGTCAGTGTGATCCCGAACTGCGTCGGGAACTGCACAACACGGTCCGGCACGTCCGCCGGCGGCGCGTTTCGTTTTCTCGGGCTCATGTCACGGCCTCCTTGGGGTTGGGTTTTTGCGTGCGTGCGGTCACTGTGGATCGTTTGTGCTGTCGGTTTCGCCGCGCCGTGCCTGCAGCGCCAGGGCGATCTCTTCTTTCTTTTTGCCGGTGAGGTCATACTTCAGGATCGGGAAGATCGACAGCAGGCTGAAAATGCCCGGCAGCGCGACATAGGCAAAATAGATCAGGCTTTTGGTGCCGGGTTCCACCGTCTGCGCCCCGGCGTCATAGCCGGAAAACTGCACAAACGCAAGGCCCAGCGCCGCGCCGATGGCCAGGCACACCTTGATCGTCAGCGTCAGGATGGAAAACGCGGGGCCCTCCATCCGCTTGCCGGTTTTGTATTCATAGGCGTCCACACAGTCGGTGACCATGATCATCGGCATCAGCGTCACCGCGCCGAACTGCAGGCCCACCAGGAACAGGAACGCGAACATCACGATCATGTTGGTCGTGACGAAGGTATAGATCAGATATGCCAGCATGGACACAACGAAGCCATAGACCGACAGCGCCAGGAAGGTGCGCTTTTCCCCCAGCTTTTTGATCAGCAGCGGGGTCAGCGTCATGCTCAGCATGGTGCCCACGCCGGTGGCAATGCCCAGCACCAGCACATAGTTTTCGCTGCCCAGGATGGCGTTGGACGCCTGCACCTGGATGGCCATGGCCATCTGACGCCCCGCGCCCAGGAAATAGGACACGATGACCAGCATCAGGGGCTTGTTGTCACGCAGGGCGCGGAACATTTCGCCAAAGCTCATTTTTTCCGCCTGATAGGGCACGCGCTCTTTGTTGAAAAAGTAGATCAGCGAAAACAGCAGGCAGCCCAGCACGCCCACCACGACGGCCGTGGCCAGATACTCGCCGGAACTGATGGGGTCGTCTTTTTGCCCGTCCTCCAGGCCAAAGACTCTGGACCCGCCCGGGATCAGGATGCAGACCACCGGCACCAGCACCGCCGCGGCGGAAAAGCCGATCTGCTTGAACGTGTTGGCAATCGAGATCACGTTGGTGCGCTCGGTCGGGTTCGGCGTCAAAACCGAAGCGATCGCCTGCGACGGCACGTCGCCCAGCGTCATGGCCATGCTCCACAGCAGGAAGGTCACAAAGATATAGGCATACAGCACCGTGCCGGTCAGCGGCACCTTGACAAACAGCACCACCGTCAGCACCAGCAGCGGCAGCAGCGAATACGCGATGAAGGGCTTCAGCTTGCCGCGCGGGCTGTTTTTGCGCTCGATCATGTTGCCGACCACGGGGTCAAAGACGGCAGAGACCACCTTGACAATCAGGATCAGGATGCCGACGACGGCCAGGTTCGCCCCCATCTGGGCGTGATAAAATTCCGCCTGATAGGAATTGAGAAACCCGACGATGGCCTGAAACCCGAACAGGCCGAGGGAATAGGCTGCGATCTCTTTGAAGTTCATGTACTTTTTCATGGGGCTTCCTCCTCGTGCGTTTGAATCCGCTTCTCATTATACCCGTCGTGCGCGGAAAAGTCAATGAAACCAAAATGAATAATTCAGAGAGAAAACAACCGGGCACACGCCCGGTTGATGTGATGAGAGTTCTTACTATACCGTCCACTTGTGGCCACAATTCTGACAAATTGCAACGGTTTGGTTTTGGACGGTTGTCTTTGTTTTATGCGTTTCTTTCCTTCTTCCAATTAAAAGCCACAATCCGCATGTGCAAATAATCAACATCCATCTGCCGATTTTCCAAAGGCATCCCATGCTTCTGCCTTTTGATTTTGATTTGGATGAAACCTGCTCAGAAGTTACGGTAACATTTTCGCTTCCGCATTTTGGACACACCATTTTGTTTTCCTCCTATTTGTTTGTTTTATATATTATACATCTACTTGCTCATACTGTCAACCCCTATTTGTTCATTTTATACGCCGATAGGTTATACTAAAATAGCCTATGAGGTGAGATTAATGCGAAACGAACTTAATATGGACATCGGAAAGCGCATTCGGGCGCAGCGTGAAGCCCTTGGATATAGCCGGGAACTGCTTGCAGAGAAAATTGAAATTTCAAGCCGCTTTCTTGCGGATATAGAACTTGGCACGAAAGGAATGTCATTTCAAACACTGATTCGTCTGTCAGAAACACTTCACGTTTCTACAGATTATCTTTTGCTCGGAAAAGAAGCAGCAGGTTCCGCGGCCTTGTTCCATTTAATTGCGGAAATTGAACCTGACTATCACCAACAACTGAAACAGATTCTTTTGGCGTACCAACAAACCATTCAGTCAGCAGAAAACAAAAAGCTGTGATCCGACGTATCGGTCACAGCTTTCAGACTGCTGACAAAGTCCACAATAAACCAGTGGACTTTGTTTTTTTGTGGAAAAAGGAAGGAAGAAGTGGTATAATAGAGGCAAGAAAAGGGTGATGAAATGATTCGAGAAAACAAAGGGAAGCAAATGAAAATG
>JAFRUA010000072.1 GCA_017434855.1 Clostridia bacterium
CCTTTCCTGTTGCATTGTTTCTACAACTTTTTGTTTGAATTCTCCTGTATACCTCTTGTTCGGTATTCCTTTTGGCATGAAAAATGCACCCCCTTGTTAGACATTATACCACATTGTCTAACTTTTGGGGTGCATTTCAAGTTGCCTCTGCGTCCTGCTTTTGATTTATTCGATTGATTCGTTGCTGTTTTTCTTTTTGCTCTTTGCGAAATGCGACAGCCCCCGGATCTCATTCGTTTGTTTCCGCGGCAGCTTCATCCTTCAGCAGCAGATCGATCACCGGCTGCAGCGGATCGGTGTCTGCCAGTTCGATGGCGCCCTTGTCGGCCAGCGCCGGCGTTCTGGGGTCGATGGGCAGCGAGGCAATCACCTGTGTTCCAAGCGATTCGGCCGCAGCCTTTGCGGTGCTTTCGCCAAAGATGCGGTGCTGCTTGCCGCAGTCCGGGCAGGTGAACACGCTCATGTTCTCCACAATCCCCACCACGGGAACGTTCATCATATTTGCCATCGTGACCGCTTTTTTGACAATCAGCCCCACCAGGTCCTGCGGCGTGGTCACCACAATAACGCCGTCCACCTTCAGGCTCTGGAACACCGTCAACGGCACGTCGCCGGTTCCCGGCGGCATGTCAACGAACAGATAATCCACGTCGCCCCAGGCAACTTCGGTAAAGAATTGCTGAATCGCGCCGCTGATGACCGGGCCGCGCCAGACCACCGGCGCATCTTCACTTTCCAGCAGCAGATTGATCGACATCACGCGGACGCCGGTCTTGCTCACGGCCGGCAAAATCCCGGCGGCGCCCGCTTCGGCACGGTTGTGCAGCCCAAACATTTTCGGCACAGAGGGACCGGTGATGTCGGCGTCCAGCACAGCGGTCTGCTTTCCGCGCGCCTGCATTGCGGATGCAAGCATGCAGGTGACGGAGGATTTGCCGACCCCGCCTTTGCCGCTGACGACGGCATAGATTTTTTTGATACTGCTGAATTCATTCGGCGTCAACGTCTGCGGCTTGCGGTCTTTGCAGTCAGACGAACAGGTCGAACAGTTTCCGGAACAGGTACTCATAAACAACAACTCCTTTGGCATAAGTATGGGTAGGACTGCGCGGCGGTACACAGCGACCGGCGCAGATGATATGGAATGAAAGGGTGGATCACATGCAGCATTGCTCCATCACGGAATTGCGCAGCAAAGAGGTCATCTCTGTCAAAGACGGCGTGCGCGTCGGCTTTGTTTCTGACGTTGAAATCGACGTGCACGAAGGGCGGCTGACCGCGCTGCTCATCTGGGGAAAAAGCCGGCTTGGCGGGCTGCTGGGCCGCGAGGGCGACCTGCGCATCGCGTGGGAAAACGTGCGCGTCATCGGCAGCGACACCATTTTGGTGGATGCGCCGCTGCCTGCCCGCGCCCCGAAACGCGGCATGGATTTTTTAAACAAAAGCTGAACCGCTCAGGCTTCGCCGATTTTTTTTGCAATGGCAAACAACAGCTTCACCAGGTCGTCCGGTGCGCGGTCGTTCATTTCGTGATAGTCCGCGCCGGACAGGTCGTCTGCATCGTCGCTGATCTGACGCACACAAAGGAACGGCACGCCGCACTTGTCACAGACGACGGCAATGGCCGCGCTTTCCATGTCAAACGCCGTCAGACGGAACTGTTCATAGAAACGGGCGCCTTTTTCTTTGTCTGCCAAAAACAGGTCCCCCGTTCCCAGCGCGCCCACATGCAGCGGCTGCACAGACTGTGCAAACGCCATCAGCTCTTTGTCGGCATACAGCACGTCCGGCTGGCCGTCCGGCTTTTGCGCCGGAGCATAGCCGATTGCCGTCAGGTCAAAGTCGCACTCGCGAAAGCTTTCACCCAGCACCAGATCGCCGCGCCGCACGCCGTGGATCGCGCCGGACAGGCCTGCGTTGAACACACAGTCCACCTTTTCTTCAAAAATCAGAGCACCGGCGGCAAAGGCGGCGCAAACTTTTCCGATCCCGCATTCCACACCGATCAGTGTGACCGCGCCCCCGTCGGTTTCAATGCGGCAGGTGCAGCAGGGATTCCCGCGCCGCACGGTTTCGGTTCCGCCGCACGACAGCGCCAGCGTGCGAAACGGCAAATACTCCATACTGTCGGCAAAAATCAGGCCGATGGTTTTTTGCATTGTAACAATCCTTTCTTGTTTTCCAGTATTTTCGGACGGTCAAACCGCGCGTTCCGGCATACACTAATAGCGAAAGCGAAAATTCGCGACGCGCGCGCTGCGGTGGAGCCGGCAATCTTCTGCGCCCCCATGAACGGCCGAAGCGTGATCTTCGCGTGTTGCTTTTCAATACACCGACGGCCGTGCAGAACGCAGACCGCCGACGGCAGGCACGAGCTTTTCGTGTCTGCTTTTTTTGCCGGAAAACACAAAAAAATAAATATGAATAAAAATTGAATGTTCCTATTGCAATCGCTGGAATTTTTTGTTATAATATTTTTAAGCTTAACGCCTTTTGGCGAATACATCACAGAAAGAAGGTTTCTGCATGAAAAAATCCATTGCCCTGTTCTTCGCCGTTTTGTTCACACTCTTCTCTTTTTCCTGCCTGGCTTCGGCAGTCGAAGTGGATCCCGAACCCACCACCGCGCCGGATCCGTGGGTGGAGATCGTTTCTGAAGTGGCGGGCGACAATCTTTCCGGCCATGAAGAAGAAGTGAAGCAAACGCTTACCTTTGGTGAAAAGCTGGTCGAGGGCCTCAAGAGTTTCTTTGAATCCCTGCGTGACAGCTTCATCAATCTTTGGCATCACGTTTCGTCCTTCTTTGATTCTGTCAAAGAGTTCCTTAAAATCGACTGAGATCACAACAACTGTCCCGACCGGAAACGGCCGGGATTTTTTTGCCCGGCAGACAGGCTGCAAAACCGCTGCCGGGCCTTTGCCTTATTCGTATAACGGGTACGCTGCGCAAAGCGCGTCCACTTCGGCGCGGATGTTTTCTTTTTTCGCGTCAAAATCCGTGGCAGCCAGGAAGATCAGTTCTGCGATCTTGTCCATATCGGCCGTATTCAGGCCGCGGGTCGTCAGCGCTGCGGTGCCCAGACGCACGCCGCTGGTGACGGTCGGCTTCTGGGGGTCGTTGGGAATGGAATTTTTGTTGGTCGTGATGCCAACCGCATCCAAGCGCTCCTCCAGCTCTTTGCCGGTCAGATTCACCGAACGCAGGTCCAGCAGACACAGGTGGTTGTCGGTTCCGCCCGAAACCAGGTCGATGCCGCGGCGTGTCAGCCCGTCTGCCAGCGCCTTGCAATTGTTGACCACGCGCTGCGCGTACTGCTTGAAATCATCGGTCATCGCCTCGCCGAAGCAAACAGCCTTGGCTGCGATGGTGTGCATCAGCGGGCCGCCCTGATTGCCCGGGAAGATCCCCTTGTTCAGCTTTGCCGCGTGCTCTGCCTTGCCGAGGATCAGGCCGCCGCGCGGGCCGCGCAGGGTCTTGTGCGTGGTGGTGGTCACCACGTCGGCATAGGGCACCGGCGACATATGCAGCCCGGCCACAACCAGCCCGGCGATGTGCGCCATATCGACCATGTAATAAGCGCCGACCTCTTTGGCAATCTCGCCGATGCGTTTGAAATCGATCTCTCTGGGATAGGCCGAGGCGCCGGCAACGATCATTTTCGGCTGCTCGCGCACGGCGATCTCACGCAGGTCGTCATAATCGATCCAGCCGCTCTCATTCACACCGTAAGAAATGAAGTCATAGATCTTGCCGCTGGCGTTGACCGGCGAACCGTGGGTCAGGTGCCCGCCCGCGGCCAGGCTCATGCCAAGCACCTTGTCGCCCGGCTGCAGGAACGCGGCATAAACCGCCAGGTTGGCCTGAGAGCCGGAGTGCGGCTGCACGTTGGCATAGTCGGCGCCAAAGAGCTTTTTGGCGCGCTCAATGGCGATGGTCTCCACCACATCCACATATTCGCAGCCGCCGTAATACCGCTTGCCGGGGTACCCTTCGGCATACTTGTTGGTCAGCACGCTGCCCATGGCAGCCAGCACGGCGGGTGAAACGATGTTTTCTGACGCGATCAGTTCCAGCTTGTTGCGCTGGCGGTTCAGCTCGGCGGCCATAGCGTCGCCGACTTCTTTATCTTTGGTTTGCACAAATCCGATGGTATCAAGCATCTCGTTAAACATATGAAATCATCCTTTCAACTGTTAATAGCTGTTAGCTGTTAGCCATTAGCGGTTAGCGATTCTTTATTCTTGGTAAGTGTGTAAAGCATTCTACTGACTTCATCAGACAGTTGGAAAACCCGTTCCAGTTGTTGTGCCGGAACACACTCAAAATAACCCAGTGTTTTTGCGAGCAGCAATTGCGTTTCAAGTTCTGCGCGAGAACCGCGGGCAATGCATAAAAATTGAACAAATTCCTTCGGTGTTTGCCGCGCATGTCCTTCTGCAATATTGGATGGAACGGAAACGACCGCCCGACGAATTTGATCTGACAAAGCATAGGTCTCCTCTTTGGGAAGAAACCTGACAATCGAATAGACGCCAACCGCCAACTCCATCGCCTTTTGCCATACAATTAAATCCTTAAACGTCTTAGCCATAAGTATCCTCTTTCTAATACGAACCGCTAACTCCTAACAGCTAACTGCTAACGGCTAACAGCTCAAATCGGCCTCAGCCGATTTTATCCACACCCATATAGGGCCGCAGCACTTCCGGTACGGTGACCGTGCCGTCTGCGTTCTGGAAGTTTTCGAGGATGGCGGCAACGGTGCGGCCGATGGCGACGCCGGAACCGTTGAGCGTGTGGACCAGCTTTGCCTTGTCTTTGGCGTCGTCCTTGTAGCGGATCGACGCACGGCGGGCCTGAAAATCTTCAAAATCAGAGCAGGAGGAAATCTCCACATAGCGGCCGTAAGACGGCATCCAGACCTCGATGTCATAGGTCTTGGCAGAGGAGAAGCCGATGTCGCCCGTGCTCAGCGCGACCACGCGGTACGGCAGCCCAAGCAATTGCAGCACACGCTCGGCGTCATTCGTCAGCTTTTCCAGTTCGGCATAGCTGTCTTCGGGCTTTGTAAACTTTACCAGCTCCACCTTGTTGAACTGGTGCTGACGGATCAGGCCGCGGGTGTCGCGCCCGGCAGACCCGGCCTCGGCACGGAAACACGCAGAGTATGCGCAATAGCAAATCGGCAGCTTTTTGCCGTCCAGGATCTCGTCGCGGTGCATGTTGGTCACGGGGACCTCTGCCGTCGGAATCAGGAAGTAATCGTTCGTCAGCTTGAACGCATCCTCTTCAAATTTCGGCAACTGGCCGGTGCCGGTCATCGACGCGCGGTTGACCATGAAGGGCGGAAAGATTTCCGTATACCCGTGCGCGGTGTGGGTATTGAGAAAGAAGTTGATGATCGAGCGTTCCAGCCGGGCGCCCAGGCCCTTGTAAAAATGAAAGCGCGCGCCCGTGACCTTGGCTGCGGTCTCCGGGTCCAGAATGCCAAGCGCGGCGCCGATGTCCCAGTGGGCCTTTGCCTCAAAGTCAAAGGTCGGCGGCGTTCCCCAGCGGCGAACCTCCACGTTTTCGCTGTCGTCCTTTCCGATGGGCGTGGTATCGCTCGGAATGTTCGGGATCTCAAGGATCAACTGCCGCTGCTTTGCTTCCAGCGCGTTCAGCTCGTCCTCGTCCGCCTTGATCGCCTCTTTCACGCGGTTCATCTTTGCCATGATCTCACCGATGTCGCCGCCCGCTTTTTTGATCTGCGGAATCTGCTTTGACGCGGCGTTCTGCTCGGCCTTGAGCGAGTCGCGCTTGGATGCCAGCTCGCGGCGCTTCTGGTCGATGGCGATGATCTCGTCAATCACGGCGTCCATGTCTTTGTTGCGGGTACGCATCGCGCGCTTGACGCGATCGGGGTCCTCGCGGATCAGTCTGATGTCCAACATACGATCTATCTCCTTTTATTGTTCTAACAACTGTACCAGCTTTGCAAGGTCGTCTTTGCCGAAAAACTCAATCTCCAGCGTGCCCTTGCCGCCGCTTGACAAAAAGACCTTTGCGGTCCGCCCCAGCGTCTGCGACACCGAAAGCTCCACCTCGTCAAAAAAGACGTCGCGCTTCTTCTGCCGCTTTTCGCGCTTCGGCGCGCCGCTGAGCAGCGTCTTGACCAGCCGCTCCGTTTCGCGGACCGACAGGCCCTTTTTCACAATTTCCTGCGCCAGCGCGGTCGCCGCGGCCTCGTCTGTCAGCGGTACCAGCGCGCGCGCGTGCCCGGCAGACAGTTCACCGCGCTCCACCAGGGCAAGGATCGGCTCCGGCAGCGTCAGCAGCCGCATGGCGTTGGCCACGGCGGGGCGCGATTTGCCGACCCGCTCGGCCGCCTGCTCCTGCGTCAGGGCATAGGTGTCCATTAACAACTGAAAGCCCTTGGCCTCTTCGATGGGGTTCAGGTCCTCGCGCTGCAGGTTTTCGACCAGCGCCAGTTCCATCGCTTCGCTGTCGCCCATCTCGCGGATCACAACGGGAACTTCGCTGAGGCCCGCCATGCGTGCGGCGCGCCAGCGGCGCTCCCCGGCGATGAGCTGATAGCTGCCGCCCGTCAGCGGCCGAACCAGCAGCGGCTGAATCACGCCGTGGGTCGCAATGCTCTGCGCCAGCTCGGCCAGCGCATCTTCGTCAAAGGTCTTGCGCGGCTGGTCGCGGTTCGGCTCGATCTCGTTGATGCCGAGCTTCACGCTGCTGCCTTGCGTCGTTTCGATGGAATTGTCCAGGAACAGCGCGTCAAGGCCCTTCCCCAGGCCGTTCTTTTTCTTCGGTGCCATAGCAGCCTCCTTATCGGTTCTTTTTCAAAAACTCGGCGGCAAAGGCGTCATACGCCTGCGCACCCTTTGAGGATTTGTCATAATAGATCGCCGGTTCGCCGAACGACGGCGCCTCTGACAGGCGCACATTGCGCGGGATCACGGTGGCATAGACCTTTTGCGGAAAGAACCGCTTGACCTCGTCCACCACCTGCTGGGTCAGGTTCAGCCGCCCGTCATACATGGTCAGCAGCACGCCCTCCAGCTCGATCAGCGCGTTGTAGCGGCGCTTGACCTGACGGATGGTGCCCATCAGCTGCGACAGGCCCTCCAGCGCGTAGTACTCGCACTGGATCGGCACCAGCACACTGTCGACGGCGCAAAGCGCGTTGAGCGTGATCAGACCCAGCGACGGCGGGCAATCCAGAAAGATATAATCATAATTGCTTTTCAGCGGCGCAAGGAAGCGTTTGATCCGCGCCTCGCGGTTTTCAAGTTCTGACAGCTCCAGCTCTGCACCGGCAAGGTTGATGTTGGCGGGCAGCAGATCCAGCCCCTTGAACCTTGTGTGCACACAGATCTCGCCGGCATCCGCCTCGCCGATCAAAAGGTCATAGGTGGAGCGGACAACGTCTTTTTTGTTGACGCCGAGGCCGCTGGTCGCGTTGCCCTGCGGGTCGATGTCCACCAGCAGCACACGCTGCCCCGCTTTGCCGACGCAGGCAGCCAGGTTGACGGCGGTTGTGGTTTTGCCCACCCCGCCCTTTTGGTTGACGATCGCAATCGTTTTGCTCATGCGCGGCACCCCTTTCAGACGAATTCATAATAGTATAGCATAGAACATCTTTTTTTTAAAGGGGGTTCACAAAAAATTTCTGAATTTCACAAGGAAAAATCCCGTGAATCGATTGCTTTTTGCGGCAATTTATGTTAAAGTGGATGCAACCCCGCGCCGCCGGATGCCCGGCGATGCGGCTGACGCAAACCATCGGTCGCCCATGCGGCCGGGAAAGAAGGCTTTTTATGTACTGTGAAATCTGCGGCGCCGCCATGGATGACGACGCAAAGCGCTGCCCGCAATGCGGCGCACCAAACGAACCGACTGCTGTTGCTGCCGAACCGACCGATGTTGTAGCGGAAGCGGTTGAACCGCCCGGAACCGAAGACGACAGCGACATTGCCGCCGCACCGTCTGAAACGGCAGAAGCGCCCGCAGCCGAAGACGACGCCGAACCGACCGATGTTCTGACGGAAGCGGTTGAACCACCCGGAACCGAAGACGACATCGAAAATGCCGCCGCGCTGCCTGAAAGCGCCAAACCGGGCGCCGCCGTCAAAAGCGGCGACGGGGTTCGTCTTGCCGTTCTGGCCGCCGTGATCGTTGCTCTGGTTGCGGCCGTCGCCCTGCTTGCATGGAAGGTCGTCCTTCCGCGGTTTCACAAAGAGGACGCCGCCACGTCAGAGTCCGGCACCCTGTCGCCCGTGGAGCCGGCCAAATATCCGCAGTTGGCTGAGATCGCCAAAAACATTACAACCGACCGTTATTCCGTGCGGAATATCCTCATCGAGTATTCGGCAGACGCGCAAAGCGACGTCACCGTGGGCGCCCTGAACATGGAAAGCTCGTCTGACGTGAAAGTGTACTCCACTGTCAACGCAGAGACTGCAAAGGACAAGGCCGCCTATAAACTGGCGCAGAGCGTTTTGCAGCAATACCTTGACGGCGACCACACCTCCGACGCTTTTGCCGCCTTGGCAAAGAAGTTTTCCAAAGACGCAGACACCGCAAAAAGCGGCGGTCTGTATGAGAACGTGGAGCGCGGCGCCATGCAGGAACCGGTTGAAGCCTGGTGCGTCGCCGGCAAACGTGTGCCGGGCGATGTCGGCATCATCGAAGCGGATGACGGATATCATGTGCTGTATTTTGTCAAAGCGGTTTATACATCGCAGGACCTGATCGACATGTTTGAACAGACCGACGCACAGGCGCTGGACGTCACCGACGCGGAATACCAGTTCTATTACATGAACACCTTCTATATCATTCAGCAAAACATCTCGTACTCCGGCTACTACGGCGTTGAAATCAACTATGACTTCAACACACCCCCGGACGCCCAGCCTTACAATGGCGAGGCCCTGCTTGGCCCGATCGACGGTCTTACGGAAGGTGAGGACACCTGGGCAGACGCGATCGATTTCATGGTCAAAGAGAACCTGCGCATGGTCAAGGCCGGCTGCATCCTTGCGCAGGCAATCGGCATCGAGCTGAATGACGACGACCGTGACCAGATCGAAGAACAAATCAATCAGGTCGCCAGCGTTGCGCAAAGCAACAGTCAGACAGCCGAAGCCTATCTGCAGGATGGGTACGGCAAAAGCATGACGATCGACCTGTTCCGCTCGATTCTGGAATCGCAGCAGCTTTATCTGAAGGTGTTGTCTGAAACAAAGAGCGCGCTGACCGGCTCTTACAACGAGGATGAGATCAACGCCGCTTATGACGAAGACATCTATGCCTACGGCGTTTTGTCCTATCGTGTCTATTCCCTGCTCGGCGACGCGCGGGATTGGGCCATCCGCCTGACAAACGCAAAAAGCGAAGCGGAATTTGTTCAGATCGCAGCCGAAGCCGACAAGGCACAGCGCGACGGAACCGAAAATGAAACTGCCGACATTCTGAACGACGACAGCCAAACGCTGGAAACAGACGTTGCGCTGAACGACGTGTATGACAACGACTTTGCGGTCTGGGTCAGGAACGGGAACGCCGTGCCGGGCGCAACCGCTTTGACCGGAAACGTCAATTCCGGCTACAAGGTCTATTACATCACAGAGGGCCTGCACCACAAGGCCGATATTCTGCATTATTCTGTACGCCACGTCCTGATCCTTTCGGAACAGATGCGCAACATGCAGGCCGGATTGGACGATCCCGATCCGACCGATGCGACCGACCCGATCGACACTGCCGAAGAACCGACCGCCGAAGAACCGACGACGCCGGCGGCGCTGGACCGTTCCAACGCGGGCGACGTCACCATAGACATCACGGCAGACACCGAAACGCTCACAGACGCCAACGCCTATCAGACCGCGCAAAACATTCTGCAGCAGTATCTGGACGGCGAACACACCGAAGAAGCGTTTGCCGCCCTGGCAACGCAGTTCAGCGAAGACCCGGGCAGCGTGGAAAACGGCGGCCTGTATGAACAGGTCCCCGTTGGGCAGATGGTGGAGCCTTTTGAAAGCTGGTGCCTGGCCGAAGGGCGCAAGCCCGGCGACGTCGGCATCGTTGAAACCGAATACGGCTATCATGTGATGTACTTTGTGAAACGCACCGCCACCACATGGATGGACACCGTCCGCGACGCGCTCACAGCCGCAGACGCCGCAAAATTTTCAAACACGCTGCAAACAATCGGCAACGACGCGGTCCCCCTGCCGGATGCCGTCAGCGCCAAAGCGATCAAGGCCAGCCTGGCCCTGATCCGGTCACAGATCGAAAGCAGCAGCGATACCGCGAAATAAACCGCAGCAAGCAGAAAAACCCCCGGGGATGCAGAAAACGTCCCCGGGGGTTGTTGTTATGGTTGAATCAAAGGTCCAGGTCCCATTCAAAGTGGTCGGTGTGCAGCAGGTGGTGCGCCTTGTGCGACAGCGGCCGCTCCATATAGTCCTCATAGAGCTTGATGATCTCCGGATTTTCATGCGAGAACCGGAATTTCATGTTTTGATCCAGCGTATAAAGGATGGCGCCGCGTTCGCCCGCTTTTTCTTCGCCGTCGTGGATCGGCTGACCGCCGCCGCCCGCGCAGCCGCCCGGGCAGGCCATGACCTCGATGAAGTCATACTGCACGTCGCCGGCCTTGACCGCTTCCAGCAGCTTGCGCGCGTTGCCAAGCCCGCTGGCGACCGCCACGCGCACCGGAGTGCCGGCCACGTCATAGGTCGCTTCCTTCCAGCCGTCCAGACCGCGCACGTCAGAAAAGGCGTCTGCGTCCGGATTCACGCCGGTGACCAGGCGATAGGCCGTCCGCAGCGCAGCCTCCATCACGCCGCCCGTGGCGCCGAAGATCACGCCCGCGCCGGTGGCAATGCCGAGCGGATGGTCAAAGTCCATTTCGGGCAGCGCCTTGACGTCGATGTGGTCCGCCTTCAGCATCCGCGCCAGCTCGCGCGTCGTCAAAGAAACATCCACGTCCGGGTCGCCGCAGGCATCGTTGAGGTTGGGGATGGCGACCTCGTGCTTTTTCGCGGTACACGGCATGATCGACACACAGAACATGTTGTGCGGATCGACGCCGATCTTTTCGGCAAAATAGGTCTTGGCAACCGCGCCGAACATGCCCTGCGGCGATTTTGCGGTGGACAGGTTTGCCGTCAGCTCCGGGAACTGGCCCTTCAAAAACCGCACCCAGCCCGGGCAGCAGGACGTCATCAGCGGAAGGACGCCGCCGTTTTGCAGGCGGTCGAGGAACTCGCTGCCCTCTTCCATAATCGTCAGGTCGGCGGCAAAGTCGGTGTCGAACACATAGTCAAAGCCAAGCGCCTTGACTGCGGCGACCATGCGCTTTTCGGTCGCTTCTTCCTTGGTCAGGCCGAGGCTTTCCGCCCAGGCGGAGCGCACGGCGGGCGCGATCTGCACCACGGTGACCTTGTTTTCATCCGCCAGCGCGTCCAGCACGGCGTCGGTGTCGTCACGGGCACGCAGCGCACCCACGGGGCAGTGCGTGATGCACTGGCCGCAAAGCGAGCAATCGGTGTGCTCGATGGGCTTGCCATCCTTGACGCCGATGGTCGTGCGGCCGCCGGTGTTCTTCACTTCCCAGATGTTCAGCGACTGCACCTTGTCACAGACCTGCACGCAGCGCATGCACTTGATGCACTTGGAGTCGGTCCGGATCAGCGGAAAGCCGTGGGACGAAACATTTTTCGGCAGTCTGGTCTCATAGGCGGAATCCAGAATGTTGAAGTCCTCTGCCAGCGTCTGCAGCTTGCAGTTGCCGCTGCGCACGCAGGTCGGGCAGTGGCAGTCGTGCTGGCTGAGGATCAGCTCCACATTGACCTTGCGCGCCTCGCGCACACGCGGCGAATTGGTGCGAATGACCATGCCGTCCTGAATTTGCGTGTTGCAGGCAGCCACCAGACGGTCGCAGCCCTCAACCTCCACCACGCAGACGCGGCAGGCGCCGATCTCGTTGAGGTCCTTGAAATAGCACAGGGTCGGGATCTCGATGCCGACCTGCTTCGCAGCCTCCAGAATGGTCAGGCCTTCTGCGGCCGCAAATGCTTTGTTGTCAATCGTCAGGTTTACCATTTGAACACCCGACCTCCTTTCAATGCGCCGTAGCCGAAGTGATCGCAGCGCAGGCAGCGCGCGGCTTCCTGGGCGGCCTGCTGCAGCGTCATCTGATTTTCCATCAGGTCAAAATCGTGTTTGCGCTCGTCCGCCGGGCGCTCGCTGATGTTGATGCGGCCGCAGGGCGGCTGCGGGGCCAGCGGCGCCACCGGGATATCGACGTCCACGCTGATCTCATGGTTGCAGCCGAGATAGCCGTCGATGGCGGCAGCGGCGGCCTTGCCCGCGGCGATGGCGCGGATGGCGGTCGCCGGACCGGTCACACAGTCGCCGCCGGAGAACACGCCGTTATGTCCCTTGACAACGGTGTCCGTGCCGGCGCAGATGCGGCCCCATTTGGTCTCGATGCCCTGCGCGGCGAAGTAGTCGGATTCAATGGCCTGACCGATCGCAACGACGATGATGTCGGCGTCCAGGCGGATGTGTTCCTCGTCGGCCTTGACCGGTGCGGGGCGGCCGCGTTTGATATCGCTGATCATCTGCGGCTGGACCCAAAGCGCAACGGCGTTGCCGTTCTCATCCAGCTCGATCTTTTCGGGCGCGGCCAGTTCCATGACCTCGCAGCCCTCGGCGATCGCGCCCTCCACCTCTTCGGGCAGGGCGGTCATGTCGGCCTTGCGGCGGCGATAGACACAGGTGACGGTCCTGGCGCCCAGGCGCATGGAGCTGCGGGTGCAGTCCATCGCGACGTTGCCGCCGCCGATGATGATGACGTTCTTGCCCTTGAAGTCGGGCAGCTCGCCGTCGCCGATCCCGCGCAGCATCTGCACGGCAGAGATCACGCCGTTGCCGGTTTCGCCCTCGATGCCCAGCTTGTTGTCGGTGTGCGCGCCGATGGAGATGTAGATCGCGTCATAGTCCGCCTTGAGCGCGTCAAAGGTCACGTCCGTGCCGACGTCGATGTCGGTCTTGGCTTCGATCCCGGTGGACAGGATGGCCTTGATCTCGTCGTTGAGCATTTCACGCGGCAGGCGGTAGCTCGGGATGCCGTAGCGCAGCATGCCGCCGAGCTGTTTTCTTTTTTCGTACACGGTCACGCCGTGGCCCATGAGCGCCAGGAAGTACGCCGCCGTCAGGCCGGACGGGCCGCCGCCGATGACGGCAACCTTTTTTCCGGTGGCAGGCGCCGCAGCGGGCACGGGCACGTCGCCGGCGTTGTCGATCGCCATGCGCTTGAGACCGCGGATGTTCACCGCGTCGTCGATCAGGCGGCGGCGGCAATGGGATTCGCACGGATGCTCGCAGATGAGCGCGCAGGCGGTCGGGAAGGGATTGTCTTTGCGGATCAGGCGCACCGCGTCGGCGTACCGACCGGCACGGACCAGCGCGATGTAGCCCGGAATGTCCACGTTCGCCGGGCACAGCGACACGCACGGCACCGGATTGCTGAAGCTGCACAGGCAGTTGCCCTGCAGGTGGGCTTCATAGTCGTCTCGGAAAGCCCGGATGCCGTTCAGGACCATGCGCGCGCCCTCATAACCGATGGCGCAGTCTGCCGTGGCGACGATGACGCGAGCGGTTTTTTCGATCAGGTCGAGCGTACTTGCATCCGCGTCGCCGTCGAGCACCTTTTCGATCAGCAGGTGCAGCTGACCGAGACCGACGCGGCAGGGCGTACATTTTCCGCAGGACTGGCTGTGGCAGAGCTTGACGAACGCGCTCGCCATATCCACCGGGCAGACCCCGACGGGATTCGACTCCAGCCGGCGCGTCAGATCGCCGTAGAGCGCGTCGATCACGCCCTGGGCACGCGCGGGGGTCGGGACTGTAAATCTGTTCAAATCGTTTTCCTCCGTTTCCGAGTGGTTTCGACATACACATTTCAAAAAGATGTCGATTCATTTATATTATAACATACTGCCTATAAAGAAGTTAAGGGGTAGCGCAAAAAAACGGGAAGATTAGCAGAGGCTAACTGCATGTGAAAAAGATTCCCGGTCTCACGCAAAGACCGGGGTCATTGTTTGACTTCAATTTTTCCCATGGCAAACTCCAGCGCCATGGAAATCAGTTCGTTTCGGCTGCGGTTGGTTTCACCTGCGAGCTTATCATAATAATCCACGATGCTTTTGTCGATCCGTATACTGAACATGACCGGCTGGGTGCGTTTCGAGATTGTCAGAACTTCTTCCTTATTGCTCATACACAACCCTCCTTCATCACTATTTTATAACATATAACTCAAAAATAAATATTTAAAGTTGAACTTATATATGTTGACATTTAAACATACTCTATGTATAATTGAATCACACTATTATACATGGGAGGTCATTTTATGAAGCACACAAAACGATTTTTTGCGGTACTGGTCGCCGTGATTATGATGATGAGCTTGATGCCGATAATAAATGTCGACATGAAAGCAAGCGCCGTATCATTGTTTGATCAAAGAGTCAGCCAATTAAGAACCATGTTCCCGAACAACGGTTACTGGAACCATGCCGTATACAGCGATTCTCAACGAGGCGATGTTTTATTGGCAAACTGGGATAACACCTACGGGGACTACACGTCCGGAACGCCTTGCGCCACACATAACGGTCAGCCCGGTTATGGTCAGTTTGACTGCAACGCTTTCGACGGCGGGATCCAGTGTTGGGGCTTTGCCAACCGTATTTTTTACGGTATTTTCGGTGTTTACGCATCGACGGTATCCCAGCGTTGGGACACACAAAACATTTCTAAGGGCGACTGGATCAGAATGTCGAATGAGACCCACTCTGCCGTTGTACTTTCCAGAAACGGAGATTATTTGACCATTGTTGAAGGAAACCGGGACGGCAATTGTAAAATTGTTTGGGACAGACAGATTCACATCAGCTCAGTCAACTGGTTCAAGCATGCGCCGAATTGGGAATCTATTGTAAATCCTATTTCTTATATTGATTTAGGCAAAGATTTCTATGCATTCATTGAAGCTTCCGCTGCCTCAATTCATCTGGAAAATGTAAATGAGAACGTACAACTGACAGCAAAGAACGATAATAATGATCCGAAACAAATTTGGCATTTCCTTCGTCAGTCTGATGGCAGTTATAAAATCATCAATGAATACGACGGAAAATGTTTGGATCTCAGTAATGGTAACCCTGCCAACGACACAAATATAGGTGTTTATACTGATAATGGAACCACCGCTCAAAGATGGTTTATTATCAACAACGGTAGTAGTTATGGGATCAAGACCGCTTGCGGAGAAACGTTGATGGATGTTCACGGTGCAGTCTATTCAGCGGGAACAAATATTAAAGTTTATCAATACAACGGCTCTCACGCCCAATGCTTTACTATTTATAAAATATCATATACCAAGCCTGAAAAACCGGCCGCACCTACAATCACTGTTTCTACTTTAGGGCAACCAAATGAAACCACAACGGTTTCATGGACAGCATCTCCGCTGAAAAGCAGCACGCTGGACAACAGAACTTATACACTGACGTTGACACAAAACGGTGTGTCTGCTTCAAAAACCGGCTTAACGGGAACATCCTTCGATTTAACACTTTCCAAGGGGACCTATACCGTAAAAATTAGAGCCGTCAACACAAAATATAAAAATTACTATACCGATGGCAATTCGTTGACGTTTACCGTGAAAGATTGTATCCATTCTTGGAATGCCGGTGCAGTCACAACGCCTGCAACTTGTACTTCATCCGGTATCAAAACTTACACCTGCAATTCTTGCGGTGCGACTAGGACGGAAACCATCGATAAAGCCAACCATCAGACGATCATAATTAACGCCAGAGCAGCGACCGTGGACGCAGAAGGCTACAGCGGTGACGAATACTGTACAGTCTGTCAGCAAACAATCTCTTACGGTCACGCAACACCGAAACTGGATCCGTCTGAGCAGCCGCAAAGCGTCTGTCCGTGGTGCGGCGGTGAACATATCGGATTCTTCCAAGGGATCATCGGGTGGTTCCACGGCATTCTCGCCGCGATCTTCGGCGCGCGATACTAAGCGCCACATTCCCCGCACAATAAATCAGCACCGCATCGGAGCGTTCCGGTGCGGTGCTTTGTATGTTGTTCTTTACAGATACGTCTCTGCCCAGCGCAGGATGGTGTTCAGCCGCGTCTGCAGCATCTCATCCGTCTGCGGACGGAAGAAGTGGTCGCCCGGCAGGGTCAGAAATTCGGTGTCCACGCCGTTCTCCTGCAGCTTTTCATACAGCTGCACCGAATTCTGATACGGCACCATGGTGTCGCTGTCGCTGTGGATGAGCAGCGTCGGCGGGACGGCGGGCGTGATGTGCAGGTACGGCGAGATTGCGTACTCCGCGGCGACGTAGGTGTCGCTGCGCTTGCGCTCCGACAGCGTTGACATGTTCTCGCCGGAAAGCGAGGTGCCCAGCAGGTGACGGTTCTTTTCGATCGTGGTGTCCTCTGCGCCGTCCAGCAGCATGATGTCCGCCGGCGCACAGCACGCCGTCACAAACCCGATGGGGATCGGGCTGTCGTCGGAATGGTCATACGCCAGAAGCAGGGCGAGCTGGGCCCCGGCCGAATGACCAATCAGCGCCAGCTTGTGCGTCGTGACGCCGCGTTCGCGCAAGGTCGCGTCCAGCACGCCGATCGCCTTAAAGAGGGCGTCTTCCATCTGCGGTGCGGTTTTGTGGTACCGCAAGTCGCTGTAGCCCACTGTGACGCCGATGTACCCCAGCGACGCGGCCTGTTTGGCGTACTGTGTGAACTGTGTCTGGTCGCCGGTCAGCCACGCGCCGCCGTGGATCAAAAACGCCACGTCCGCCTGCGCGGGAACGTCCTCCGGGAAATAGATGTCCATAAAGTCGCACGCGCCGCTGTCATACTGCACGCGCAGCCCGCCGTCCGGCAAGGGACCCGGCTGCATCGCGGGGCCGCGCAGTCCCATGAAAAAGGCAAGAATGGACAGCCAGAATGAAACCAGTACTTTCAACATCGTTGTGACCTCCTTTGATCTTAAGCGCTCAGTTTCGCCCGACGGAGCCGAGCAGGAACGTGTAAGGATCGGGCTTGCCGAGGGCTTTTGTGTCAGTTTGGTCAATGATGAGCAGAACCTTCAGGAAGGTCTGCAGCTGCTCATACATCAGATCGAGGTTAAACTTTTCAAATTCGCCGCTTTCGCTGACGGTCGTCAGATAGTCCGGCGCCGTGACCAGCGCAATCTGTGGAATGCCGACGTTGCGCAGGGGCTGCCCTTCGCCGAAGTGCAGGATATTGTGGCCCTTGAGCGTCACAGTGCGCACCAGCGTGCGGCCCTCCAGCGCCCGATAATAGATGTCGTCCATCGTTTTGTTGCCGGTATAGACGATCTCAACGTCGATGGGATTCGTCTGCTGATAGACGCCGTCCACGTCCTTCCATTCGGTGCAGCCGAAGTGCTCCAGCGCCACGCCGGCAACGGCCTTGATGTGGCCGCCCTTGCCGTCCCACATGTCGCGGTGATTCTTCAGCCATTTTGACGTCGCCTGAATATCGCTTTGCTTGAAGTGCGGCAACCGGAAGTGCCCCGTCACAAAGACAAAGATTACGCTGCGCTCCAGCTCCAGCCCCTTGAGGTACCGCAGAATGGCAAGCAACGCGATGGGCCCGTTCTCTTCGGCAAAGTTGACGCCGTCGGTGTGGGTGTTGACGATCACAGCCTCCTGCGGGTTTTTGCCGGGCAGCATGGTATAAAACGATTCGCTGTTCGCGTTCTTTTCTTTTTTTGCTTCAAGAACAAGGGTGACCTTGTCTTTGTTTTTGGCTGCTGCGCGCAGTTGTTCGCCGTCCGCCTCGCAGACCCACAGCGCAGGGATGCCCTGATAGTCCAGGATGAACGGGAGGTACTGCCCCTTCACCATTTCGCGCGACATCCCCTTCCAGACGCAGATCACGCCCTTCACGCCCGCCGCCTTTGCCACGGAAAGCAACGGAATATTGACAAACGACGTTGCCACCGGGCCCTTGTAAAAAGCGGGCAGGTTCACACCCGCCGGATAGGAACGCCGCTGATTGAACGCAATGCCGCTCGGGATTTTTCCAAGGTCGCTGACTGTAACCAAAGCGATCTTTCCGGATGCCGGAAGATAGTTGAGATGCTTTCCGTGGATCTCCACAATTTCCTCCGTAACGCCCAGCGGGCCGGTCTCGCCGGAATACGGCCATGCGGAGGATACGGGGATGCGCACATCCTCATTGCCGCGATGGATGGTGATGCTGCTGCCGCGCTCGGCCCAGCGGTCAAAGGAATACAGATCGGAATACACCGGCAGACCCAGCGCGCCGATCTCGTCTTTCAGGTACTGCACAAAGTCGCGCTGATTGCCGGAGCCGGTGAGCCGGCTGCCAAAGCTGTTGAGATGTTCCATCGCCTTTTGCAGCTCGGCTTTGCTGCAAAGGCGGTCCAGATCCAGTTGCATCATATACGCTCCTTTTCTTTAGTTGTGGTCAGGGTCTGCATCTGCCGCGCTGCGGGCGCCGGAGATTCGCCGTGTCGCAGTGGATGCAGCCGTCCGGCGAAAAGGCCGGATAAAAGATCAAATGCTTGCGCGGCGCGTTTGTCGGGTATTCCCGCAGCAGCGCCTCGGCATTTTGAATGTGATGGCTGAGCTGCGCCGCCGTGACGCGGCCGTTGCCGTGGCCGCACCACATCTGAACCCCCTGCTGCGCCGGCAGCAGCGTTTCTTTTGCCGACGCCAGCCACACCTCCAGCGGCAGCGCACGGTAGGTGTGCATCGGCAGCACCGGGCAAACATGGTCGCCTGTGAACATCAGTCCGCGGCCTTCGTCCAGAAAGACGGTGCTGCCCGCCGTGTGGCCGGGTGTCCGCATGGTCCGCACCGTGCGGCCGCCGAGGTCAAACGTCATCGGCGCCTCCATCGGAAGCCACTGCGCGCGGAAGTTGTCGCCGCGCACGTCGCGCTTCGTAATGCCCGCTTTTTTCATGGTGTTGGACAGCAGGGTGCGGCGGATCAGGCGCGTGTTTTGCAGCCGGAAGTTGTGCGTGCAGTCCTCTTTCGGCACATAGACCGCTTCAAACTGGTACCCCGCGCCAAGGTGATCGCCGTGGCCGTGCGTCGCCGCCACCGTCAGCGGCAGGTCGGTCAGCGTTCGTACCAGCGCGGCAAGATCGCCCGTCCCGATGGAGCAGTCGATCAGCAGCGCACGGTCGTCGCCCAGCAGCAGATAGCAGTTGTCGCGCCCGCATTCATCGATGCGAAATGTCTGCGCGTCCAGCCGCTCCACGCTGTAAACCGCGGCGCTCATATTCCGAAATACCGTTTGGCGTTCCCGTAGCACACGCCCTCGATGATGGTTTTCAGCGCCGCGTCGTCGTCGGGATACAGTCCCCGCTCGACCCAGCCGCCGATCAGATCGCACAGGATGCGGCGGAAATATTCGTGCCGCGGATATGACAAAAACGACCGGGAATCCGTCACCATGCCGACAAAGGTGCCCAGCACGCCGAGGTTTGCGAGGGCACGCATCTGTGCGCGCATCCCGTCGATGTTGTCGTTGAACCACCAGCCGGAACCGAACTGGATCTTGCCGAATGCTTCGCCCGACTGGAAGTTGCCGAGCATTGCGCCGAACACCTGATTGTCCTTCGGGTTGAGGGTGAACAAAATCGTCTTTGGCAACGCGCCGTCGCGGTCCAGCGTATCCAACAGCCGCGACAGACCGACCGCCTGCGCTTTGTCGTCGATGGAATCAAAGCCAGTGTCCGGCCCCAGGCGGGCAAACATCCGCGCGTTGTTGTTGCGCATCGCGCCCAGGTGCAGCTCCATGGCAAGGCCCCGCGCGGCATACATCCGCCCCAGTGCGCACAGCACTGCAAAGTGGTAACCGGCGATCTCGCGCGCCGTCAGCGGTTGTTGCGCCAGCGCCTTTTGCAGCACGGCGGTCACTTCGTCGTCGGTGAACACCACCGGCTCGACCGACGCCACCGACTGGTCGCTCGCCACGCAGCCCATGGACACAAAGAAATCCAGCCGCTGCGCCAGCGCCGTTTTCAGGTCGTCAAAGGTTCCGATCGTCACGCCGGACGCGGCGGACAGGGCCTTGATCCAATCCAAAAAGCCGGGCAGCTCCACGGCGATGGCCTTGTCGGGACGAAACGCCGGCAGCACGGGGATGTCAAAACCGCCGTCCTTCAGCGCCTTGTGGTACCGCAGGTCGTCGACCGGGTCGTCGGTCGTGCACAGGGCGGCGACGTTGCTGTTTCGGATCAGTGTCTGCGGACGGAAGTCCTGTGTCTGCAGCAGCGCACATGTCTCGTTCCAGATCGCTTCGGCCGTCGCCTCCGACAGCACGGTCGTGATGCCGAAATAGCGCTGCAGCTCCAGGTGGCTCCAGTGAAACAGCGGGTTCCCGATGGCGAGGGTCAGCGTTCTGGCAAAAGCTTTGAATTTTTCAAACGGGGCGGCGTCGCCGGTGATGAAGCGTTCGTCCACGCCGGCGGAGCGCATGGCCCGCCACTTATAGTGGTCGCCGGCCAGCCACAGCTCGCACAGGTCGTTCGGCTGCCGGTTTTCAAAGATTTCTTTCGCGCTCAGGTGGCAATGCCAGTCAAAGATCGGCGGATCTTTGGCATATGCGTCAAACAGGCGCTTCGCGGTTTCGGTATTCAGCAAAAAGTCTTCATTCATAAACGGTTTCATAGTGAACCCCCTTGTCATATTCGTTCGCTTCATTGTACCGCAAACGGGCGGGAAAGTCAATGACGGGCCGGCAAAAAACAACAGGGCGCTTTTTGAACGGCGCCCCTGTTTGCTGTTTTTTCATTTCAATTTGCTTCTTTGGATACGGTCGCCTTGATTGCGCCCAGACAGTGCAGTCTTACCACACGGTGCTCATCCGTTTCTGAAACTTGCCGCAGCTGCTCTAAAAAGGGCCTGACGAACTCCGGTCTGCGTTTGCCGAGAACGCGGAAGATTTCCGGCGCTTCCATCCGCACCCGGTCATCCGCATCGTACAGGAGCTTCTCAAAAACCGTCAGATGATTCTCATAAAGATCCGGCGTGTTCACGGCAATGTTTTCTGATGCCCAGACAAAGCTCAGCCGGACCTCCGCTGCCCCATCGGCGGCAAGGCGGAACAGGCCCTTCCACCACGGCGCGATCACAGAATAGCTGCCGCGCCCGATTCTGCCCAGGGCATTCACCGCGCGCGCCCGCAAAAGCGGAACCGGATGATCGCAAAAAGAAGCGATTGCAGGAACCGTATCCTGCGCCGACACGGGATCAACCAGACCGATCTCACCCAGCAGCCAGAGCGCCTTGGCCTGTATTTTGACAGCGTCATGGGCAAGCAGAGACGAAACATATGGGATGTTCTCTTTCCACCGATCTCTGTTTTTTGTCAACACGCCAAGCGATTTATAGAGTTCCGATTCGTTCAATCCAGCCTCACCCCTTCCCGCGTTCTTTTCCACTCCATCATGCAACCCCTTTGTCTGCAGCCGCATGTTTGCGTCGCTTTTGAAAAACTGCGCAAAGCCAATGGCCCTGCGCAGATTGAATACCGCGATTGCGAAAAAAGATGGATTGCGTACAAGCACCGCCTTGCGGGAACGCCCCAACGCAGCGGTCCCCTTTTCAGCCGTTCACTTCGGCTTCCAGATAGTGCACCAGATCCCCCACCGTCACCAGCGTGGGCAGCACACGGTCCGGGATGGAGATGTCATACTTTTCTTCAATGATGCAAATCAGGTCAAACAATTCAAAAGAATTGAGCCCGAAATCTGCCGTCAACACATCGTCCGCCTTGGCGGTGGTCACTTTTCCGTCGGTATAATCACTCAGAATTTCAAGAAGATCCTTTTGAATATTCATTACGCTTTCCTCTTTCCTTTCTCTTCGTTGCGCTTGCGCCAGATCTCTTTATGAATCTCTTCTGTGGCAAGCGAAATCTTTGTGACTGAAAACGCCGAACACTGCGGAAAAACGTACCACGTATCTTCGATCGTGTTCAGATCAATGCAGTCTTTCTTTTGGCCGAAGCGATAGTTGTATTCCACGTGCACGGCATACTGCCCGGCGGCGGAAATCTCCATCGAAAACGGCAGGCCGCTGTAATCCCGCGTTCCCTTCAGATGGAAGCCCGTCATATCGTGCAACAGCGTGCCGCTGCCCAGCCGGACAAAGCCTTTGGAATTCGGCAGGTCGTTGACAACCACCGGGCTTTCAAAACGGTATGTCCCGGCAAGGACCTCTTTTTTCACCTGCTCACGTTCCCACTGATACCAGTCTGTCGGGAACTGGAATTCGGTTTCGCCGCTGTTTGCCTTCAGCTCGCCGTACTCCGTCAGGGTCCAGCTCTTGCCGCAGTGCTCGCAAAAGATCTTGTCACCCTTGGAGCGCATGGCGTATTCCGTCATGCAGTGCGGGCATTGATACAGCACCTTGTGCAGCCCCTCGGCGCGCTTCGGATACGTCACGCGGACCTTGTTGTGGTACTGCCAGCGGAAATCGTCGTTATACAGCAGTGCGCGCAGCTTTGCGTTGATCTCGTCCACCGAGGTGTTTTCGATCTCTTCCGGCGTGAAGGCAAGGGTCATATCCGCCTCCACCGGGTGGACCTGCAGCTTTCTGCGGATGCTGTGGTCGCCCCAGAACGGGTCATAGATGTGGTGCCCGCGGCAGGTGAAGGTCACGACCGGCACCTTGTGGTGCTTGGCAAGCTGACCCACCGCATCCGGAATGATCTCGGTCACACCGCACAGGGAATAACGCGCCTCGGCATAGATGCCGAAGATATAGCCGTCTTTCAGCGCCTGGCGGCAGTTGCGCAGCAGACCGATGTCGGTGGTATATTTGCGCTTCGGCACGCCGCCGAACTTGCGCAGGAAATATTCGCGCCCGATATAGTCGTCCACCGCCGCGGGGAAAATCCCCTTGGCCGGATAGATCGCCGAACTCATCACATAAAAATCATAAAACGCGTTGTGATTGCAGACGAGGAGGTACGGCGGCTTGACGCCCTCCATCCGCACGCGGTTGATTTTTCCGTTGTGGAGGACGCGGCGCACCGTTGAGAACGCATAGATCATCGGCTGGATCAGCGCGTCCTGCACCATCGGCGCCTTGTTCATATCAAATTTTTTGACCGCCGGCGGACCGCTTCTGACGTACCGCCCGAACTCCTTGCTCATAGTGTCATCCTCCGTAAATTGCAGGTACTCATAATTCAATCTATCATAATACAATATTCCGAAAATATATTTCTTTTTTGGAATTTTCAAAGACTTTTAACTTTCTTGTCAACATTTTAAAACATTGTTCCCGTTTCTTCGCGGTTTATACGCTGCAGATGAAATCACCGCACAAAAAATGCGGCGTCCTGCATGCGGCCGTCACCAGCCGTTTCATGGGCGCCGCGTCAAAAAATGACATCGAAGAAAAAAATTCACGCGGAAACCGCTTTCTCCCCGATCATGATCCATGCAAACACCGTCTCTCTCTGCTCGATTCGTTTCAGCCCGGCAGCCTTCATGGACTTTGAAATACGGTCCGGGTGATCCGGGCAGAGGATCAGTTCCCGCTCCCCACAGCGTAAAACGGTCGCCTGGCTTTTGTCGATCGACAAAACAAACCGTCCGTTTTCATTCAGCAGGTTTGCCGCCTTGCGGATTGCCGCTTCCTTTTCTATGATGTGCATAAACGTCAAAGAAGAATAGATCACATCGAATGTCCGATTGAATTCACAGCTCAAAAAATCACCGCAAATGAGATGGACATTTTGAAATGCCTTCAGGTGATTCTTTGCCCGTTCAATCGTTTTTAATGAAAGATCAACCCCATAAAACAGCTTGCACTGCGGCGCGGTTTTGACCGCAAGCCGCCCTGTGCCGACGCCGATCTCCAACACGCTTTTCTCTTTTGATAGATGCAGCGCATCCATAAAGACGTCGCCGTCCCAGCCGTCCATGTATGCTTTCAACGCCGCAGGGTCTTGCACCGGGTCGTTGTTTTCATCAATCAAAGCGTCATAATGCCGAACGATTTCCGCACGGTGCTGTTCCGCGCTTTCTTCATGTCGGCGGCGCCGGATCTTCTTTTCCACAGCACATCCTCCTTTCACCGTTTCATCATAAATCTGTCGGTTTCACGCCCTTGCGTCTCATCAACGTGCAGCAATCCGTTTTCGGTTGCCACGCGGAACAACAGCCGCCGGTCGCTACGTGGCGCCGCGTCAAATGATCCATCCTATCCGACCAGACCGAGCGCGCTCAACAGTGTAATCATCACAGCGCCGCCGCGGTCCGCCAGCGTTTCCAGCAGCCCGAACAGCTGCGCGCCGCCCTGCATCAGTCCAAGCGCGTTCACCGCGGATGGAAGCGTATCGCTTCCGCGCTCAATCAGCGTCATCATCAGCGCGCCGACCTGCGCCGCAGGCCCCGCCTGCCCAAGGTGCTCCAAAATGACCTGCAGCAAACTGAGGGGTACGGCCCACCAGCCGGCCAGCAGCAGAGCCAGTCCTGTTGTCATCTTCTCGCCTCCTTTTCGTTTTCTGCCTTCATGATACCACAAAGCGCCGCGCTCCGCAAGCAACCGGACTTTCCATTTAAAAAAATTCTTCGCAACCGCAAGTTGCGATCTCATTCTCCATTCTGCATTGGGCGCCTCTAAAAACTCAAGTCGTTTGAACGCGATGCAGATTTTATCGTCAGATTGCATAAATTTGACGCAGGAAGCCTTTGTGGCTTTCAAGGAGAATTTCTGCGATATGACGGTGAAAGGTGCGTGCGATCGAGCGGCGCGCAGTTTTAGAGGTGCCCCATTCTGCATTAAAAAATCCCCCGCCGAAGCGAGGGATGAATTTTACCTGTAGAATCAGACAAGCTCGATGATGCACATCTCCGCTGCGTCGCCGCGGCGCGGGCCGGTCTTGATAATACGGCAATAACCGCCGTTCACATCCTTGTATTTGGGGGCGATCTCGTCAAAGAGCTTTTTCACGACGTCTTCTTTCGTGATATAAGCCAGTGCCTGACGTTTGTTGTGAAGCGTCGCATCTTTGCCAAGGGTGATCATTTTTTCAGCCATGGCGCGAACTTCCTTTGCCCGTGTAACGGTGGTTTCAATGCTGCCTTTCTCCAAGAGATAAGTTACCATGCCTCTGAGCATCGCCTTGCGGTGCGCGCTGGTTCTGCCGAGCTTTCTGGTACCTGCCATTTGAAATCACTCCTTTGTTGAAAAATCAAAATGTTATTCGTCTTCAGCTCTGAGGTCCAGACCGAAGGAATGCAGCTTGTTGATCACTTCACCCAGCGACTTTTTGCCCAGGTTGCGGACCTTCATCATGTCTTCCTCCGTCTTGGTGGTCAAATCTTCCACGGTGTTGATGCCTGCGCGCTTCAAGCAGTTGAAGGAACGCACAGACAGGTCAAGTTCCTCAATGGTCATCTCAAGGACTTTTTCTTTTGCGTCCTCGCCTTTGTCTACCATGATCTCTGTGTCATACGCCTCTCCCGACAAATCGCCGAAGAGCGCGAGATGTTCGTTGAGAAACTTGGCGCCCAAAGAGACTGCCTCTGTTGCCGCGATGGTCTTGTTGGTCCAGACCTCAAGCGTCAGCTTGTCAAGGTCGGTGACCTGACCCACGCGGGTGTTTTCCACCGTGTAATTCACCTTCAAAACCGGTGTATAGATCGAATCGATCGCGATAACGCCGATTGCCGGCTGCATGAGCGCCTTGTTCTGCTCCGCCGAAACATAGCCGCGGCCCTTGCTGCAGGTGATCTCCATGCTGACCTTTGCATCTTTGTCAAGCGTGCAGATGTGGCTTTCGGGGTTCAGAATTTCCACTTCCGAATCGCACTTGATGTCGCCGGCCAGCACTTCGCCTTCGCCGCTGGCATCAATATAGATCGTCTTCGGCCCTTCGCCGTGAATCTTTAAAATGACTTTTTTCAGATTCAGGACGATTTCGGTCACATCTTCCTTCACGCCGGGAATGGTTGAAAACTCATGCAAAACGCCGTCGATCTTGACGCTTGTGATTGCATAGCCGGGCAGCGAAGAAAGCAGGATTCGCCGCAGGCTGTTGCCGAGCGTGATGCCGTAGCCGCATTCCAGCGGTTCGACAACGATCTTGCCGTAGGTACCGTCTGCAGACAGTTCCGCGGTCTCGATTTTGGGCTTTTCAATTCCGATCATGCAAAACCCTCCTTATTCTATTGTGGATTTGGTACAGATGCGTGCCGATTACTTCGAGTACAACTCGACGATGAGGTGTTCTTCCACATCGAAGTCAACGTCTTCGCGTACCGGCATTCTGAGCACGGTCCCCTTCAGCTCATCTCTGTCAAGCTGCAGCCATTCGGGAACGGTGACAAACGGAGCGTCCGCGCCGGTGAGCTTTTCAAACAGAACCGAAGACCGGCTGCTTTGCTTCACGGCGATGACCTGACCGGGTTTCACAAGGTAAGAAGGAATATTGCACTTCTTTCCGTCCACGGTGAAATGTGCGTGCGAAACGAGCTGGCGCGCCTGACGGCGGGTCTGCGCAAAGCCAAGGTGATACACCACGTTGTCCAGACGGCGCTCGCAAAAGATCAGAAGGTTGTCACCCGCTTTGCCGGGCATCTTCGTCGCCTTTTCATAATAGGAACTGAACTGCTTCTCGAGCACGCCGTAAACGAACTTGACCTTTTGCTTTTCGTTCAACTGAAGCGCATACTCGGACTGTTTTCTTCTCATACCGCCCTTGGGATTCCGATTCGTGTTTTTCTTGGCATATCCCATTGCCGTAGGAGATACGTTAAGCGCCTTGCAGCGTTTTGCAATCGGCTGTGAATTTTTAGCCATAAAGCTTTTCCTCCTTGTTCAAATCAAACACGTCTTCTCTTGGGCGGACGGCAGCCGTTGTGCGGAATCGGCGTGACGTCTTTGATCATCGTCACGTCAAGCCCTGCAGTCTGCAACGCTCTGATCGCGGCTTCGCGACCTGCGCCCGGTCCCTTAACGTATACTTCAACGGTTTTCATCCCGTGCTCCATCGCAGCCTTTGCGGCCGTTTCGGCAGCAGTCTGCGCGGCGAACGGCGTGGATTTTCTGGAGCCTCTGAAGCCCATTTCGCCGGCGCTCGCCCACGACACCGCGTTGCCCTGGGTGTCAGTGATGGTCACGATGGTATTGTTGAAGGTGGATTGGATATGGGCCGCACCGCGTTCGATGTTTTTACGTTCACGGCGGCGGCGGATGGTGGCACCTTTTTTGCCTCCCTTAGCAGCCATAATAGGATCCTCCTTTGCTTATTTCTTCTTGTTCGCGATGGTCTTCTTCGGGCCCTTGCGGGTACGCGCATTGGTCTTGGAACGCTGTCCGCGAACGGGCAGGCCCTTTCTGTGACGCACACCGCGATAGCAGCCGATTTCGATCAAACGCTTGATGTCAAACGCCGTTTCTCTTCTGAGATCACCTTCCACCTTCAGGTTGTGGTCGATGTATTCACGCAGCTTGGAAACGTCGTCTTCGGTCAAATCCTTCACTCTGGTGTCAGGATTGATGCCGGTTGCGGCGATGATGTCGCCGGCGGTTTTGCGACCGATTCCGAAAATATAGGTCAGCGCGATCTCGACGCGCTTATCTCTCGGAAGGTCAACACCTGAAATACGAGCCATTTGTCAGTTACACCTCCAAAATTGGTTTGCGTCCTTAACCTTGACGCTGCTTGTGCTTGGGATTTTCACAGATGACCATGACTTTTCCCTTGCGCTTAATGATTTTGCACTTCTCGCAAATTTTCTTGACAGAAGGTCTGACTTTCATTTAGAACTACCTCCTTTAAATTGTTCGCTTTCGCTTATTTCGATCTCCATGTGATCCGGCCTCTGGTCAGATCATACGGAGACATTTCGACCGTGACCCGGTCGCCGGGCAGGATGCGGATATAGTTCATCCGCAGCTTGCCGGAAATGTGTGCCAGAATGCGATGGCCGTTGTTGAGCTCCACCTGGAACTGTGCGTTGGGCAGCGCTTCCACAACCGTGCCTTCGATTTCGATCATATCCTGTTTTGACATAACTCTTCACCCTCACTTGATGATCTGCTCGATGAGCGTCCGTTTCAATTTTCGGTTCGTGGCCATTGAACTTGCATCCAGGACGCCGGATGTTGCCTGCAGATGACGGGGGTTCTTTTTCTTCGGCCGTTCCAGCGGCCGTTCCTTTCCGTCACAAACCAAAACGCTGTTTCCATCAAACCCTGTGATGACCAGCAGTTTGCCTTTGTCGCGCCCCGCTGTTGAAATCACGATCTGTCCCTTTTTGAATTCCATCGCGTCACTCCACCGTCAGGATCACCGGTCCCGATTTTGTGATGGCGACGGTGTGCTCAAAATGGGCCGCAAGCTTGCCGTCGGCGGTCTTGACCGTCCAGCCGTCCGGCAATTGTTTGATTGCAGCAGCACCTTGGTTGACCATCGGCTCAATGGCGATCGTCATGCCCGGTACCAGGCGGACGCCGCGGCCGGGTGTTCCGTAATTCGGCACACTCGGGTCCTCATGCAGCGCCTTGCCGACGCCGTGCCCCGTGTATTCACGGACGATCCCGTAACCGCGCGCTTCACAGTACGCCTGCACCGCGTGGCCGATATCGCCGACTTTGTTGCCGCAGACCGCCGCTTCGATGCCTTTATAAAGGCTTTCGCGCGTTGTATCCAGCAGCCGCTTTGCCTCGTCGGAAATCTCTCCGCAGGCAAACGTGGCAGCATTGTCGCCGTTGTAACCGTGGATCTTTGCACCCAGGTCGATGCTGACGATGTCGCCGGACTTCAGGATGCGGTCCTTGCTCGGAATGCCGTGGATCACCTCGTCGTTCACAGAGATGCACGCCGTGGCAGGGAACCCGTACAGATGAAGGAAATTCGGTTCGGCACCCTGGCTTTTGATGTACTCATACGCGATCCGGTCGATCTCCCAGGTGGAAACACCGGGACGGACCGCCGCGCCCGCGATGCGAAGCGCCGCCGCAGAAATGCGGCATGCCTCTTTCATCAGCGTCAGCTCTCGCGTTGTTTTCAGTACGATCATGCGCGGTCCTCCAACGCCTTGAGGGTGAGCGCCGTGGTATCGGCGATATCCTCCTGGCCTTCAACAACGCGCAGCTTGCCTTTTGCACGATAGTAGTCGATCAAGGGCTCCGTCTGGCTGTGATAAACCTTCAGCCGTTCCAGCACGGTCTCGGGCGCGTCATCCCGGCGCCGGATCAGCGCTTCGCCGCAGACGTTGCAAATCCCGGCCTGCTTTGGCGGTTTATAGTCCAGGTGATAGGATGCGCCGCAGCCGGGGCACACTCTGCGCCCGCTCATGCGCTGAACGATCTTTTCGTCGGAAACTTCGATATCGATCACACGGTCGATCTCAAAGCCCATCTGATCCAGCGCCTGCGCCTGCGGAACCGTCCGCGGAAACCCATCAAGGATGAACCCGTTGTTGCAGTCGTCTTCGCGAAGGCGTTCCTCGATGATGCCGATCACGACATCATCGGGAACGAGCTTTCCGCTTTCAATGAATTCTTTGGCTTTCAGTCCCATCTCTGTTTGCGCCTTCAACGCGGCACGGATGATGTTTCCTGTTGAAATTGCCGGAATGGAAAGATGCTTGCAGATCACTTCGGCCTGCGTGCCCTTTCCCGCGCCCGGCGCGCCCAAAAGAATCAGTTTCATCAGGGGCACCTCTCAGAATCAATCAAGGAAGCCTTTGTAGTGACGCATCATCATCTGGCTTTCCAGCGTCTTGACCGTTTCAAGCGCAACGCCGACGACGATGATCAGGGACGTACCGCCGAGCGACAGGGTCATCGGTCTGCCGATGAGCTGCGTAAACTGGGTCAGAAGGATCGGGAACAGGGCGATAACGCTGATGAGCAGCGCGCCAAGCAGCGTGATGCGGCCAAGGATCTTCTGGATATAATCGGCGGTCGGCTTGCCCGGACGGATGCCCGGGATCATGCCGGAATTCTTACGGATGTTGTTGGCCATTTCCACGGGATTGTACTGGATGCTGGCGTAGAAGTACGCGAAGAACAGGATCAGCACGAAGTACATGATACCGTAGGCCCAGTGCGTGGATTTGAACAGACCGAAGAACGTCTGCCAGCCCTTGCTGAGGTTTTCAGCTTTAATGAACATCTGCACCGTCGGCGGCAGCGACAGGATCGAGGACGCAAAGATGATCGGAAGAACACCGGACATATTGACCTTGATGGGAATATGGGTGCTCTGGCCGCCGTACATCTTGCGACCCACAACGCGCTTGGCATACTGAACGGGGATGCGGCGCTCCGCATTGTCCATCCAGACGATGAACGCGATCATCGCAAGCAGAACCAGGATCACGGTCGGAACGAGCGCGAGATACGGGCCGCCATACTGCAGGTATTGCCACATCATCGTGACCAGCGTCGGCATACGCGAAACGATGCCCGCAAACAGGATGATGGACACGCCGTTGCCGATGCCCTTGTCGTTGACCTGCTCACCCAGCCACATGACAAAGGCCGAGCCTGCGGTCAGCACCGAGATCACAACGATCGCCTGCAGAACCATGGAAAAGCCGGTGAACTGATTGCCGTTGGCGTCCACAACAACAAGGTTCTGCGACCGCAGATAGATGAAGTACGCGGTACTTTGCAGCAGCGCCAGGGCAATCGTGGTGTAACGGGTGATGGTTGCGATTTTTTTCCGGCCTTCTTCACCCTCTTTGGAAAGCTTTTCCAACGCAGGGATCGCAACGGTAAGAAGCTGGATAATGATGGAACTGTTGATGTACGGCGTCACGGACATTGCGAAAATCGTTCCGTAGTTGAACGCTTCACCGGTCATCATGTTCAAATAGTTCATGAAGTTTTCTTCATTGCCGGCAACCAGGCCGTCCGTAATATTGGTGAACGGCACCGGAATGGCAGCACCGATTCTGAAAATCAGTACGATGAATGCGGTAAAAAGGATCTTTTTACGAAGATCTGCAATTTTCCATGCATTGATGAATGTACTAATCATTTCAGATCACCTCGGCCTTCCCGCCTGCGGCTTCGATCTTTTGCTTTGCGCTTTCGCTGAATGCGTTGACCTGCACGGTCAGCGCCTTGGTGATTTCGCCCTGACCGAGGACCTTCACACCGTCAAGTGTCTTTTTGACCAGACCCTTTTCCACCAGCGCGTCGATCGTCACAGTCTCGCCGGCGTCAAACGCCTTTTCAAGCGCGGCGACGTTCACAATTGCCATTTCCGTTCTGAAAATGTTGACGAAACCGCGTTTCGGAAGACGTCTTTGCAACGGCATCTGGCCGCCTTCAAATCCGGGGCGCATGCCTCTGCCTGCGCGGGCCTTTTGGCCCTTATGACCTTTACCGGCGGTTTTGCCCTGGCCGGAACCTGCGCCGCGACCGATGCGCTTACGCGCCTTGGTGGAACCGGCTGCAGGTGAAAGTTCGTGCAACTTCATCATTCGCACCTCCTTCGCTTAAGCTTCCGTAACTTGGAGCAGGTGACCGATCTTTTTCACCTTGCCCTGCGTCTGCGGGTTGTTCGGCTGAATCGTCTCGTCTCCGATCTTGCGAAGGCCGAGTGAATAGGCGGTGGCGATCTGATCTTTCTTGGAACCGATCAGGCTTCTGACAAGTTTAATCTTCACATTTGCCATGAATACGCCCTCCTTAACCTAAGATTTCCTGCTCGTTCTTGCCGCGGATCAACGCCACTTCTTCGACGTTGCGCAGCTTTGAAAGTCCGTCAAGCGTCGCTCTGACGACGTTGCAGGGATTGTTTGAGCGAAGCGCCTTGGTACGGATGTCTTTGATACCGACCGTTTCAACAACGGCACGCACCGGGCCGCCGGCGATCACGCCGGTACCGGGGGCAGCCGGCTTGAGCAGGACGACGCCTGCGCCGAACTTGCCGATGATCTCGTGCGGAATGGTCGTTCCCTTCAGGGAGACCTTCATGAGGTTTTTCTTTGCGTCTTCAATGCCCTTGCGGATCGCGTCGGGAACTTCGCCGGACTTTCCGAGGCCGAAGCCCACGATGCCGTTGCCGTCGCCGACCACCACAAGCGCCGCAAATTTGTAAATACGGCCGCCCTTCACGGTCTTGGAAACACGGTTGATTGTCACAACGCGCTCTGTCAGTTCATAAGCGGATGCATCAATTTTTGTCATGATCATTTACCTCCCCTTTAGAACTTCAGGCCGCCGGCGCGCGCACCGTCTGCGAGTGCCGCAACACGACCGTGATAAATATAACCGCCTCTGTCGAACACGCATTCTTCAATGCCTTTGTCGATCGCGCGCTTTGCAATGAGCTCGCCGACCTTTTTGGCCGCTTCTGCGTTTCCGCCGTACTCAAAGTCCTTTTCGGTCGTCGAGGCGGCTGCGAGGGTCTTTCCGTTCACATCGTCAATCAGTTGTGCATAGATATGGTTGAGGGAACGGTATACGCTCAGACGAGGGCAAGCCGGAGTGCCGCTGATCTTGCTGCGGACTCTCTTATGTCTCTTTTGTCTCGCTTTGTTGCTGTCTTGTCTACTGACCATAGTGTTCTCACTCCTTTACCAATCTTATTTACCCTTACCGGCCTTGCCTTCCTTGCGGCGGATGTGCTCGTCAGCGTATTTGATGCCCTTGCCCTTATAGGGTTCCGGCGGACGCTTTTCGCGCACTTCTGCGGCGAACTGGCCGACCTTTTGTTTGTCTGCGCCAAGGATGACGATCTTGTTCGGCGCCGGCACTTCAATCGTGATGCCGTCGATTTCCGGAACGATGACGTCGTGGGAATAGCCGATCTTCATCACAAGATCCGAGCCTTTCTTTTCCGCACGGTAACCGATGCCGTTGATCTCAAGCTCCTTTTTGAAGCCGGTTGAAACACCTTCCACCATGTTGGCGATCAGAGTACGGGTAAGACCGTGAAGTGATCTGTTCTCTTTTGCATCATTGGGACGGGTGACGGTGATCTCCGCGCCGTTCTTTTCGATGCTCATGCTGCTGCTGAAGGTCTGGGTCAGGGTGCCCTTTGCGCCCTTGACGGTCACGGTGCTGCCGTCAACCGTCACGTCCACCCCTGCGGGGATGACGATGGCCTTTTTTCCGATTCGTGACATATGAGCACCTCCTTACCAGATGAACGCCAGGACTTCGCCGCCGACGTTGGCTTTGCGCGCGTCCTTATCCGTCATGATACCCTTGGAGGTGGAGAGGATCGCGATGCCGAGCCCCTTCATCACCTTGGGCATATCTTCACAGCTCGTGTAAATTCTCAAGCCGGGCTTGGAAACGCGGCGCAGGCCGGTGATGACCTGAGACTTGTTCGGGCCGTACTTGAGTTGCACGGTGATCATGCCCTGCTTGCCGTCCTCTTCCACGGCGTAGCTTTTGATATAGCCTTCATCCACAAGAATCTGCGCAATTGCCTTCTTCGTGTTGGATGCAGGAATTTTCACTGAATCGTGTTTTGCTGAGCTTGCGTTACGGATTCTCGTAAGCATATCAGCGATTGCGTCTGTCACTTGCATGATTCCTTTACCTCCTGAATTGATTGCAATTGCTTACCAGCTTGCTTTTTTAACGCCCGGGATCTGACCTGCGTGGGCGAGCTCTCTGAAGCAGATGCGGCAAACGCCGTACTTGCGAAGATAGGCGTGCGGTCTGCCGCAGATCTTGCAGCGGTTATACTGCCGCGTGGAATACTTGGCGGGTCTTTTTTGTTTTACCTTCATTGAAGTCTTTGCCATCGTAATTCCCTCCTTATTGTTTCTCGAAAGGAGCGCCCATCAGGGTCAGCAGCTCTCTTGCTTCTTCGTCCGTGTTCGCGGTGGTGACAAAGCAGATGTCCATACCGCGGACCTTGTCGATCTTGTCATAATCGATTTCCGGGAAGATCAGCTGTTCCTTGATGCCGACGGAGTAGTTGCCGCGTCCGTCAAAGGCGTTCGGGTTGATGCCGCGGAAGTCGCGCACGCGGGGCAGCGCCAGGTTAAAGAACCGGTCGATGAATTCATACATCTTTTCGCCACGCAGCGTGACCTTCGCGCCGATGGTCATACCTTCACGAAGTTTGAAGTTCGCGACGCTCTTCTTCGCCTTGCAGAGCACGGGCTGCTGGCCGGTGATCTGGCGGATGTCGGAAACGATCGCGTCCAGGATCTTGGCGTTGTCTCTTGCTTCGCCGCAGGCGACGTTGACAACAACCTTGTCGATCTTCGGGATTTGCATAACGCTCTTATAGCCGAACTTTTTCATCAACGCGGGTGCAACCTCGTTGACGTAAGTGTCTTTCAATCTTGCCATCGTCATGTTCCTCCCTCTTATTCAAACTTTGCGCCGCAGTCCGCTTTTTTGCAGACGCGCATTTTCTTGGTCTTGCCCTTTTCTTCCACGGTGACGTGGCCGACGCGGGTCGGTCTGCCGCATTTGGGGCAAATCACCTGGACCTTTGAGGCATACAGCGCGGCTTCAGCCTGGATGATGCCGCCCGGCTCGCCCATCTTGCGGGGCTTGACATGCTTGGAAGCGACGTTGATGCCTTCCACGATCACTTTGCCCTCAGACGGGCTGACCTGAAGGACCTTGCCGCGCGCGCCACGATCTTTGCCGTTGATGACGATGACCTGGTCACCGGTTTTCACATGAACCTTACTCATTATCGTGACACCTCCTTAAAGCACTTCCGGCGCAAGGGAGAGGATCTTGAGATAATCCTTTTCACGAAGCTCTCTTGCCACCGGCCCAAAGATACGGGTACCTCTGGGGTTTTTGTCATCTCTGATGATGACGGCTGCGTTTTCGTCAAAGCGAATGTACGTGCCGTCTTCACGGCGAACGCCCGTCGCGGTACGAACGACCACGGCCTTGACGACTTCGCCCTTCTTTACGACGCCACCCGGTGCTGCTTTCTTGACAGAAGCAACAATGACGTCACCGATATTCGCATATCTTCTGCCGGTACCGCCGAGCACGCGAATGCACATGAGCTCTTTCGCACCGGTGTTGTCAGCAACCTTAAGATACGTTTGCTGTTGGATCATTGTATTTGGCCTCCTTTAAGCTGCACCAATTATTTGGCTTTTTCGATGATTTCTACCACGCGCCATCTCTTGTCTTTGGAGAGGGGGCGGGTTTCCATGATCAGGACGCGGTCGCCGACGCCGCATTCGTTCTTTTCATCGTGCGCCTTCACCTTGACGGTGCGGTTGACGATCTTTTTGTAAAGCGGGTGACGAACCTTATCTTTGATCGTGACGACGACAGTCTTGTCCATCTTATCGCTGGTCACGATGCCGACCTGCGTTTTACGAAGGTTTCTTTCCATTTGTCATGTACCTCCCTTTCCTCAAGAATTTGCGCCGTGAAGCTCGATGTCACGCTGCACGGTTTTGATGCGCGCGATGTCCTTCTTGACAGCGTTGATTCTCATCGGGTTGTCAAGCTGGTTCACAGCCTGCTGGAAGCGAAGATTGAAAAGCTCCTTCTTGAGCTCTGCGAGCTTTGCGTCCATCTCTTCGGCGGACAGTTTTCTGATTTCGCTTGCTTTCATGACTGTTCACCTTCCTTTGCCTGGTCTGCCTTCGCAACAAACTTGCACTTGATCGGAAGCTTGTTTGCGGCAAGGCGCATCGCTTCGCGGGCGAGTGCTTCGTCAACGCCGGCGATCTCAAACATGACTCTGCCGGGCTTCACGACCGCGACCCAATATTCGGGCGAGCCTTTACCGGAACCCATGCGGGTCTCGGCCGGCTTCTGGGTGATCGGCTTATCCGGGAAGATCTTGATCCAGACCTGACCGCCGCGCTTGATGGAACGGGTCATGGCGATACGGGCCGCCTCGATCTGTCTGGACGTGATCCACGCGGGCTCCAGGGCGACAAGACCGAAATCACCGTAAGTGACCTGATTGCCCTTATGCGCGGTGCCCTTCATGCGGCCGCGCTGTACTCTACGACGCTTTACGCGTTTCGGCATTAACATTATCTTGCGCCTCCTTCTCTGCGTTGTCTCGGACGACGGCGGTCCGGACGGCGGCGGTTCTCGTTGTTGGAAACCTGAAGAACTTCGCCGGTATAGATCCAGACCTTGATGCCGATGCGGCCATAGGTGGTCTTCGCTTCCGCAAAGCCGTAGTCGATGTCGGCACGGATCGTCTGCAGGGGGATGGTCCCCTCTTTATACGTTTCGCTTCTGGCGATCTCGGCGCCGCCGAGACGGCCGGAAGCCTGGCACTTGATGCCCTTGGCGCCCAGCTTCATCGCGCGGCCGATGGCGCCCTTCAGCGCACGGCGGAACGAGATGCGGCGCTCCAGCTGACCGGCAATGCTTTCAGCGACCAGCTGCGCATTGACGTCCGGGTTTTTGATTTCGATGATGTTGAGCGAAACCGCCTTGCCGACCATCTTTTCCAGGGTCGCCTTCAGCTTTTCGATCTCTGCGCCGCCGCGGCCGATGACCATGCCGGGCTTCGCCACATGGATGTTGATGCGAACGCGCTTTGCGTCGCGCTCGATCTCGATTTTGGGAACGCCTGCCGGAGCGAGGGTCTTGAGGAGATACTCACGAAGCTCATAGTCTTCCACGAGCGTGTCGCCGAAGTTCTGCTTCTTCGCATACCAACGAGATTCCCAGTCTTTGATGACGCCGATTCTCAAACCGGTCGGATTAACTTTCTGGCCCATTGTTTAACCTCCTCCTGTGTTATTCTGCTTCCTTGAGAACAAGGGTGATATGGGATGTCTTTTTGTTGATCCGGTTCGCGCGGCCCTGGGCGCGGGGTCTGATGCGCTTCAGGGTCGGGCCCTGGCCGACATAGCATTCGGAAACATACAGACGGGACGTATCCATGTCTTTGTTTTCCGCGTTCGCGATGGCGGAGTTCAACAGCTTCAGAAGGACCTCACACGCAGCCTTCGGCGTGTACTTGAGGATCGCTTTCGCTTTGTCAGCAGGTTGATTGCGGATCAGGTCAAGCACGATCTTGACTTTCCGAGGCGCAATTCTCACATAAGTGACTTTTGCTTTTGCTTCCATTGTCATACACTCCTTTCGACTTACTTACCGTTGTTTGAGGTCTTCGAGCCGGCATGACCGCGGAACGTGCGGGTCGGCGCGAATTCGCCGAGCTTGTGGCCGACCATGTCCTCGGTGATATACACGGGAACGTGCTTGCGTCCGTCGTGGACGGCAAAGGTGTGGCCCACAAATTCGGGGAAGATCGTGGAGCTGCGGCTCCAGGTCTTCAGGACGATCTTCTCGCCCTTTTCGTTCATCTTCACGACTCTTTCGTATAACTTCGGCTGCACGAAAGGTCCTTTTTTAGTGCTTCTGCTCATAATTTTTAGCTCCTTTCATGACCGATTATTTATCGTTGCGACGCTTGACGATCAGCTTGTCGGAACGATTCTTCTTCGCACGAGTCTTGTAGCCCAGAGCAGGTTTGCCCCACGGGGTGACAGGGCCGGGACGGCCGATGGGCGATTTGCCTTCGCCGCCGCCGTGCGGGTGGTCGTTCGGGTTCATGACGGAACCGCGGACGGTCGGGCGGATACCCATGTGACGGGTCCGGCCGGCTTTACCGATCTTGACGTTTTCGTGGTCTGCATTGCCGACGACGCCGATGGTCGCCATGCAGGTCTCGGGCACCTTGCGCAGTTCGCCGGAGGGCAGTCTGAGCAGCGCATAGCCGCCTTCCTTCGCCATGAGCTGAGCTGCGTTGCCGGCCGCTCTTGCAAGCTGGCCGCCGCGGCCCGGATACAGCTCCACGTTGTGGATGAAGGTACCGGTCGGGATGTTGGTCAGCGGAAGGGCGTTGCCCGGCTTGATGTCCGCGTGCGGGCCGGCCTCGACGACGTCGCCGATCTTCAGGCCTTCCGGCGCGATGATGTAGCGCTTCTCGCCGTCTTCATACTCCAGCAGCGCGATGTGGGCGGAACGGTTGGGGTCATACTCCAGCGTCTTGACCGTTGCGTTGACGTCGGTCTTGTCGCGCTTGAAGTCGATGATGCGGTACTTTCTGCGATTGCCGCCGCCGCGATGGCGAACGGTGATGCGGCCATAGCTGTTGCGGCCGCTCTTTTTGTTGAGAGGAGCCAGCAGGCTTCTCTCGGGACCGCACTTGGAAAGCGCGGAATAGTCTGTATACGACATGTTGCGCGTGCCGTTGGTTACAGGCTTGAGAACTCGAATTGACATTTTGTTCACACTCCTAATCGTGGTTTCGCGAAGGATGTCAGCCTCCATACATTACCACGGGATTATTTTAATAGATTACAGAAGTCCGTCGAAGAAGTCGATGGTCTTGCTGTCTTCGGTCAGGGTGACGATGGCCTTTTTCCACGCCGGGGTATAACCCTCGTAGCGGCCGTAGCGTCTGAGGTGACCCTTGCAGTTCATGGTGTTGACCTTTGCGACGGTGACGCCAAAGGCTTCTTCCACCGCGTTTTTGATCTCGACCTTGTTCGCATTCTTCGCAACCTTGAAGGTGTACTTCTTGAATGCGGTCCCCATCATGGATTCCTCCGTGATGACGGGCTTGAGGATGATGTCATGTGCAAGCTTACTCATTATGCATATACCTCCTCGATCTTGGCAACCGCATCCTTGAGCACAACGATGCTGTTGCAGTTGAGAATGTCATAGACGTTGAGCGTGTTCACCAGCGTGACCTTGACGCCCGCGATGTTTCTTGCGCTTCTGTAGACAACGTCATCCTTCTCCGGAAGCACGATCAGGGTCTTTTTGCCGGTTTCAAGCGCGGCAAGCACCTTGGCGACTTCCTTCGTTTTGATCGCGTCCAGCTTCAGGCCGTCGAGGACGATCATCTCGTCCGCCGCAACCTTGGCGGAAAGCGCCGACTTCATGGCGAGTCTGCGAACCTTTTTGTTGACCGCAAGGCCATAGGTTCTCGGCTTGGGGCCGTGGGCGATGCCGCCGTGATACCACTGCGGTGCGCGGGTGGAACCCTGTCTTGCGCGGCCGGAGCCTTTTTGTCTCCAGGGCTTTTTGCCGCCGCCGGAAACCTCAGAGCGTGTCTTGGTTGACTGCGTGCCCTGACGCTGGTTGGCCAAGTATGCAACCACTGCAAGGTGCATGGCCGAGGTGTTCGGCACGATGCCGAAAATGGAATCGGAAAGCTCGATATCGGAAACTTTCTTTCCCGTGACGTCAAATACTGATACGTTAGGCATTGAGTGCAGCTCCTTTCTTACGCTTTCTTAACGCTGTTGACGACCATGACGATCCCCTTCTTCGGGCCGGGGATGGCGCCCTTGATCGCGATGAGGTTGTGTTCCGCGTCGACCTTCACAACGTCCAGATTCTGGATCGTGACGCGCTCGCTGCCGAGATGGCCGGCCAGCTTCTTTCCCTTGTATACGCGGGACGGATCGGAGCACGCGCCCAGGGAGCCTGCGTGTCTGGCGACCGGGCCGGTACCGTGAGACTCTTTCAGTCTGGAGAAGTTCCAGCGCTTGATGGAACCTGCGGTGCCCTTACCTTTGCTGGTGCCCACAACGTCGACCTTTTCACCGGCGGCGAAGATGTCAGCCTTCAGAATGTCGCCGACCTTGACGGACTCGATGTCGTCCAGGCGGAATTCCTTGAGCACCTTCTTCGGCGCAACGTCTGCCTTTTTGAAGTGGCCGGCGTCCGGTTTGTTGGTTCTGGTAACTTTCTTGTCGTCAAAGCCAAGCTGAAGCGCCTGGTAGCCGTCGTTCTCGACGGTCTTCTTCTGGACGACTGCGCACGGGCCGAGCTCGACGACGGTGACGGGGATCACATTGCCCTTGTCGTCAAAGATCTGCGTCATGCCGACTTTTCTGCCGATAAGACCTTTTTTCATGAGTTTTTCCTCCTTTGGTTATTGGTTGGACTAAGCGCCAACGTGACCTTCTGGTGTGCGTTCGGGTATAAAAACGAATCAGAAGTGGTTGTTATCTTTTGATCTCGATTTCAACGCTTGCCGGAATTTCAAGATTTGTCAGAGCCTCCACGGTCTTGGGTGTCGGTCTGATGATGTCGATGAGTCTTTTGTGTGTTCTCTGTTCAAACTGCTCGCGGCTGTCCTTGTATTTGTGCACAGCGCGCAGGATCGTGACGATCTCTTTCTCGGTCGGAAGGGGGATGGGGCCGGACACGGTCGCGTTGGTACGCTTCGCCGCTTCCACGATCATCATCGCCGCTTTGTCGACCAGGTTGTGGTCATAACCCTTGAGTCTGATACGGATTTTTTCCTTGACTGCCATTGATTTTCGCCTCCATAAGTAATTGGCGGGCTTCGCTTTCGTCAACCGCTCCGGGTGTTTTCATCCTTCCCATTGAAAAACCGGAAAGGCATATTCCGGCTGCGGCGCGCTGAAAGCGCAGTTCACACGTGCCCGCTCAGGGATTCCCCTGACGCAAGATGCGGCGCACGCATCAGTGACTATTGATCGCCCGGTTTTGAATCGGACATACTCCGCGGAAATTCCCTGCCTCGGTGGGCAGCCACCTCCCGCATCATCGCATATCATGTTGGTTGCAAACGGGCAGAGTTATACCCACCTTTGCCCATTCGCAGACTTGTTAAGTTTATCACAAAGATTGTGAATTGTCAACGATTTTTTGAAAAAAACTTTGTGAAAATCGCAGATTTTTTTCGACCGATTTTTGACCACCAAATCGGGTGTTTTTGGGAGGAAACACCACAAGATATAGATTTCTTTTGTACGCGCCGCGATCTGATGCGGCGACGCCGCCACATCGCAAGGCGCCCCCGATTCATCGGGGGAGCTGCTGAGCATAGCGAAGCTGAGGGGGCGACTCGGTCAACGAAAGCAGCGCCCCGCCGGGAAAACGCCCGGCGGGGGTGATGTTCATTTTTGGTACGGGGAACGTAGACGCTTAATACCGCGCGCCGAAGAGCTTGGCGAAGATGCCGTGGAAGAAGCCGATGATGCCTTGGAAGAAGCCGTTATGCTGGCCGCCGCACCACGGGCAGACGCTCTCAGGCGTGCCGGGGTCGGGGGTGCCCGGGTCGGGCGTGCCGGGGTCGGTGGACGCATCCTTCTCGAACTTCGCGGTGACGGTGACGTTCTCGGTCGCGCCGAATTTGTAGACCTCGCTGTCCTCGACCTTGGTGTTGCCTTCGTACCAGCCGACGAAGTGGTAGCCGCTGTTGGGCGTGGCAGTCAATATCACGAGCTCGTGGTAGTGGTAGGTGCCGCCGCCGGTGACCGTGCCGCCTTCGCTCACAGGCGTGATGACTTCATAGTTCACAGCGTCGTTCTTCTCAAACTTCGCTTTCAGGGTGATGTCCTTTTTCAGGACGAATTGCCAGTCCTCGCCGTCGTTGAACTTGGTGTTGCCTTCGTACCAGCCGACGAAGTGGTAGCCGCTGTTGGGCGTAGCCACGACGTGCGCCCATGTCAGATCATTCGTATAGGTAATGCTGCTGGTGACCGTGCCGCCCGCCGCCGGGTCGGCAATCACAGTCACGGTGTAAGCAGTGGTGAATTTCGCCGTGTAATTGAGGCTGCTCGTCCCGTCGGGCACCGTGAAGGTGTAGCTTTTGTTGGTGGACAAGCGGGTGCCGCCCTGATACCAGCCGTCGAATTTGTAGCCGGTTTTGGGCGTGGCCTTGACGGTCACGCTTGCGCCGACGCCGTAGTCGCCGGCGCCGGTCACCGTGCCGCCCGCCGCCGGGTTGACCGTCACGTTCACCGTGCGGATCTTGTTGCCCGCCGAATACAGGCCCGGGTTGACGGTCGTGTCAGAGGTCGTGTCGGCCTCCAAAATGCAGTGAGGGCGAATGCCGTTACTCGTAGAATAGACAAGGAAAGAATTAGCTGCTATTGACCCATTAGAGACACCATAAACATACTGTCCCGAACTATGTGCGTCATCCCGCAGTATCCAGTTGGAATAGCCGTCGCTTTCTACCTTAAGTCCCTGACACTCCGCGTAGTCGGTGCCTGTGACCCTTCTGGAGGAAGTGGGGACATAGTAGTCATTCGCCGCCTCGGATCTGGTAAGCAAATAGATCATGGAATGTATCTTTCGCTGCTGGGCGGCTGTGAACGCGGTGTTGAGGAAGTCCTCGTTCAGCCAGGCGTGGATGGACGACCGATCATAATGGTTGGCGTAAACGGACGAGGTTCCGATGTAGTAGTTGCCGCTTTCTTCGCGCACGACATTCTGATACGCCTGCGCGTCGATGATGCTCTCGCAGATAGCATAGCACCTCGTGCCGCCGTTATCCACCACGCGCCACGTCAGCGGCTCATACTCGAAATAATAGGTGGTGTCTGTCACATAGCCGTTGTCGTCCTGATAGGAGCGGGAAGCGACGGGGCCCCAATTGGTGGCATACGGTCTGTAGTAGTTGAATTTCACGGCGCGGTATTTGACGCCGTTCAGGAAGAAATCGGCAAACTGCATATACCTTCCGACCATCATCGTCCCATCGACTCTGGGATCATTGGTGCTGCCATATCCAATATAATAGTCATAGGATTTCCACGTTGCGTTGTTTGCGGCATTTTTGAGCGCCGTGGTTTCGTTGACCCGCGTCTGCGGATAGGTGCCGAAATGGATATAGTGATAGCTATACTCCGCGCTCGCCGTGAAGCACACCGCAAGGCAAGACACGGTCAGCACGACCAGAAGGACGGATAAAAGAATGGATAAGAGTTTTTTGCTCGTTTTCATGGGGGCCATCTCCTTTTCGTTTTTCTATAGTCTACCATAAAAAAACAAAATAGTCAACCACTTGGTACACTATCAGTTGATTAATTATATTTCTGGTGCATCTGTGGTAAACTGAATTCGGTGATGAAAATGATTCAGATGCGTGTGCAGGAACTTTTAAACGAAAGAAAGCGAACGCGTTATTGGTTGGTCAAGCAGATGCAAACCACCTACAAAACCGTAAACAAACTCTGCGACAACACTCTCACGGGTCTGCAATTAGACACGATTGAAAAGCTCTGCTCCATTTTGGAATGTACGCCAAACGATTTGTTTCGGTTTTCAAACGAATAAAGAACCCCCGACCACATCAACGGCCGGGGATGTTCTTTTCCCGCGACCATCATTGCGAATTCTACAACCTCTCGCCCGAATACTTCCTCGGCTACACCAAAGAAATGAAACCCCTGAAATAAACGCAGCACCCCGCGTCATGCAAGGTGCTGTGTTTTCATTATATATATGCTCAGAATTCCAGCTTCTTCTCGATGTACCCGACAAGGTCGGCGATGGGGATGCGCTCCTGCGCCATGGTGTCGCGGTCACGGACGGTCACGCAGCCGTCGGTCTCGCTGTCGAAGTCATAGGTGATGCAGAACGGCGTGCCGATCTCATCCTGCCGGCGATAACGCTTGCCGATGGAGCCGGCGTCGTCGTACTCGACGTTGAACTTCTTCTGCAGCGTGTGATAGACTTCGGTCGCCTGCTCGCCGAGCTTCTTTGACAGCGGAAGGATCGCCGCCTTGAAGGGAGCGAGCGCCGGGTGCAGGTGCAGCACCACGCGGGTGTCGTTCTTTTCGGCGTCCACCACCTCTTCGTCATACGCTTCCACCAGGAAGGCCAGCGCCACGCGGTCGGCGCCGAGCGACGGCTCGATGACATAGGGCAGATACTTCTCGTTCGTGACGGGGTCAAAGTACTCGAGGCTCTTGCCGCTGGTGGTCTGGTGCGCGGTCAGGTCAAAGTCGGTGCGGCTGGCAACGCCCCACAGCTCGCCCCAGCCGAACGGGAAGAGGTACTCGAAGTCGGTCGTCGCGTTGGAATAGTGCGACAGCTCCTTCTGCTCATGGTCGCGCAGCTTGAGGTTGTCCTCCTTCATGCCGAGCGACAGCAGGAACTGCTTGCAGTAGTCCTTCCAGTACGCGAACCAGTCCAGCTCGGTGCCGGGCTTGCAGAAGAATTCCAGCTCCATCTGCTCAAACTCGCGGATGCGGAAGATGAAGTTGCCCGGCGTGATCTCGTTGCGGAAGCTCTTGCCGATCTGGCAGACGCCGAACGGGACCTTGCGGCGCGTGGTGCGCTGAATGTTCAGGAAGTTGACAAAGATGCCCTGCGCCGTCTCCGGGCGAAGATACAGCTCGCTCTTCGCGTCCTCGGTCACGCCCTGGAAGGTCTTGAACATCAGGTTGAATTTGCGGATGTCAGTGAAGTTGCAGCTTCCGCACTCGGGGCAGACGATGTTGTTGTCCTTGATGTACTGGCTCATCTGCTCAAAGCTCCAGCCGGCCGGGTTGACGCCGGTGTCTTCGATCAGCTTGTCGGCGCGGTGGCGGGTCTTGCAGTCCTTGCAGTCCATCAGCGGATCGGAGAAGCCGCCGACGTGGCCACTGGCGACCCAGACCTGCGGGTTCATCAAAATCGCGCTGTCCAGCCCGACGTTGTACGGGTTTTCCTGCACGAACTTTTTCCACCATGCGCGCTTGACGTTATTCTTGAACTCCACGCCCAGCGGACCGTAGTCCCACGAGTTGGACAGTCCGCCGTAAATCTCGCTGCCGGGGTACACAAAGCCTCTGCCCTTGCAGAGGGTGACGATCTTTTCCATGGTTTTTTCGGTGTTCTTCATAGCGACCTCCTGTGTGTCGAAAATCATTTCATGTTATCATATAACAAAAATGGAAAAGTGTCAAGGTTTTTTTGTACGCGCCGCACGTCGAGGCAACCGAAAGAAAACCCCGCCGCCCAACGTGAGCGACGGGAATGCGGTTTGATTATTTCTTCTTTGAACGCAGTTGCTTGTTTGCCGCGATATACCGCATGGATTCGGCGGTATAGCCGAGCATCGCCCGCGGGCAAAGGGGCGCCAGTTGAAGAATGATCTTCGGGATCTGCTCCTCCTGATACGGCGGGTACTGGAAGTTGACTTCGTCGCCGTAGCGATTCACGGCGGTCACCGCGGTCTGATCCCTGCGGGCATTTGTTTTGTGCACGGATTTGTAAAGGCTCAGCACTTCCCCGGTTTCAACAACGCTCCGGTTCTTCTCATTGCGTGAAAGGATATAGTTTCCGTCAGACACCAGATACTCGTCGGCATAGACCGGGTTTGCGCAGGCGCTTTCATAGATCGCGTCCACGTCGCCGTATTCCTCCAGCAGCGCCAACTGCGCCTTGATCTTTTTGCGCTTGAACAGATAGACAAGAAGGAAGATGAGCGTCACGGTTGCCCAAATAACAGCCAGTCCGGAATAAACCGCATTATAATCTTTCTGCGGTCCGTCATGCACCTTGAGCTGAATGGATTTGTTGACGGGGATCACGCTGGCTTGCCCGACCAGATCTCTGTCAAGTCTGGATTTGACGTCAGACGACAAGTCTTCCACGTCGGCAAAAATTTCAATCGGGTTCGCTTTGCCGGAAATGGTTTTTGTTTCCAGTTTTTTCAGGTTTTCATCATAATACTTCTCATCGCATTTGATCACAAAGAAATTGTCGTGGTCATCACAGGCAACACAATAGTAATTGCTGGAATCGCTCGTCTTTTTTCCGCTCTTTTCATATACGAAATATTGCTCGTATGCGGGAACCACAAACGTCAGCTTCGCGGTCACATAGTCTCCCTTTTTGGATTCATTGCTGAAAACGGTCGGGGTCTTCAGCGGCGCGTTGGCCAAATCCACCATCGTAAGCACAAAAAACAGCAAAAACGCTGCCAGGAAAACCAGCAAAATGATCTTGAATGTTCTCTTTTTCTTCTTCAGCCGCTCAATCTTTTCGGTCGCGTCCGGCGGGATCGCAGGCACAAATGCGGGCGGTGTTTCCGGCGGGCGATCAAAGTTCGGCAGCGGCGCCGGTTCCGGTTGATTCATTTGCGGGTTGTTTTGCATTTCGTTGTCCATGTTCGTTTCCTCGCTTCCTTTGTTTTTGTTTTTTGCCTTTTCGTTTGCCTTCCTTTCGGCAATTGTTTCCTGCAAATATTGATACGCCTGCGGATTGAGCTCCCTGATCCATTGCAGCGTAAGATTTGACGGAAACTCCTGATACCTGTCGATCGCATACTGCGTGTCGATCGCCATGCTTTGCGCGGCGCCCGCCTCGATCATCTGTGCCTTCCACTTGCGAAACGCTTTTTTCTCCGCCATGTTGTCCGCCCAGATCTGAAACGCAACGCCCAACACAACCATCACCACGCCAACGGGGATGGTTTCATAATCTTTTCGTGACACAAGCGAACTGACCGCCGTCACAACGCCCATCAGAAGCAGCACGCCGCCCAAAAAGCTCAGCACGGTTGCACCGCCGCTTTTTTTATAGAACGTGAATTTCATCTGATTCTCCCCCGTTTGCAGCGCTGCTGTGCGCTTGGCGGTGATATTATACAGAGTTTCGGGATGCAAGTCAACCCTTTTGCGACGAACGGTCGATTTTCCGGGATGAACGGTCGTTTGGCGGCGCTCTGCCGGGCCGCACGCACCACGCATCATCAAAAACTGACGGGACTGCCGCGTTTCTTTTGCGGCAGTCCCGTTGATTCATTGTGTTCTTTTGTTTACGGCTCGTATTCAAACGCTGGCATCAATTGCAGCTTGAACAGGTTCAGTTTGTGCAGACGGTCGATGCGCGCCTTGTGCTCGGCGTTTTCGATCACGCCCTCGCGGATGTAGCGGTCCAGCTCGGCATAGGTGAAACCGAGGTTGTCCTCATCCGTTTTGCCGGACAGGCCGTCGATGGGCACCTTGTCCACCAGTTCCGCGGGCAGCCCGAGCAGCCGGCCGATCGCCTTGACCTCGCCGACCGTCAGGTGTGACATGGGGCTGAAATCGCCGGCCGCGTCGCCGTACCGCGTGGAATAGCCGACCCAATCCTCCGACAGGTTGCAGGTGTTGACCACCCGGCCGTTGTGGGTCTGCGAGACTGCGTACAGCGTCGCCATACGGATGCGCGCAGGCAGGTTGGTCGTGCTCTGCTTTGACAGCGGGAACGGGATCGCGTTGGTGACGCCGTCCACCGCGTCTTTGATGTTGACGACGAAGTGACGGATCCCAAGATGATCCGCCAGCTTTTGGGCGCAGTCAATGTCGGCCTGCTCGCCGCAAGGCATCAGCACGCCGATCACACGGTCCTTGCCCAGCGCCTCGACGCACAGCGCCGCCGCAACCGAGCTGTCTTTGCCGCCGGAAATGCCGATGACCGCGTTGCAGCCGGGGCCGTTTTCTTCAAAGAACGCGCGGATCCATGCCACGCAGTCGTTTTTCACCTGTTCTGCGTTGAACATTTCGTATCCTCCTTTTCAAAAGCGGCGCACCCCAAACGAGATGCGCCTGTGTTGTAACCATTGACTTACAGTTATGCTTTACCCGCACAGCCCAAAACGTCATTGATCTTGTGTTCGACCATGCCTTGAATCGCCGCTCTTGCCGGCTTGAGGTACTGGCGCGGATCGAAGTGATCCGGATGCTCGGCAAAGTGCTTGCGGATCGCCGCCGTCATTGCAAGACGCAGGTCCGAGTCGATGTTGATTTTGCAGACCGCCATGGTCGCGGCCTTGGCCAGCATCTCTTCGGGAATGCCGATGGCGTCCGGCATCTGGCCGCCGTATTGGTTGATCTCTTTGACGAATTCCTGCGGAACCGAGGACGCGCCGTGCAGCACGATCGGGAACCCGGGCAGCTTTTTGCTGACCTCTTCCAGAATGTCGAAGCGAAGCTGCGGCTTCTGGCCGGGCTTGAACTTATAGGCGCCGTGCGACGTGCCGATCGCGATGGCGAGGGAATCCACGCCCGTGCGGGTCACAAAGTCATAGACCTGATTCGGGTCGGTGTAGCTGGCGTTGCCCTCTTCCACCGCAACGTCGTCTTCCACGCCGGCCAGGGTGCCGAGCTCGCCTTCCACAACCACGCCGTGCGCGTGCGCATAGTCGACGACCTTTTTGGTCACCGCGACGTTCTCTTCGTACGGCAGGGAGGAGCCGTCGATCATAACAGAAGTGAAACCGCCGTCAATGCAGCTTTTGCAGGTCTCAAAATCCGGGCCGTGGTCCAGATGCAGCGCGATGGGCAGCCCCGTTTCTTTTTCCGCCGCCTCGACGAGCTTGACAAGATAGGTGTGGTTCGCATAGGCGCGCGCGCCCTTGGACACCTGAAGGATCAGGGGGGCGTTCAGCTTTTTGGCCGCTTCGGTGATGCCCTGGATGATTTCCATGTTGTTGACGTTGAACGCGCCGATGGCATAGCCGCCCTCATAGGCGTCCTTGAACATTTTTGTGGTTGTGACTAATGGCATGATACATTCTCCTTTTTTATTTTGCATCTATTACATCTGCGGCAAAGCGCCGCAATCATAACCGCGATTTATGCGCCGGGGGTATAGACCAGCTTGAAGCAGTGCGAGCGGATGCGGCCTTCCATCAGCTTGCTGCGGAATTCGTTGCCGGTGATCACCTTGCCGCCGACGTTGACGGTGGAAACATAGCCGATGTCGGCGTTGACCGCCTGGTCATGCGTCAGCACGGTGATCCAGGTCGACGGGTCGCCGTTGAGCTCCACGCTGAGGTTTTTGCTGGCCAGCGCCTTGAGATCTGCGCTGGAGATCGAGAAGGTCGTTTGATACCCCGTCGCGTTCTGGTCAAACCAACTGGGCCGGCCGCCGCGCAGATACGGATAATCGTTCGTCCCGCCCCAAACATTGACAAAGGATGTGGTCTTGCCCGCGCTGGTGGCATGGAACGGAGTCAGCGCGGTCTGCCCGTTATAGGACAGATACAGTCCGGCCTGCATGACCTCATCCACAACCGACAGGCACTGCTGCGACGGCTCTTTGCCATAGGCGTTGGCGCTGGTGTTCAGGTTGAAGTTGTTATACTTTGCAAAGGTATACAGCGCAACCGCCTGGGCTTTCAGCGCCTCACGCTGAGAGGAGCCGCTCATTTCGGCTTCCAGCGCAGAGGCGAGGTATTGCCGGGTTTCATAGGCCGCGCCGCCGTAATTGATCGACGCGGGATACACGTCGCCGAACACCAGTGTCGTACCGTAATAATAATTGGCAAGGATCTGTGCATAATCCCAGCCGATGCTGGCCAGATAGTTTGCACCGGTCTGGCTCAGGCCGACGCCGTGGCCGTAGCCGAACACATAGAAGGTGAACGTGCCGCTGGTGGACGGCGCAGGGGCGGCGGTGGGCGAAGCGGAAACATCGGTTGCGGCCGGTTCTGCCGGCGCAAGATAATTGCCGGGAACATCTGCCGGCGGCGTGGTCTGTGACGTCGGCACGGTCGGCAGCGTGGTTTGGTCCGGCACCTGGCTGCTCACGGTCGGCAGCGTCGATTGGTCGCTCACACCCACTGCGGATTGCGAGACGTCTGAAACGGTGGGTTCTTCCGTATTCTTGGCGTGCATCATCTTCCAGACAATGACGGTCGGCACAAGGATTGCCGCAAGCAGAATCAGCGCAGCAAAGACAACGATGCCCTTTGAAATCTTTTTATCCTGCCCCGGCGCGCCGGCGGTTCCGGGCGTCAGCGCCATGGTTTGTTCGGCGCTGTCGCTGTCCTGAACCTTTTGACAGATCGTGTCAAACAGCACCATGATGCAGTGCGGCAGCATCAGCCGCAGGTCCGCATCCGAAGAGGTGGTGACCTTTTTTGCCTTGGTCCCGTCCTTGTCGGAAACGGCGACCAGCGCGAAATAGCTTTGCCCGTCTACCCGCTCATCTGAAAAGATATCGGAAATCGCGGCGCCATACTCTGCGCCGGACTGCGCGCGCGCATCCTTTGCCCTGCGCAGGATCGCGGCAAACGGCGTTTCATCCTCGGCCTGCGTCTGCATATCCATGGGAACAAACTCAATGCAGTCTGAAAAATGCTCCACCGTCTGCGGCAGCCCGGCCAGCAGCGAAGTCGCGTCGCCCTGGGCCAGGGCCAGCCGGCAGTCGTTTTGCGTCAGGACCGAGATCACCCGGCGCGCCGGCGTTTCAAAATCCACTGCCGCGTCCGGCGTTTCGGTCGGCGCCTCATCCGCTGCCGCGGGCTGGGCCGGGGCAGAAAAGGAACGGATCAACGCTTCCAGCACACGGTCCAGCCGTGTGAAATCCAGGGGCAGAAGTGTCACCGCGCCGGCGCCGGACGGCACCGTAAAGCCGCTGAACAACCCGTCCTCGGTCAAAAGAGGCATGCTGCCGTCGGCAATGATGCAGTGCGCCCGACTGTCGACCGCCTGGGTCTTTTCACCGTCCTCGGCCAGATACTGCGCCATCGCGTCCGCAACCTCCGGCGAAAAGCGCTCTGCCAGATTCAGCTTTGCAATCAGGCTGCGCTTGACCGCCAGATAATCGCCGGTTTCCGCAGCGACCAGCACGGTGTCGCCGTCCTCTGCCGCAAAGCGCGACGCGGTCAGCATGGCGTCATAGTTTTCAAAGCTTTGAAGATTCTCCTCCAGCAGCCCATAGGGTTCCAGCGTCAGACAGATCTTATAAACGGCGTCTGATGAAAAGGCCGAAAGATTTTCTAATGTAAACAGCTTGATCATAGTGTTCCTCCGTTGTTCACTTATTTTACCGTCGTTATCTTTAATAGACCGACCAGCGGGGACTGCTTGCATATGGGTTGGTTTTTTTCTTGCTGTCATACCACGCCTGCGGGTAGCGGGGGGTGGCGTTCCACACAGCGCGCGACGTGTCGACCCCGGTGCTTTCGCCCGGCCGCACCAGCCGCGCCACCACCACCAGCCGCGCCTCGTTGAATTCATGCGAGCAGGTGGACAGCGTCAAAAGCTTGTCGCTTGGCAAAACGTCAACGCCGGTGTCATAGATCGACCGCTGCGCCAGCTCGTTGAGATAGGACGCGCGCTTTTCTTCCGACGCAAGATTGGTAAAGAAGTAATTGAACAGGTAGCCGCCGTCTTCGGCCGGTTCGGAATTTGTGATGAACACGGCAAAGACCTTCCAGCTGTAATCGTGATAGAGCGTGTTGAACTGAATGACCGGGGCTTTTTTATACCCGTCCAGCGACTTATAGTTGTCCAGCGTACCAAAAATGGTGTTGTTGTTCATGTGGTGCCCGTAGATCACGGTGTTGGTATCGAGCGCGTCGATCCGGTTCAGGCAGGAAACAAACGGGCAGCCGTATTTTGTATCCTGCTTGTCAAAGTTTTTATAGAGATAATCGCCGTCGTTGCGCGTCTGGACGACCGGCAGGCTCAGCCCGATCCCGTCAGCTTCCAGATAGCCGACAAAATCCTGATTGCGCGCATAATAATTCGCGTATTTGAACTGCATATTCTGCGGGAACGTCACGTTCGGGTGCTGTTCGCGGATCTGCTGCCACATCTGCTCGTCGGTCAGCTCGATCACGTTGCCGACAGCGTCCATCGTGGTGCCGCGCGCAATGGTATATTCCTCCTGCGCCAGCTCGTCGCTGAGTTCGTCATTTTCTTTTGCGGCAAAATGCTCCCGCGCCAGCCAAACGCCGCCGCCCACGATCGCGATCAGGCAAACGACCATCGCCGCAATGAACAGAATCTTTTTCCATTTTGCTTTCGCGTGCGTTTCTTCGTCGCCCGGCTGTGCGATATCAAGCTCTTCCACGGCAAGCGCGGTGCCCTCCGGCGCGGTCACGGGCGCCGGTTTCGGCAGCGGAATCTCCCGCGCAGCGGCGTCGATCTCGTCCACGGCAAAGCTGCCGATCGCTTCGGTCGCCGCCGTCATCGGCTCAGTCTCTGTCAGCGAAAAATCCTCGGTCTCCGTCATGGTGCCCGGCCGCTCTTTCGGTTCAAAGTCCGTGCTTTGGAACACGATGCGCGTACCGGTGTTCACACCCTCCGGCAGTCCCTCCAGCCGCGCTTCCGGCTGCGGTTGGGCCGCCGGCTGGGGCTGGGGCTGCGTGGTCAGCATCTGCTGCAGCAGCACGGTGATCTGATCGTCGGAAAGCTGGGACTGCGGTTCCGGCTGTGTCGGTTCCTGCGGCCATTGGCGCTTCGCCTCCTCCGGACGGATGTCGCCGTCGTTGTAAATGTTTCTCATGCAGTCATATCCTTCACATCATAATCAATGGGTTGCCCGCCCGGGCGAGTTTCCGGCGCAAACAGCGCAAACAGACGCAGCTCGTTGAGCACATGGGTGGCAAACACCGTGCGGTTGTAATCCCGGCAGCCTTTGCCGCCGGCGTGCCCGGTCTGCACCGCTTTGGTCCAGACGGTTTTGCCGTCTGTGGACGCGATATACGCAAGCCCCGCGCTGCGGCCCGTTTCGTCCGGGCCGGGACCGGCCAGCCCCGTGATGGCGGCGGCCACCGACGCGCCGGACCGTTTCCATGCGCCGATCGCCATTTCGGCCGCAACCGCTTCGCTGACAACGGTCTGCGCTTTGATCGTTTCATGCTTCACGCCCAGCAGGGCCTCTTTGGTGTCTGCGGCATAGGTCACAAATCCGCAGCGCAGAACTTCGGACGCGCCGGGAATGTCGGTGATCCGCTTTGTGACCAGCCCCGCCGTGCAGGATTCCGCCGTCGCCATGGTCAGTCCCTTTTCTTTGAACAGGGCCACCGTCGCGGCCTCCATGCTCGGCACGTCGACGCCGTAGATCACGTCGCCCAGCCGGCTGTGAATCTCGCCGATCACCGGGGCAAGCAGCGCGTTCGCTTCGGCCGCGGTCTCTGCCTTCGCGGTCACACGCAGCAGCGCTTCGCCGCTTTTGGCATAGGGCGCAACCGTCGGGTTTTCCAGACTCAGCAGATCGTCGACCCGCTGCGCCATGGCGCTTTCGCCGATGCCGAAGGTGCGGATCTCTTTTGACAGGATCACGCCGCTTGTGAACGGCTTCAGATACGGCACGGCGCTTTCTTCAAACATCGCCTGCATTTCACGCGGGGGGCCGGGCAAAATGAGAATGTGCTTCCCGTCCTTTTCCATCGCGCAGCCGGGCGCCGTTCCGTTGTTGTTGTCAAAAATCACCGCGCCCCGCGGCAGCATCGCCTGCTTTGCGTTTGAGGGCGGCATTTCTATGCCCTTGTTTTCAAAAAATGCGGTGATGCGCGCCAGACTGCGTGCGTCCGGCTCCAGCGCAAGCCCGAACACCGCGGCGCAGACCTCTTTGGTCAGGTCGTCTTTCGTCGGGCCCAGGCCGCCGGTGGTCAGCACCGCGTCGCTGCGCGAAAGCGCGATCTGCAGCGTTTCGGCCAGCCGTTCCGGGTTGTCGCCGACGACGGACTGGTGCACCACGGAGACGCCGAGCGCGGCCAGCCGTTTTGAAAGGTACTGCGCGTTGGTATTGAGAATGTCGCCCAGCAGCAGCTCGGTGCCGACAAACACCAGTTCACACGTCATGCGCAGTCTCTCCCTTTCTGTAAAAATCTTATGCGTCAATGTTATAGTGCGCCGTTCTGCGGACCGCGTCGTCGATCAGCGTGTCAAAATCCACGGCGGCTTCGGCCTCTTCGATCATGGAAAGCACGGGCCGCGTTTTGGGGTGCTTCGGCGTAAAGACCGTGCAGCAGTCCTCATACGGCAGCAGCGACGTTTCAAACGAATCGATCTTTCGCGCGATCTCGATGATCTCGTCCTTGTCCATCCCGATCAGCGGGCGCAGCACCAGTTTGGTCGCCACCGCGTCGGTGCAGGCCAGGGCGTCCACGGTCTGCGACGCCACCTGCCCCAGACTTTCGCCGGTAATCAGCGCCTTGCACTCGCGCTCTTCGGCCAGGCGCAGCGCAATCTTCATCATCAGGCGCCGCATGATGAGGGTAAACATATCCTCGGGACAGTTGTCCTTGATTGTTTCCTGTATTTTTGTGAACGGCACCACCATCAGGTGGATCCGTCCGCTGTAGCGCGCCACGATCGCAGCCAGGTCCTTGACCTTTTCTTCCGCGCGGCGGCTGGTATAGGGCGGCGACGCAAAGTGCACCGCCTCCAGAATCATGCCGCGTTTGGCCATCATCCAGCCCGCAACGGGGCTGTCGATCCCGCCGGACAGCAGCAAACATGCCTTGCCGGACGAGCCGACGGGCAGACCGCCCGCCCCCTTCCACTGGTTTCCGTGGACCAGCACCTGGTCGCGGACCTCGACGGTCACGGTCAGTTCCGGCGCGTGGACGTCCACCTTCAGCGGCTGGATATTCGACAGGATGTGCGCACCCACCTCGCGGCAAATTTCCGGCGAGGTCATGGCAAAGCGCTTGTCGCTGCGCTTTCCGTTGACCTTGAAGGTGCGCACGGCGCGCAGATCGTCGCCGAGGAATTCCAGCGCCGTTTGCTTGATGGCTTCGATGTCTTTTTCACAGACCGCCGCAACCGAAAATCCGACGATGCCGAACACATGCTTCATACATTCAATCGCAAGGTCAAAGTCGATATTGTCGTCATCCGGGATCACCGTGATCGTGGACTGCGATTTGTGGAACGTGAATGTGCCCGCGGGCGCCAGACGGCGGCGGATGTTTTTGATCAAAATATCTTCAAATGTGGAACGGTTGAGACCTTTCAGAACGATCTCGCCGTTTTTCACAAGGATCACTTTTTTCATACGTTGTCTCTCTTATCTCAGGATTTGTTTCTCAGCGTTGCGATCGCTGCCCGCACCGCTTCAAAGCAGGCGTCCAGCTCTGCGGCGGTCGTTTCGTCGCACAGGCTGACGCGGATGGCGCCGTCGATACGCCGGACGTCCAGGCCCGCCGCCGTCAGCACGGGGCTGCGGTGCCCCCTGGCACAGGCCGAACCGGAGGACACATACACGCCCCGGTCCGACAGCGCATTCAGCACCGTATCGGACCGCCAGCCGGGCAGCGAAAAGTTGATGATGTACGGCAACGCGTCGTCGCCGCTGTTGAGCATGACCTGCGGCAGGGCGCGCAGCTTTGACACGAACCCGTCGCGCAGCGCGGCGATCTGTTCGATCGGCGGAATGCGCATGGCCTTGACCGCAGCGCCAAAGCCCGCAATGGCCGGGGTCGCTTCCGTACCGGGGAACGCGCCGCCCTCCTGCTCGCCGCCCACCACGGTCGGGGTCAGACGGACGCCCGTTTTCACGAACAGTGCGCCGACGCCCTTGGGCCCGTGGACTTTGTGGGCGCTGACCGTCACAAGGTCCGCCCCCAGGCGCGAGACCGACACCGGCAGTTTGCCGAAGGCCTGCACCGCGTCAACATGCAGCAGCGCGGGCGACTGCTTTCGCCGCAGAATCGGCCGCAGCGCCTCCACCGGCTCCACCGTGCCCAGTTCGTTGTTGACCTTCATCACGCTGACCAGCACGGTACCCGCGTCGATCAGCCGCTCGGCGGTCTCCAAATCAATCGTTCCGTATCGGTCCACAGGAATCTTCTGGACGTCAAAGCCCTCTTGAGCCAGGCGCTCGGCCGCTTTCATCACCGACGGGTGCTCCACGGCAGAGACCACCACGGTGTTCCCTTTTTTCTTTTGCGCGTGCGCCGCACCCAGCACAGCCAGGTTGTTGGCCTGGGTGCCGCTGCCGGTAAAGAGAACCTCTGCCGGCCGGCAGGACAGCGCCTTTGCCAGGGCGTCTTTGGCGTCCCGGACCAACCGCTGCGCTTCCCAGCCCTTTTGATGCAGGGAGGACGGGTTGCCCCAAACGGTTTCCATCGCCGCCAGCATGGCCTCTGCCGCCGCGCGGCAGGGGCGCGTTGTTGCGCTGTTATCCAGATAAGCCTCCACCCGGCGACACCTCTTCATGATAAAATTCATAATATTATACAACAATTTTATTTTATATGCAAGAGCCGCCGCGCCAAAACTGCAGCGTGAACCTTATTTTTTTGAAAATATTTCAGGTTTGCAAAAGAACGGCGCATGATTTTTTGCGCATTGACGAAACTATTATAAAGGCTTCGCTTAAAGCAACCATAAAAGAAAAGAGGTTCTTGTTATGAAATTTTTTCAATCGCGGCGCAATGTTGTTCGCCTGCTGACCTATCTGCTTGCATTCTGTGTCCTGTGCGGCGGCGCCGCCCTGGTGCGCGGGCATCAGTACCGAACCGCAAAAGACGCACTGGACGCCGCGTCGCACCGCGCAATGGGGGAACTGTCGGAATCGCTGCTCAGCATCACGACCGCCTTGCAAAAGGGGCAGTATTGCAACTGCGGCACCCGCATGACGGCCTTGGCACTGGACCTGCGCGGCAGCACCGTTGCCGCAAAGCACAGCCTGGCGCAGCTGACCGACGAAGCGCTGGTTTCAGACGGGGTCTTCAAATTTCTGTCGCAGGTCGGCGATTTTGCCACCGCCGTCGGGCGCAAAATGCAGGCGGGCGAACCGCTCAGCGACGGCGACCGCAGCGAGCTGGCGGCGCTTTATGCCTATGGCCGGTCGCTGACAGACGCGGTTGTGCCGCTCAGCGACGGCTTTTTTGACGGCAGCGTTGCCCTGACGCTGCCCCGGTCCACGCTGCCGGATGAATCGCGGCAGCCAAAGCTGTTTTCTCAGGAGCTCAACACGGCGGCGCAGACCTTTGCGGCGTACCCCACGCTGCTGTATGACGGGCCGTTTTCCGACGCCGCTTTGAACCGCGAGGCGCCGGGCGTCAAAACGCTGGCCGAAATCGACCCCGGAACCGCCGCCGGCCGGGCCGCAGCCGCGCTCAAATGCGCACCCACAGACCTGCGCCGGGAGGATGACGTGGGCGGCGCCCTGCCGCTGTTTTGCTTTTCAAAAGGAGAGGTCCGTGTCACCGTGACCCGGCACGGCGGCCTGGTTTGCAGCATCACGCGCCCGTGGAACAGCGAAGCGGCAACTCTGGACGCCCGCGCCGCCGTCAAGATCGCCCGGCGCTGTCTGCGCGACCTGGGGTACCCCGACATGCATGAAAGCTATTACAGCACCTATGACGGCGTGTGCACGGTGAATCTGGCCTATACCAAAGGCGGCGTGATCTATTACGCCGACCTGATCAAGGTCAGCGTCGCGCTTGATTCCGGCGCCGTGGTCGCCATGGACGCCCGCGGCTATCTGATGAACCACACCAAGCGCAGCCTGCCCGAACAAACGATCTCGATCAAGCGCGCGGTGCGCCGCCTGGCGCCCGGCCTGACGCTGCTGGACACCGCAACGGCAATGATCCCCTGCGACGACAGCAAAGAGCGGCTGTGCTATGAGCTGCACTGCAAAGACGGCGACGGTCAGCAGGCGCTGATCTATGTGGACGTCACAACCGGCAACGAGGCCGACATCCAACTGCTGACGTTTTCAGACGGCGGGGTTCTGGCAAGATAAATGGCTTGCATCTTGCGGAAGAATGCGATATAATAGGAGCAACCTTGTTATGGATGTGATCTTATGCCCCGCACCGTTCTCATCACCGGCGCTTCCGGCGGCATCGGCCGCGCGCTGTGCGAAGCGTTCCTTGCCATCGGCGACCGCGTGATTGCCCAGTATCGCAGCAACCCCGCCCCGCTGACCGCGCTGCAAAGCCGGTACGGCGACCGTCTGGCCGCAGTGCAGGCCGACTTTTGCCTGCCTGCCGATGTAAAAGCGCTTGCCGATTTTGCAAACCGCACCGGCGTTGACGTGCTCATCAACAACGCGGGCGCCGCAAAGCTTGCGCTGTTTCAATCGGTCTCTCCGGATGAAGCGGCTGCGCTGTTTGCCGTCAACGTGGAAAGCGCGATGCGGCTGACGCAGCTCATTCTGCCGCACATGCTGCGCCAAAAGCACGGACGCATCCTCAACATTTCCTCCATGTGGGGCACAGTCGGCGCGTCGTGTGAGGTCCACTACAGCGCGACCAAATCGGCAATTGCCGGCTTTACCAGGGCGCTTGCCAAAGAGGTCGGACCCAGCGGCGTCACGGTCAACTGCATTGCGCCCGGCTTTATCGACACGCCGATGAACGCCGCTCTGGACGCTGCGGCGCGGCAGGCGATCATTGACGACACGCCCTGCTCCCGCGCCGGCACACCCGAAGACATTGCGCCGCTGGCCGTCTTTTTGGCAAGCGACAGCGCCGGCTTCATCACCGGGCAGGTCATCGGTGTGGACGGCGGACTTGTTTAGCTGTTAGGTAACCGCTGATTAACTCAGTGTGTAAAGATTGGCGAGAAGATTTTTCGTCAGATGTTACAAAAAGCTCGCAGGAAGCCTGCCGGCTTTCAAGAGATTTTTGTTCAAAATGACGGAAAATGTTCCGTCAAGATTTGCGCAC
>JAFRUA010000073.1 GCA_017434855.1 Clostridia bacterium
AACTAAATCAAAACGCCAAATTTGATTTAGTGACTCTTCGTTAGCTTTGCCGATCAAAGAATTGTCTGATGAACCTGTTTCTACATTTGTAATATATTTATTTGCCGCTCGATTTCGAATTTTTGCATAAAAGCCAGTTCCGAGATCAAGAGATTCTGTGCCAAACAATGTCGGCGCAGATGAACCATTCGTCCACTCATAAGGCGCCGGATCAACATATTTAAAAGTTGATCTCACTTTTGATTTACTAATGGTTTCATCCCATCGGATTCCGCACTGATAGTCACTGTTGCAATCCGCAAAAGTAATGGTATCGCCCTCAACTCCAGTAACGAAAATTGTGTGTCCTCCGTTTTTATATGTGATAATATCCCCGGCTTTTAAACTATCCAATGCAGAGGTACTTTGATTTGCAGTCCTTTCCACATAAGGATCTCCGCCATAAACCAAAGAAGCAAGCTGATAAGCAAAGCCCATACATTGAATGGCATGCCCTTTGAATGTATTACATCCGCAACTACCAGAATAAGGGCAATTACCATTATGATGGGTACAAGGAGAAGATGTGCAAGTACTTGCATCACCGCCGTTCCAATACTTTCCTGCAGGGTATTGTGCTTTTAGGTCATTAATACTGACTGCGCTCGCCGTTATCCCCACATTCATCACCGGCACCACGCCTAAGAGCAGCACCACGGCCAGCAGTACCGCGAAAAACCGTTTTGTGTGTTTCATTGCTTTGCCCTCCAAAAAATTTTTTCGGCGCAATAAAAAAGCGCCTCAACAAATGAGACGCTAAAAAATGCAGTTCTCATTTGCTGCGACACAAAATACACTAACCCTCTTATAATTCAGGATATAGAATACCAAGAGAATGCATTTTTTTACAATGCTTCTCCTGAAAATATAAGAGGAATTGCTCCCGTATTTTATGTCGCACCTATACTTTACCACATCTTTCCGAAAATTGCAAGCAAATATTTTCCTATACAAACGACCTCTGCCCTTGCAAAAGTTTGCAAATTTTGTCCCCTCCCCTCTTGACAAACCGCTTTCTCTGTGATAAACTACCAAACAGGTAGGTAAAAGAAAGAAGGAATCCCCATGCCATTTGTCTATGCCGACAACGCGGCAACCACGGCGGTCACACCCGCAGTGCTTGACGCCATGCTGCCGTATCTGACCGCGCAGTTCGGCAACCCGTCCAGCCTGTACGCCTTCGGCCAGACCGCCCACCGCGCCGTTGCAAACGCCCGCGCCCAGGTCGCTGCCGCCATCGGTGCCAAAGAGAAAGAGATTTTTTTCACGTCCGGCGGGTCGGAAGCCGACAACTGGGCGATCAAAGGCGCCGCCGCCATCGGTGCGCGCCACGGAAAAACGCACATCGTCACCACGAAGATCGAGCACCACGCCGTGCTGCACACGCTGGACGCGCTGAAAAAGCAGGGCTTCACGGTGACGTACCTTGACGTGTATGACAACGGCGTCTGCCGCGTGGAGGACGTCGCGAACGCGATCACGGACCAAACCTGTCTGGTCACCGTCATGTTTGCAAACAACGAGATCGGCACCATCCAGCCCATCGCCGAAATCGGCGCGCTCTGCCGCGAACGGGGCGTCGTGTTCCACACGGACGCGGTGCAGGCCGTCGGCCATGTGCCGATCAATGTGGAAGAAATGCACATCGACCTGCTTTCGCTCAGCGGCCACAAGCTGCACGCGCCCAAGGGCGTCGGCGCGCTGTATTGCCGCACGGGGGTGCGCCTGACGAACCTCATCGAGGGCGGCGGGCAGGAAAAGGGCCGCCGCGCCGGGACGGAAAACGTCGCCGGGATCGTCGGTTTGGGCAGGGCGATCACCGACATGGTCGCAAACATGGACACGAACGAAGCGAAGGTCCGCGCCCTGCGCGATCAGCTGTTCGCCGGCGCGTCAAAGATCAGCCACAGCCGCATCAACGGCGACCTCGAACACCGCCTGCCCGGGAATTTCAGCATGTGCTTTGAGGGCGTGGAGGGCGAAAGCCTGCTGCTGCTTCTGGATGCGAACGGCGTCTGCGCCTCCAGCGGGTCGGCGTGTACCTCCGGGTCGCTGGACCCGAGCCATGTGCTGCTGGCCATCGGCCTGCCGCACGAGGTCGCCCACGGCTCACTGCGGCTGACGCTGGGCGAAGACAACACCGAAGCGGACGTGGATCACATCCTTGACGTGCTGCCGCAGATCATCGACCGGCTGCGCGATATGTCGCCGCTGTGGGACCACATCATGGAACGCGAAGCGGGCAAAAAGGAGGCAAACTGATGGAATACAGTGAAAAAGTGATGGAGCATTTCATCCATCCCCACAACGTCGGAAAGATGGAGGACGCCGACGGCATCGGCGAGATCGGCAACGCCAAATGCGGCGACATCATGCGCATGTATCTCAAGATCGACGACGGGATCATCACCGACGTCAAGTTCAACACCTACGGCTGCGCCAGCGCCATCGCCACCAGCTCCATGGCGACCGACCTGATCAAGGGCCAGCCGGTGGAGGACGCGCTGAAGCTGACCAACCAGGCTGTGGTCGAGGCGCTGGACGGGCTGCCCGCCGTCAAGATTCACTGCTCGGTACTGGCGGAGCAGGCGATCAAGGCCGCCCTTGCGGACTACTATACGAAGCAGGGCGTCGACCCGGCAAGCAAGGGGATCAGGATCACAGAACACCATTAAAAAAACAGACCGTCGGTTCAAAAGGGCCGGCGGTTGTTTGTTGTTTCGGTACGCGCCCGACAGATCGGCAACGGAAAGAAACGCGCCGCCGGTTCAGCGTGGGGGTATCGATTGGCGAATTGCCCCCTCAGTCGCTTCGCGCCAGCTCCCCCGATGAATCGGGGAAGCCTGAATTGCCTCCCCTGCTTCAGCGGGGGCGGGGGACCGCTTGCGGTGGAGGGGGCAAAGGCCACCGATTCGACGGCGCTGCAGAGCATTGCATTTGAATTTTGCATTTATCCATGCACGCCCAGTCGGCTGATAGGTGCGGGTCTCCGGTGGAGACCTTTGCGGCAACGCCGCAAAAGCACCGACCGAGTTGCGGGTTGCCGGTGGCAACCTCGCGAAGCGAAGCAACGACCGAGGCGGAAGCCGAGAACGGCAGGCGAGAACGACCACTACGGGCGGCGGACATGGCGAAACTTATGGCAGTCAGTCAGTCGAGCATAAGCCCGCCCGGCTGATTTGTCAAGCCCGCTTTGTAAAAATTTACAATGATTTTTTCAAAAGCGCAGTGCGCCCGGTTGCCGAACCCTTCCCCGCGTACCGAAAAAAGACAGCAAAAAGCCGCGGGGCATACGTTCCCATTCCGGAAACGCCCCCTCCGCTAATAGCTAACAGCTAACCGCTAAGTAAGCACTGATTAATCCAAATAAACTCGTCAAAAGTGTAAAATATTTAATCGTGTCAGTAAATCAAGAAGATCAAAGGAGATATAATGTGAGAAATCCTCATATTTCGCATGGAATAAGGGGATTCCTCCTGTCC
>JAFRUA010000074.1 GCA_017434855.1 Clostridia bacterium
ACGAGAGGACCGGGATGGACGCACCGCTGGCGCACCAGTTATCATGCCAATGGTACAGCTGGGCAACTAAGTGCGGATCGGATAAACGCTGAAAGCATCTAAGCGTGAAGCCGTCTCCAAGATCAGATATCCCATGGCGTAAGCCAGTAAGACCCCTCAAGGACTATGAGGTTGATAGGCTGCAGGTGTAAGTGTAGTGATACATTCAGCCAGGCAGTACTAATCGGTCGAGGGCTTGACCATATTTCCTTGGTTCAAACTACAGTTACCCTCCGCATCAAACACGTTTTTGTTCAGTTTTGAAGGTACATCATATCTTCATTTGGGGAAGGGTCTGCCAAGATGTGCAGGCTTTTTCTTTTTTATTGTTTTCTCTTGCGTTTTCTGCTTTTATATGATAATATGAATCCATCCAAGTGATCAGAAAGGAGCATCGCTATGAAAAACTGCTTTCTCTGCTGTTGGCCGTGCTGCTGTGCGTGGGCTGCTTTGCTGTGGCGGCGACCCCGGCAAGCGCGACCGTCAACCCGTCAAATTATAAGGTGGGCGACATCATTTCTTACGGCACCTATCCGCAAACGCGCGTCAACGCGACCAATTCGCTCAGGAATGCCGTGGCCAACGCGACGTGGAAAAGTTACGGCTATGTGACCACCAAAAAAACCATTGACATGCAGTACGCTGATGTTGTGGTCAACGGCTGGCGGTACCGCGCTGTGAAGTTTTCCGAATACCGTCCGTTCGACGAGCGGGGCGCATGCACGGAAGACAACTCCTATATGGACGATAACGGTTACACCCCAAACACGACGTATTATTTCCGCTACGATCCGGTGAAATGGCGGGTTCTTGACCCCAACACGGGCCTTTTGATGTGCGAAAAGATCATCGACGCCCAATGCTTTTCCGAAAGCTTTCTTCTTGATACAAGCAACTTTGAGGTTCATGCCTATCAGGGCAGCAACCGAAAGGTCTATGCCAACGATTACGGAAAATCGTCGCTGCACAGCTTTGTGAGCTCCGTCATCGCTGCCGTTGCGTTTTCTGCAAACCAGATTGCCAATGTCAAGCAGGTGACGTCAAACAACGAGGCTTCGATCAGCACCAGCTATACCTATGTTTCGACCAAAGACAAAGTCCTGATCCCCAGCCAGGCCGACGTGCTTTCCACTGCCTGCGGCTTCAGCTCTTCGCGGGATGCAGACCCCCAGCGTGTGGCTTATGCGACCGATTATGCAAAATGCCAGGGTATCTTGGTATCTGACAACGGCGCCAGCGCATGGTGGCTGCGCACGCCTGCCGGTGAAACGTATATTTCACAGGTCATTAAGGGCAACGGCCAGTTTTACGGAAAAAAATACAACTGGTGGTATCAATGGTCGATTTGCGGCGTGCGGCCGATGATCCATCTGACGCGTCTGGAGCAAAACACCTCGCAGTCGAATTGGCTGAGCTCTTCCGGAAAAGAGGACGCGAACTATACGGAAGTGTATTTTTCAAGCCAGTCCTTTGAAAACGGCACGGTGACCGGCGGCGGGCTTTATCGGTCCGGTGCTTCGGTTGTCGTCCGCGCGACTCCGGACGCGGGCAAGACCTTTGATGGTTGGTACAACATTTCGGGTACCTGTTTATCGACCAGTACGTCCTATACCTTCACGCTTCCGACGAATGTCAGGAGCTATTACCTGAACCCGAAGTTCCGGAACTATTACAAGGTGACGGTGAACAAATCTCCCGGCGAGGGCGGCACGGTGACCGTGAGCAGTACGGAACCCAGGGTCGGAACGACTGTGGTTTTGGCGGCTGCGCCTGCGTCCGGCTACAACTTCCTCGGCTGGTACAAAGGCAGCACCAAGGTGAGTTCTGAGCTGGGCTATGTCTTCACTCCGACCGGCGACGTCACCCTGACCGCGAAATTTGAAAAAGCGACGTCCGGACAGTACACCGTTTCGGTCCGCGCCGAAGGCAACGGCACGGTCAGCGGCGGCGGCAGTTATGCGGCGGGGTCGACAGCCACTGTCACCGCCAGGTCCGGCAGCGGCGCGCGGTTTGAGGGCTGGTACGAGGGCAGCACCCGGGTATCGACCAGCGCGACCTATCAATTCACCGTGAACGGCAGCCGCACGCTGACGGCGAAGTTCAGCGGCAACGGTACCGTGGTGCGGCCGGACCAAAACAATGTCACCGTGGTCGCTTCACCCGCAGAGGGCGGCACGGTTTCGGGCGGCGGCAATGTGCCTGTTGGCGACAGCGTGAACGTCATTGCCACGCCGAACAGCGGCTGGCACTTTGTCGGCTGGTACATCGGCGACACCAAGGTCTCTGACAGCGCGGGGTACGCCTTTCCCATGGAGAGCGGCAAAACGACCCTGACCGCAAAGTTTGAGCAGGACGGCGCATCGTCCGCAACCGTCTGCGCATGGTGCGGCGGCGACCACAGCGAAGGATTCTTCCAGATGATCATCGGCTGGTTCCACGGCATTCTGGCGCTGCTGCTCGGCGCGCGGTATTGAGCTTTTAGCCGTTAGCGGTCAGCAGTCAGAAACATAAAGCGAACGCCCTCCTTGCATCAGGGGGACGTTCGTTGATTGCAAAAAAAACCGTCGGAGCTTTCCGGCGGATCTTTTTTATGCACACGGTGGTTACACCTTGAAGATCGTCAGGCTGTCGAACGGCTCGCCCGGCTGGAACGTGCACTGCGGAAAGGCGGGCTGGTTCGGCGTGTCGGGGTAATACTGCGTTTCGAGGCAGAAGCCGAAATGCTTTTGCAGCGCGACGCCGCCCTTGCCGGTTTCGCTGCCGTCAAGGAAGTTGCCGGTGTAAAGCTGCACGCCGGGCAGGTCGGTATAAACCTCCAGCTTGCGGCCGCTGGCCGGGTCGGTCGCCTTTGCGGCCAGGCGCAGGGCGCCGGGTTCGCCGCTGATGCAGAAGTTGTGGTCGTACCCGCGGCACTGCGTGAGCTGCTCGTCGGCGGCGGTAATGTCGCGGCCGATCGGCTTTGCCGTGCGAAAATCAAAGGCTGTGCCGGTCACGTCGCGCAGTTCGCCGGTCGGGATGCTCTGTGCGTCCGTCGGGGTATAGGCGTCGCAGCACAGCATCAGCTCGGTGCCGAGCACGTCGCCGTTCGCAGCGCCGCCGAGGTTGAAATAGGCGTGGTTGGTGAGGTTCAGCACGGTCGCCTTGTCACTGACAGCGTGGTAGTGAACTTCCAGCTCGTTGTGGTCGGTCAGCACATACTTCACAGTGACGTCGATGTTTCCGGGAAAGCCTTCGGCGCCGTCCGGCATGTGATGGGCGAACTCCACGGCGTTGTCGTCGGTGATGATCGCGGTCCACAGCGCGCTGCTGAATTCGCCGCCGCCGTGCAGGCAGGTGACGCCGTTTTCATTCTTTGTGACGTTGTACGCTGTGCCGTTGACGGTGAATTTGCCGCCGCACAGCCGGTTCGCGTACGGGCCGATGATCTCGCCGGCATAGGTCGTGGTGGCCAAATGCCCGGCAATATTGTCAAACCCGACGATGATGTCGCCCTTGACGCCGTCGCGGTCGGGGCAGGTGAAGGCCTGCAGGGTCGCGCCGCGCGTGATGATCGCCGCCGTGACGCCGTTGTTGTTTTCGATTTCGTACTGATAAACGGCTCTGCCGTCCGGCAGGGTGTCAAACAAGGTCTTTTTGACGCTCATGTGGGAACCTTCTTTCTGAAAGATTGCTGTCCGGTACCGGAGCCAACATTCCCCGGTGCCGGACAGGATTGGATGCTGTTATTCTGCTTGTGATTTTTTGATACGGGTCAGGGAGTGGAAATCATCCGAGGATATTCTCTTCTTCATCCGGTCCGGGTTCTGCCCAACTGTCACTGTCAGTGGCTTCGGACGTATCCGGTGAGGTTTCTGTCATACTGAATTGAGCCGGCGCCTTTGGTGCCGAAGGCTCGGTTGCAGGGGTTGTCCCTGTCTGATAACTGTTGAGGCCTTCAGGAATGATCTCAAAGATTTTCCATTCGCCGCCGATCTTTACCAGCGTGATGCGGATGTTTGCCGTGTTGCCGTCAGCCATTTTTTCGCTGTGTGCCACCATGGTCTTGGCGTCTTCAACTTGTGGTGCGAAATCCTTGAAGTCATCCATTGCATCTTCATTTTTTGTTGCAGTCAGCGGAAGTTGACTTTTATTGCCATCTTTGAAATCATAGGTCGCACTGCTTCCGTCCGGCTCCTCAACCGTGTAATTGCCACCATCGAAATAAGCAACCGTAACGCCGATTTTGTTACGATAGACATCATAATCAACAGGGTTGCATGGAATTTGGTTCCTTCGGCTGTAGTAAGCGACATAAAACGCTGCATCGACACAGTCTTCTTTTTTCAGTGTATCTTGTTTGAACTCATCGTCCGGTTCGGTTGCCGGATTCAGCGCTTCGATGCAATAATCAAACAAGGCCTTTTCCGATGCCCGGCGCGGCGGCAAAGCGGTGGTCGGTTCGGTTGTTGTGGTCGGTGTCGGCGCTGCCTGTGTTGCCTGCGTTGTATTCTTGGCGTCATCTTCACTGCCGCGATTTTTCCACCAGCGGTATCCGATATAGCCGCCGGCGCCAAGCAGCGCGACGATCAGCACGATGAGCACGACGATTTTCCAGCCGCCCTTCGCTTTGAACTTGGGCGCGTCGTCCTCTGCTTTGGGCGCCTTTGGCGCTTTGCCGGCTTTGAGTTTTTTGGTCTTGGTCGGCGTCGGGGCGGGAACGCCGGCGTTCAGCGCGGCGTCTTGTGCGGCCTGGGCGGCGCGCACTTTGTCGACCGGCAGCAGTTGGGTGGACTGTTCAACGGGAGCGCCCTGATCCGCCGGGGGCGTCGGGTCCTTTTGAGGCGGGGTCTGCTTGCGCAGCCGCGCGGCGGTGTTTGGCCGCGGCGTGGTGAGCAGCCGGGTGCCGCAGTTCGGGCAGAATGCGGTGCCGTCCGGAAGTTGATTTCCGCAGTGGTTACATGTCATAGTGATCGCTCCTTTTCGGCGCTGATGTATGGGTTAAAATCAGTCGGGCAGTGTAAACTCAGGTTCTTCGTCCTGAGATGTGTCTGTATCCGTTTCCGATGTCGGTTCGTTGGGAATAACATTGCCCGGCACCTCAGAGGTCAAGGTGGGTGTTTCGGTGGCTTGTGCGCTGCCCGGTTGTGTGGCTGTGGGCGGCGCCGGTGTTGCGGTCGTACCGTTGGGCGCGGTTGTCGTTGTTGTGGAGGAATCTGCCGCCTCTGTGGGATCGGATGTGGAAGTAGGCGCTGTCGGTTCTGTCGGTTCTGTTGTAACAACGTTGCCGTTTTCATCGGTGACAGGCTCTTTCACAATATACTGTGCAAATACTTCCGGATAATCTTCAAATTCGATGGAGAAGATTTTCCACTCGCTGTCGATCTTGATGAGCGTTACAAGAATTTCATGTTCACTGACCATGGTGCTCATATACAGCCTTATGGAATCATTGACGTTGACGGTTTGTTGATCTCCCAACTGATAGGCGGGCTTAAAATCACTGGGTGAGGAGCTTGCAAATCGCGGACTCTCAATCGTCACTTCGCCCTGCGCCTGGCCAAAATCATAAGTATCGACGCGCGTGTCAGATTCAATGGCGGTGACAGAAGCGGTTCCGTGCTCAAGATAAGCAAAAACGAAGCCCTTTAAATCTTCAAAGTTTTTGGTGATCGGGGTGAAGTCGGTCACAAGCTTGGCAGAATCCGCGTGCAGGTCTTTCCAGTACGCAACATAAAAATCATCGCTGACCCAGTCGTTCTCGATCTGTTCCGGCGCCTTATCGTTCAGTGCCTGCTGGCATTTCAGCGCCAGCTCGGTCGCCTTTTCCATGCTGCTGGGTTCGGCGGCCTGTTCGGTGGCTGTCTCGGTCTGTTCGCCCTTGCCGTCTTTATCCTTTTTAAAGATCAGGTCCTTGGCAAACATGCCGCCCACAGCGCCCACGATCAGCGCCGCGATGAGCAGCAGCACCACGGCAAATTTCCCGGCGCCGCCCTTTTTCTTCGGTGCGGGGGCCGGTGTCCGCTTTTGCGGGGCAGGCTTGCGCTTGTTTTGCTGCGCGGCGCGCGACGGCTGGGTTTTCGGCGCCGGCGCGGTGGGCTGGGTCGGCTGTGCCGTCACGGTGGGTTGATTGGTCACGGCAGGCTGCGGGATCGGCTGCGGCGCCGGCGGTGCAGGCTGATAGATCGGCGGCTGCGGCGCGGTGTACGGACCCGGCTGCGGCAGCGGCGTGGTCGCGGTGTCGTCGATGGTGACGGTCTTGGTGTCGTCGTCAGAAAGCATGATGTTTCCGCAGTTGGTGCAGAATTGTGCGCCGTCGTGAAGCGGTGCACCGCATTTGTTGCAATTCATATCGTTCGCTCCTTTAATTTGATAATGAAATTATGAACCCTGGTTGTCTGCCGACATTGACAAAACTCTCCATGCTTTTTCACCTTCAAGTTTTACCAGTGTGGTGCGGACTTTGGCGTCCTTATCCACAGTAAAGACGCGCACTTCCCGGATGGTGAATGTTTCTTCTTTTTTTCCATCGTCATAGGAGAAGGTCTTTCCGACCAGTTCAGACCGCAGCGCTGCGACGGCGTCGTCGTTGACTTCCTCGGGGATGATTTTTTCTTTTTCAAAATCTTCCAGTTGATCCGGGTCCCCTTTGCCGAAATCAAAGGTCTGTTCTTCTGCGTACCCCTTCAGGCCGAAGGTGACTTCTCCGCCTGAAAAGAACAAGAACGCGGTACTGTTTTTGTCGGCGGCATATTTGAGAATGTCTTCTCTGACCTTCTTTATGTCATTGCCATAGTCTTCTTTGAAAATCTTTTCCCAATCTTTGCCGTTCCTGCTCATTTGATCGATGTAATAGGCACAAAGGAAATTGTCGCTGACCAAAACATCGTTGATGGCGGACTGATCTTCCTCCTCCAGCGCATCCATGCAGGTCAAAACGACTTTTTCCGCGATCCAGTACTGGTGATTGATCTTGTGCTGCCCATACAGGAACCACGCGGTGGTGAACCCGCCGCCGGCGCCGATCACCAGCGCAAACACCAGTGCGCAGATCACGATGATGCGGCCGATCTTGCTGTGCTTTTCGGGTGCTTCGGGGGCTGCGGGCGCGTCCGGAATATATTGCTCCGGCGCAAACGCGTCGGATGCAAACCGATCCGGTGCAAACTGGTCCGGCGTCAGGATATCCTGCGCAGGCAGAGCCTGCCCGCCGTGCTGGTTTTGCGGCGGCTGCGGATAGCCCGGCGCGGGCGAATACTGCGGCTGCTGGGCCTGCTGCGGATACGGCCGGCGGTTGGCCGGCGGCTGCTGGCGTGCCGGTTGGCTTTGCGGCGGCGGGGTCTGCCGATACTGCGGCCGTGCCGGCGGCTGGTGATATTGCGGCGGCCGGTTCGGCGTTTGCGGTTTCACTTCCCGCGGCAGCGCGACCGTTGCCGCGCCCTGGTCGTTCATCGGTTCTGCAGGCGGCGCAGGCGCAGCGCACGACGCCCCGCAGATCGGACAAAACAGCGCTTCGTCCGGAATGGACGCGCCGCATTTTTTACAAATCATGATTTTTTCGCTCCTTACTTGTGATACTTCGTTCCGCGCTCGATTTGAACGGCGCGATACAGCTGCTCCAGCAAAATCACACGAAACAACTGGTGCGGAAAGGTCATCGGGCTGACCGACAGCTTCAGGTCGCTGCGCCGCTTCACAGCGTCTGACAGGCCAAACGACCCGCCGATGATGAAAACAACGCTGCTTTTCCCGCGCAGAGCAAAGTCTGACAACAGGGCGCTGAACGCCTCTGACGAAACCGACTTTCCTTCCACACACAGCGCAAAGACGGCTGCATTTTCCGGTACCTTTTCCAGAATCCGCTTTTCTTCCGCAGCCAGGGCGGCGTCAATCTGCTTTTGCGACGGCGCGTCCGGCAGCTTTTCCGCCGGCAGCTCCACAATGTTGAGTTTGCAGTCTGCCGACAGTCGTTTTTGATATTCGGCGGCGGCATCGCGCAAATACGGCTCTTTCAATTTTCCGATACAGAGGATGGTGAACGTTTTCATACCGCACCTCAGAATCGCACAATGTCGTCAAGGTTTTCTTTCGGATTGACAGTCAAAAGAAAGTCGCGGTCCGCGGCGGCGCCGGCCTCCTGCAGAGCGGCAAGGCTGGTCTGGTATGCCAGCGCGGGGATGTTGTTTTCGGCGCTCAGGTGGCCCAGAAACAGCCGTGTGGTGCCATGCTCCACCAGCTGCACCGCCACGTCGGCGCACGCTTCGTTGGACAGATGCCCCACGTCAGACAGAATACGCCGCTTGAGAAAGTACGGGTACGGCCCGTTTTGCAGCATGCCGACGTCGTGGTTGGATTCCAGCATCACCAGGCTGCAGCCCAAAAGGTTGCGCATGATCTCGTTGGTGACGTGCCCGATGTCGGTTGCGATGGCGACCTTTTGTTCGTCGGGCAGCGTGATGACAAAGCCGCAGCTTTCACTGCTGTCATGCGGCGTTTCAAACGCATGGACCAGCAGGTCGCCGACCGTGACGTCGCCGCCGCGTTCCAGCGCGTGCACCGGGAATTTTCCGTTCAGCACGTCGCTTTCCGCCAATGCGTCCAGCGTGCCCGGCGTGGCATAGACCGGCACACCCAGTCCGGACGCCAGCACGCGCAGCCCGCTGATGTGGTCGCTGTGCTCATGCGTCACAAGGATGGCGCGGATCGACTTCGGGTCGATGCTGCGGTCGGTCAGCGCGGTGCGGATGCGCTTGGCGCTGACGCCGGCGTCGATGAGCACGCCGCCCGACGCGGACCCCACAAAGGTCGCGTTGCCGCTGCTGGAAGAAAATAACGAACAAAATCTTGCCATGTCAAACTCCAAAAAAGTCGCGGGCAACTGTGTTCATTCCATTCGTTGCCCCGCGACGCACAATATTCATTCTGTTTCAGCTCGCGAAGGCGGCGCAAACGCGGTTCAGCCCGCCGCGTTCGGCTGGGTTCCGTCCTCACGGATCTCTTTGCGATAGATGTCTGCGCCCAAATCGCGCAGCTTTTCGACATAATCTTCATACCCGCGATCGATAAAGATGATGCTTTCGATCTCGGTGGTGCCGCGGGCGATCAGCCCCGCGATGATCATGGCCGCGCCCGCGCGCAGGTCGTCGGCGCGCACGGTGGTCCCGGTCAGCTCCGGCACGCCCTGGAACACGGCGATCTTGCCGTCCACCTGGATGTTGGCGCCCATGCGGGTCAGCTGCGCCACATAGCGGAAGCGGTTGTCCCACACACCCTCCGATACCAGGCTTGTGCCGTTTGCAACGGTCAAAATGACGCTCATCTGCGGCTGCATGTCGGTTGGGAAGCCGGGGTGCGGCATGGTTTTCAGGTTGCAGCGGCGAAAGACCCGCGGTCCCTGCACGCGCACGGAATCGTCATATTCCGTCACGGTCGCGCCGCATTCGATCAGTTTCGCCGAAATGGATTCCAGATGCTTGGGAATGACGTTTTTGATCAACACGTCGCCGTGGGTCGCGGCCGCCGCCACCATATAGGTCCCGGCCTCGATCTGGTCGGGGATGATGGAATAGGTGCAGCCGTGCAGGGTCGATACGCCGTGGATCTTGATGACATCGGTGCCCGCGCCGCGGATATCGGCGCCCATGGCGTTCAGAAAGTTTGCGAGGTCCACGATGTGCGGCTCCTTGGCGGCGTTTTCAATGATGGTCAGCCCGCGCGCCTTGACGGCGGCCAGCATGACGTTGATCGTCGCGCCGACCGACACCTTGTCCATATAGACGGCGCTGCCGGTCAGGTGCTCGGCATAGGCGTGGATCATACCGTTTTCCACCGCGGCGGTGGCGCCCAAAAGCTCAAAGCCCTTGATGTGCAGATCGATCGGGCGTACCCCGAAATCGCACCCGCCGGGCAGCGAGACCTTGGCGCGGTTGTAGCGGCCCAGCAGCGCGCCGATCAGGTAATAGGACGCGCGCAGCTTTTTGGTCATTTCATGCGGTACGATATAGGAATTGACCGGCTTGGTGTCGATCTCGATGGTGTGTTTATTGATGTACCGCACGACAGCGCCCATGCTGGTCAGGATGCGCTCCATGCAGATGACGTCGCTGATGTTCGGGATATTTTCGATCCGGCAGACGTCCTGCGCCAGCAGCGTTGCGGGGATGATGGCGACGGCCGCGTTCTTGGCGCCGCTGATCTCCACTTCACCGGTCAGGCGGTTGCCGCCGTGAATCACAAGCTTTTCCAAAGTAATCTCCTCTTTCTTCCTGCGCTTTCGCGCGCTCCTTTTTTGCGCCGCAGCGTCTGCGCGGCACATGATCTATATGAATCGAGATTTGTCGGATTTATTGCCTTGATATTATACCACTTTGTGACAAAAAAAGGAACCCTTTTTTTAAAAAAAATGAAAAAGTTGTGATCACAGTGCAACAACTTTGTTGGAAACCATTCCGCAAACCGGCGCGTTTCGGGGGTACGATGCGGGTCTTCGGTCAATGTCAACAACTTAAGAAAACCACATCTTTATAGGCGCCAAACATGGATTGGCAGTTTCTCCGCCTCATCCGTCACGCGCATGGTACAGATTGCTTTACCGAAAAATGTTTGGGCGCGTGACACCTTCCCCGCCGGCGGGGAAGGCGAGAAAGGCTGCCATTTACAGTATGCAATACTCAAGAGAATGTTTGGGCGGCGGAGCTGCGCTTGTGGTTACGGTCACGTTCCCCGCGTACAAAACACCCGCATGAGAAGCGGCATGCTTCCCGCGCGGGTGCATTCTTTTTGTTTTGTTGCGCGTTCATCGCGCTGTCAACTGTTCGCTGTCTGCTCCAAGATCTTCAGCACTTCCTTCAGCACCGCGACGTTGCTCTGGTTTTGCAGCCGCACCGACAGATACGGCCGGTCCTTGGCGGCGCTGACCATGACCCGCCCGCGCAGATAGCGGCCCAGTGCGGCCACATGGCGCGGATCCAGCGTTGTGGTGAAAAGCAGCAGCATATTGCCGCGCTGCGAAATTTCGGTTATGCCCAGGGCGGCGGCCCGGGCGCGGATGAGGGCGATCTCGATCAGGCCGCGCACGCTTTCCGGCGGTTCGCCGAAGCGGTCGATCAGCTCGTCGATCACGTCCATGGCGTCGTCCTCCGTGCGCACGCCGGCGATGCGCTGATACATGGCAATGCGGTGGCGCGCCGCGTCGATGTAGGTTTCCGGAATGTGGGCGTCGATGGCAACGTCGATCAGGCACTCGTCGTCGGTCGTTTTGGCGGGTTCGCCGTGCTCTTCGGCCACGGCCTCTGACAGCAGTTGCAGATACAGGTCATAGCCCACGGCCTCCATGTGGCCGTGCTGCTGGGCGCCCAGCACGTTGCCCGCGCCGCGAATCTCCAGGTCCCGCAGCGCGATGCGAAAGCCGGAGCCGAACTCGGTGTATTCGCGGATGGCGCTCAGGCGACGCTGCGCCTCTTCGGAAAGCTGCTTGTTCGGTTGATAGGTGAAATAGGCAAACGCGCGGCGCGCGGAACGGCCCACCCGCCCGCGAATCTGATGCAATTGCGCCAGACCCAGCCGGTCGGCGTTCTCGATGATGAGGGTGTTGGCGTTCGGTACGTCCACGCCGGTCTCGATGATCGTGGTGCAGACCAGGATGTCGATCTCGTTTTCGAGCAGTTGGCGCCAGATCTCGCTGAGCTCCTCCTCATTCATCTTGCCGTGCGCGATGCCGATGCGCGCGTCGGGCAGGTGCTGCTTGATCTTGCCGGCGGTGCGCTCGATGGTTTCCACCCGGTTGTGCAGATAATACACCTGACCGCCGCGGCGAATCTCGCGGTCCATCGCCTCGCACAGCACGCCCATGTCGTGCGGCAGCACATAGGTCTGCACCGGGTGGCGGTCGGCGGGCGGCATCTCCAGAATGGACATGTCGCGGATACCGGTCATCGCCATGTTGAGCGTGCGCGGAATCGGGGTGGCCGACAGCGTCAGCACGTCCACCAGCGGAAAGCGCTCCTTGAGCTTCTCTTTCTGCGCCACGCCAAAGCGCTGCTCCTCGTCCACAATGAGCAGGCCGAGGTCCTTGAACTCCACATTCTTTGCGATGATGGCGTGGGTGCCCACCACCACGTCCACGCTGCCGGCGGCCAGGCGCTTTTTGATTTTGGTCCGGTCGCTTGCTGTGCGAAAGCGCGAAAGCATTTCGATCTCGATCGGAAAGCCGTCAAAGCGTTTTTTGATCGTTTGATAATGCTGAAAGGCGAGGATCGTGGTCGGGACCAGGATGGCGCACTGCTTGCCGTCGGCCACGCATTTGAAGGCGGCGCGCAGCGCAACCTCCGTCTTGCCGAAGCCGACGTCGCCGCACAGCAGGCGGTCCATCGGGCAGGGGCGCTCCATGTCGGTTTTGATCTCATTGATCGCGGCCAATTGGTCGTCGGTCTCGTCAAACTCAAAGCGGCGCTCAAAGTCGCTTTGCATGTCGATGTCGGGTGAAAAGGCAAAGCCGGCGGCGTTCAAGCGTTTGGCATAGATCGCGGTGAGCTGGGCGGCCATGTCCTTGACGGCGGCGCGCACGCGCGATTTGGTCTTTTTCCATTCGTCAGACCCCAGCCGGTTCAGCTTCACCGGCCGGTCGCTGTCTTTGAGTGAAATATATTTACTCAGCAGGTCCAGTTGGGTGACGGGGATGTACAGCACGTCCGTGCCGCGAAAGTTGACCTTGATGAAGTCCTTGGTCTTGCCGTCCACGGTCATGGTCTTGATGCCGTCATAGATGCCGATGCCATGCAGAGCGTGCACCACATAGTCCCCGCGCTCCAGGTCTGACAGGGCAGAGATCGCCTTGCCCTGCTTGAAGCGGCGGCGGGCTTTTTTCAGCTCGGTCGACGCGCCGGCCCGCCGGTGAGAAAACAGCGTGAATTTTAATTCCGGGTACGCAAAGCCGCTGCTGAACGTGCCGGCCACCACGCTGACGCGCCCGCGCGGGAATTCGGCCGGGACCACGGGAAAGTAATGCGAACGAAAGCCCTCGGTCTCCAGGTCATACGCCAGCTCTTTGGCGTTTTTTTCGGTACCGGCGGCGACAACGACGGTGCTGTCTTTGGTCAGCGCGCTGCCCAGATCCTCGGTCAGATAGGTCAGGGTGCCGTCCCACGGTGCGGCCTGCACGGCGTTCACAGTGACCAGCGCCTTAACGGGCACGTCAAAGCTGCCGCGCGCCAGATTGTCAAGAAAAACGGCGCCCGCCGCATAGCGCTGCAGAATCTGCGGCCACGTCAGGCGAAAAACGTCCAGCGCCCTGGTCAGGCAGCCCTCTTCCAGCGCCAGCTTGACGTCTTCGTTCCACAGTGTCTGCGCCGCGTCAAAGCGCTGCTTGACCCCGGCGGTTTCACTGACAAAGAGCAGGCGGTCTTCGGCATAGTCAAAGACCGATTCCGGCGCGTCATAGGCGAGCGCGAGGTACCGGTCCGCACAGGGCAGGCGCACGCCGCTTTCCAGCTGCGCAATGTCTGCGTTCAGCACGTCGCGGGCCTTGACGCTGCCCCGGCCCTTCACGGCGGCAAGGTGGCGTTTCAACGTTTGCAGCAGCGCGTCGTCGCTGTCAAACAGCACCTCCGCCGACGGGGTGATCCACACATCGTCCATTTGCTCGGTGCGCCGCTGGGTCTGGGCGTCAAAGGCGCTGATCGAATCCACCGTGTCGCCCCAGAATTCCACGCGCAGCGGATGGCTCAGGTGCGGCGGAGACAGGTCCAGAATGCCGCCGCGCAGCGAAAACTGGCCCACGCCCTCCACCTGCTCGGCGCGCACATAGCCGGCGCTGAGCAGCACGGCGATCACGTCTGCGGGCGCGATCTCGTTCCCCACGGTCAGGTGCAGGCTGCGGCGCCGCAGCTCCTGCCGCGGCAGCGTGCGCTGGCCGGCCGCCTCGATGCTGCAGACCAAAAAGCGGCAAGTGCCGTTCAGCGTGTTGCAAAGCGCGCCGATGCGCTGCTGCTCATATTCGCGTGAGGCGCTTTCCGTGGAGCGCAGATGGATGTCGCGCGCCGGATACAGCACGGCAGCGCCGGCAAAGGTGTTCAGGTCCTCGCACAGGCGGGTGGCCGCGCCTTCGTCGGGGCACAGGACCAGCGCCGGTTTGCCCAGCGTTTCGCACAGGGCCGCGATATAGTGCGCCTTGTGAACGGCAGACAGGCCCAGCACACCCATCGGGAGCGCGTGGCTTTGCAGTGCGGTTTTGACGTTGGTGAACTCTCTGCCGTTTTGCAGCAGGTTGGAAAAGCCGGTCATGGGAAAGTCTCCTTGCAAATCGTAAAAAGCGGCGGACACGACGAAACGCCCCATGTCCAAAAACACAGGGGGATCGTCGGTTGTTTTGTTTGTCTATGTTTTATACGTCCAGATTGGTCAGGTCGTCCAGCGTTTCGCGCTCCACGGCAACATAGTCGCTGCCGTCTTCACGCAGCATCACCGTTGCCGGGCGGGGGATGCGGTTATAGTTGGAGCTCATGGCGTAGTTGTAGGCGCCGGTGGTGCAGACCGCGACCAGGTCGCCGCGCCGGATGGACGCCGGGAATACGACGTCCTCCTGAATGATGTCGCCGCTTTCGCAGCAGCGCCCGACCAGCGACGCCGGCAGGGTGCACGGCTCGTTCAGTTTCGTCGCCGCCACGCAGGTGTAAGCGGAGCGATACAGGGCAAAGCGCGGGTTGTCGGTCATGCCGCCGTCGATGGACACATAGTTCTTGTAGCCGGGGATGCGCTTGACCGCGCCGACGGTATATAGTGTCAGGCCCGCGTCTGCGATGATGCTGCGGCCCGGCTCCATGTGCATCACGGGAACGGGGAATCTGCGCTTTTCACATTGCGCCTTCAGCGCTTCGGAAACGGAGCCGATCTTTTCTTTGATGTCAAGGTGCGGGTCGCTTTCGACATATCGCACGCCGTAGCCGCCGCCGAGATTGAGCACGCCGGCGGTGAAGCCGCGCGTGTCGCGCAGGTCGGCCATGAAGTCGATCATGATGACGGCCGCGCGCTCAAAGACGTCTTCGGCAAAGACCTGAGAGCCGACGTGGCAGTGAAAGCCGCGCAGCTCCACATGCGGCAGCGACAGCGCCAGCCTGGTGATCGCTTCGGCCTGGCCGGTGGCAATGGCGTTGCCGAATTTGGAATCCACCTTGCCGGTGTTGACCGCCTCATAGGTGTGGGTGTCGATGCCCGGCGTGATCCGCAGCAAAACGGTTTGGCGCAGATTCCGCTGTGCGGCCTCGCGCTCGATGGCGGCAAGCTCCTCTTCGTTGTCCGCAACAAAGGTACCCACGCCGTTGTCCATCGCAAAAGCAATGTCAAAATCGGTTTTGTTGTTGCCGTGGAAGAAGGCCTTTGACAGATCAAACCCGGCCTTTTTCGCGGTATAGATCTCGCCGATCGAGACCACGTCCACGCCCATGCCCTCTTCGGCCATGATGCGATAAAGCTGCTTGCAGGCGTTGGCTTTGCTGGCATACAGGGGCAGCGACCCCGCCGGGTAGTACGCCTTGAACGCGTCAAGATAGGTGCGGCAGTTGCGGCGGATGCGCGCTTCGTCCAGAAGATAGAGCGGCGTGCCGTATTTTTCCGCCAGGGCGGCGGCGTCATGCCCGGCAAAGCGCAGATGTCCGTTGTCGTCCGCCGTCAGGTTGTCACAGGGGAATGCGGGAAGGTGATTGCTTTCCACGTCCTTCAGTCCTTTCTGTTTGATTACAGCATGTGCGCGCGCAGTTCCGGGCCGGTCAGCGGCGACAGGTCCGCCGGCGCCACGTCAAAGACGGTCTTGCACCCGGTTTCGCCGCGGGCGGCCTTTCTGCACATTGCGCGGGCAAACGCCACCAAAACGCTTGCCGTGAATTCGGGGTTGGAATCCAGCTTCAGCTTGTATTCGATCACATGGGTGTGTTCTTTGTTCAGCCCGGTCTTGCCGGTGCGGATGACAAAGCCGCCGTGCGGGAGCGAAGCGTGGTCGCGCTGCATCTCTTCCTTCGTGATGAAGGTCACGGTGGTGTCATAGTCGGCAAAGTAGTTCGGCATCTCTTTGATCTCTTGTTCGATCCGGGCCTTGTCGGCGCCCTCGGCCGCAACCACATAGCATTCGCGCAGGTGCTTCTGCCGTGCGGTCAGCTCCGGCATGGTGCCGCTGCGAACCGCGTCCAGCGCTGCCTCGATGGGCACGGTGTATTGCCGCGCGTCCAGCACGCCGTCGATGCGGCGCACCGCGTCAGAGTGCCCCTGGCTGACGCCGCGGCCCCAGAACGTATAGTCCGCGCCGTCCGGCAGGATCGAAGACGCATACAGGCGGTTCAGCGAAAACATGCCCGGGTCCCACCCGCAGGAAATCAGCGCGATATGGCCGCTCTCTTTGGCCGCCGCGTCCACCGCGTCAAAGTGCTGCGGAATGTTGGCGTGGGTGTCAAACGAGTCGATGACGTTGAAATCACGCGCAAGCACCGGCGTCATCTTCGGCAGGTCAGTGGCGCTGCCGCCGCAGATGATGACCAGGTCGATCTTGTCTTTGTACTGCAACAGGTCGGCCGCCGCAAAGACCGGGGCGCCGGTCAGGGGTTTGACGCTTTCGGGCGTGCGCCGCGTAAAGACGCCGACCAGCTCTGCGTCCCGGGCCTGGCGGATGGCGCACTCCACGCCGCGCCCAAGGTTGCCGTAGCCGTAAATTGCAAGTTTCATTACAGATCAGACCTTTCATATCAATTTCCATCTATTATAATGATTTTTTCTAAAATGTCAACACTTTAAATTGATAAAGTATCCCGTCTTTGGAAAAATGTTCATTTTCGGGACTGCCGCCGCCGTGCGCATAATGAACGCCGTTGCCCATTGAAAACAGACAGGCGCACGCGCACGGTTTGCCGCAAGGCGTCGCCTTTGTGCCGCCCGCTTGAATTTTGCCGGACTTTTTTGAAAATTTTGCTAAATTCTGTTGACAGAACTCTGCGAATGTGTTAGCATAATAAAGCGCCCGGAAGACATTTCCGGAAAGAAACATGAAAAGGAGATTTTCAACATGAGCAAAAAAATCATCGCATTGGTTCTGGCCCTTTTGATGGCGACGCTGTGCTTTGCGCTGGCGGGCTGCAAAAAAGACAAGAATGACGGCGACTCTGATCTTGCCTATATCAAGGGCAAGGGCAAGCTGATCGTCGGGATCACCGACTTTGAGCCGATGGATTATCAGGAAAAAGACAGCACGGAATGGACCGGCTTTGACGCAGAGCTTGCGCGGGCCGTTGCCGAAAAGCTGGGCGTGTCTGTGGAATTCAAAGAGATTTCCTGGAAAATGAAAGAGACCGAGCTGTCGTCCAAAAACATTGACTGCATCTGGAACGGTCTGACCTGGGACGAAGAGCGTGCCGAAAATATGAGCCTGTCCGATTACTACATGCTGAACCGGCAGGTGCTTGTGGTTAAGGCAGACAATGCCGAAACGCTGAACACGCTGGATGCGCTCATGTCTGCCAAGCTGACTGCGGAAGAAGGCTCGGCCGGTGAAGAATTTATTAACGAGAATCTGAAGGACGCAACCTACAATGCCGCTGACGCGCAGATTGACGCGCTGAAAGAGGTGCTTGCCGGTACCTCCGACGCCTGCATCATCGACTATACCATGGCGTACTACCTGATCAACAAGGAAGGCAGCGATTTCTCCGGCCTGACGATCCTTGAAGGCGTTGTCAACACGGAGGATGAATACTATTCGGTCGCATTCCGCAAGGGCAGCGACGCCACGGCGGAAGTGAACAGCATTCTTGCCGCGCTCAAAAAAGACGGCACGGTCAATACCATCGCGGCGAAATACAATCTTCAGGATGCCATTGTCAAATAATAACTGACTGAAAAAATATCAAACGGATTTAGAGGCGGCTCGTCTGCCTCTAAATTCGCATATAAGGAGAAAGGATCATGTATAGTTTCAGCGAAGTCAATCTGAAACTGCTGGACGGTTTCAAGGTCACGCTGGATTTGTTTGCGCTGACATTGATTTTCGGCCTGATTTTGGGGTTGATTATTTCGTTCGGTTCCATGTCGCGCTTTAAACCGCTGTCGTTTGTGACCAAGGTATTTATCTGGATCATCCGGGGCACGCCGCTGATGCTTCAGATTTTGGTCGTGTTTTATGCGCCCGGGCTGGTGTTCGGTAAGCCGAACCTGTTTTCCAATGCGCCGATTATGCTGCGGGACGAACGGTTTATGGCGGCGTTGTTTACCTTTGTGATCAATTATTCCTGCTATTTCTCCGAGATTTTTCGCGGCGGTATCCAGAGCATCCCGGTCGGTCAGCATGAGGCCGGTCAGGTGCTGGGTCTGTCAAAAACACAAACCTTCTTTCGCGTGATCCTTTTGCAGGTTGTCAAGCGCATTGTTCCGCCGATGAGCAACGAGATCATCACGCTGATCAAAGACACTTCGTTGGTGCGTGTCATCATGGTGGTGGAAATCATCAAGGTGGCGGAAAAATTCACCGCCAAGGGAATGATCTGGCCGCTGTTTTATACGGGGCTGTTCTATTTGGTCGCCTGCGGAATCATGACGCTTTTGTTCGGCCTGATCGAAAAGAAACTGTCGTATTTCAAGGCGTAAGGAGGGGGACCCATGGCAATTCTTGAAGTGATTGATCTGCACAAGAGCTTCGGCAAAACCGAGGTGCTCAAGGGCATCTCCTTCTCCATGGAGCCAGGACAGGTGCTGTCCATCATCGGCTCCTCCGGCAGCGGCAAGACCACGCTGCTGCGCTGCATCAACTTTTTGGAAACGGCGGACCGCGGAAAAATCCTGCTGGACGGCGACGTGCTGTTTGACGCCGACGGCGAGAAACTGACTGCCGCCGAGCGCCGCGCCCTGCAGCCGAAGATCGGCCTGGTGTTTCAGCAGTTCAATCTGTTCCCGCAATACAACGTGCTTGACAACGTGACCCTGGCGGTGAAGCTGCGCGCAAAAAAAGAAAAGAACGCCGCGTCCCGCAAGGCCATGAACGCCGAGATCGAAGAAAAAGCAATTGCGCTTTTGAACAAAATGGGGCTGGGCGACAAGCTGAAAAACTACCCCTGCGAGCTGTCCGGCGGGCAGCAGCAGCGTGTGTCCATCGCGCGGGCCATGGCGCTGGAGCCGAAGATTTTATTCTTTGACGAGCCGACCAGCGCGCTGGACCCGGAGCTGACCGGCGAAATCCTGAAGGTCATCCGCGCCCTGGCGGCGGAGCACATGACCATGGTCATCGTCACGCATGAGATGAACTTTGCCAAGGAAGTGTCAGACCACATCGTGTTTATGGACAAGGGCGTCATTGCCGAGGCCGGCCCCGCGGCCGAGCTGTTTGACAATCCGCAGACCGAGCGCCTGCGCAGCTTCCTGTCCAATTACAACTGAGCCGAATCAAATGCGAACCGCTTGCCGTGTGCAGGCGGTTTTTTGTACGCAAAAAAAGCAGCCGTCCAAGGGGTGTACTCCGCAAGGAAGAGCCGCCCGCTCAGTGACTCTTTTCCGCGATAGCTGCTTTAAAAATCCGCGCAAGGCGTCAGCCTTGCGCGGATTTTGTGCATTGTTCTCACGAAAAATAGTTCACTGATCGGGTGCAAAGCAGTTTTTGAAGAACAAAAATGTTTCATCAGGCAAAGCTGAAAGCCGCAGGAAACCTGCCGGTTTTCAAGGTTTGAGGCACAGCGTTTGGGCATTTTTGTCTTCAAAAACCGACGCTTCCTTGCGAAGCACACCCCAAAGGCGACTGCGAAAGGATAGGACTGTCTGCTTACGGATGGATGACCGAAACGCTGATGACCTCTTCCCGATTGCTGAAAAAGCTCAGGATCTCTTTGGTGCTCAGGCGATACGACGCGCGCAGCGAAATGTCATAGGAGATTTTTCCGCCCTCTTTTTTTGAGATTTTGGTTTCGACCATGTGGATGGACCATTCCGCCAGTTGAGCGTCCAGTTCCTTTTGAAACGCCTCGTTTTGCAGGATGGTGAAAGAGATTTGATACAGCGGCATGGAGTCGGCGCCGATGCGGAAGCGGTGCAGCAGGTACTGAAACAGCGCGATGAGCACGGTGGTCAGGATGCCCAGCACATACATGCCGCCGCCCATGGCCAGGCCGATGCCGCTGGTGGCCCACAGGCCGGCCGCCGTGGTCAGGCCGCTGACAGAGCCACGGTTTTTGAAAATGACGCCCGCGCCGAGAAAGCTGATGCCGCTGACCACCTGGGCCGCCACACGGGCCGGGTCCGCGTTGCGTGAAATCAACACCTCGCCGAATGCGGTGCTGGGCACGTCCAGAAAGCCGTATTTTGAAATGATCATAAACAGCGCTGAGGCGCAGCACACGATCATGTGGGTGCGCAGACCCGCACCCTTGAACCGCCGGGTGCGCTCAAACCCGATGACAGCGCCGCAGGCCACAGCCAGCACGATGCGCAGTGAAAAATCCAGAATCTGAACCCAGGTAAATTTTCCGAACAGCTCGGAAGAGAGAAAATTCAGAAGGTCGGACATACCGGTCATCTCCAAAACAAAAAATCCGCATGCGCGGTCCCGATACTTTATTTTATAACAAAACGCCGAAAAGTTCAACCGTTTTGCAAAAATATTTCCTTGTTTTTTTGTACGCGGGCGACAGGCGCGGCGACCGGAAGAAACCCGCCGCCGATCAAGGCGCGCAGAGGGGGGGGAGCAGTTCGCAGGCGTCAATTATGGACTGACGAAAGGCTGCAAACTTTTGCTTGCAATTTTCGGAAAGATGTGGTATGATGAAGGTGCCAAATAAGAACGGACGGGTTTCGTCCGCCACAACAATTGAAAAAGCATGAGAGCGAATGTATATTCCGATGTAAAACCGGGACACTTTTTGTATAAAAGTGCGTCCCTGACTTCTCGGTTTTAAGCGGGTATACCTTAGCTTTGGATTGTTGTGGAGTTCTTGTTTGGCGACATGCGGGACGTTACTTTTGATGCGTCCTTCATGGGCGCATTTTTTATTTTTCCAAACAAGAAAGGAGACAAAAGACAATGAAACACACAAAACGAATTCTATCCGTACTGTTGACCGTGGTGCTGCTCTTAGGCGTGGTGCCGGTGATGAATGTCGGCATGACAGCGAGCGCGGCGAACGGGGTCAAAACAAAACTGGACGTATTTATGCAAAGCTATCCATCCGGCAGCAGATGGACGGGCAGCTTTGACGGTGGCAGCCAGTGTTATGGCTTCGGGAAAATGGCAATTTACAACGTGTTCGGAAAAAACAGCAGCGGCGGCTATAGAAGTTGGACATATGCCGGCGCCAGTACCAGCGGTATGACCTTGGTCGGCTCCGTCACTTCGTTTTCATCCTCCAGCGTGCAGAGCCTGTTGAGCAATGCGCGGTGCGGTGATATCCTTCAGTTTAATACAACAAAACAGCACACCATGATTGTTTACGCAGTCAACAGCAGCAGCGTCACCATCTATGACTGCAACTGGGACAATAACTGCGGGATTTCTCTGCGCGACTGTTCGTTCGGCACATGGTCAAGCAGAAACAGTTCAAAGCTGAGTTTGCTGCGTGCGGATAATTACGATGAGGTCAATGGGCAGAGCCTCTCTCCAGTCATCCATGACAATAAAAACGCAGTATCTGTTGGTGAAGAAATTACATTTTGGTATGCAGGACTAACACCGTGCAGTAAAGTCGAGTTTTGTTTTGAAAAGAATGGTAATGTTTATTACCGTGCTGATTCAACAGCTTCAACAACATTTACAACACATTTTGAAAATGAAGGTACATATTCCATATTCGCTCGGGGTTACTACAATGGTCAATGGTATGAATCTAACAGAATTACTGTAACAGTATTTAATCCGGAAATCCATGATGATAAAAACACCGTTTGTGTCGGAGAGAGCATTACGTTTACATATTCCGGGCTGAGGCAATGTGACAAAGTTGAATTCTGTATTGAGTCAAACGGAACATTATCACAAACAACGGATTCAACGTCGTCGACAACATGGAAAACCTATTTTACGAATCCGGGAACCTTTCAAGTTTATGTTCGTGGCTATTATGATGGTAACTGGTGTTGCTCAAGAAAAATAACGGTGAATGTGGTAAATCACAGCTATACCGGCAAAGTCACTACCGCCGCGACCTGTACAACCGACGGCGTAAAAACTTTCACCTGCAGATGTGGAAAAAGTTATACTGAAAAGATCAACAAGCTCGGCCACAGCTACGGTGCGTGGACCAAGCTCAACGATACCCAGCACCAGCGCGTGTGCTCCCGCAACAGCAGCCACGTTGAAAAAGCGAACCACACCTGGAACAGCGGCACAGTAACCAAAGCGGCAACGTGCAGCGCGACCGGCATTCGCACCTACACCTGCTCGGTGTGCAGCGGAACGAAGACGGAAACAATTGCCATCAGCAGCAGCAACCACGTCAACACAACGAACGTCACCGCCACCGCATCCACCTGCACCGTCAAGGGCTACACCGCCGGTGTGTATTGCAACGACTGTAAGAAATACATCAGCGGCCATCAGGAGCAACCCCTTGCGGCCCACACCCTGACAACCATCAATCAGCGCAATGCGACCTGTACCGCAGAAGGCTACACCGGCGATCAGTACTGTACCACCTGTAAGCAGACCATCAGCACCGGCACCTCGATTGGCAAGACCGCCCACACGCTGACCGTCATCAACCAGCGTGACGCGACCTATGACGCGGAAGGTTACACCGGCGACCAGTATTGCACGACCTGCAAACAGACCATCACCACCGGCACGGCCATCCCGAAGCTGGTGCGTCCCACCGACCCCACGCCGACCGATCCGCAGCCCAGCAACCCGCAGCCCAGCGGCGGATGCAAATGGTGCGGCCAGAACCACGGCGGTGCGTTCGGCTGGCTGGTGAAGCTGTTCCACAACCTGTTTGCGGCGATTTTCGGCGCACGGTATTAAGAGCGGTTAGCCGTTAGCCGTTAGAAATTCAAACGGGGCTGTTGCCTGTCCGCTTTCGCGCACTTGCAACAGCCCCATCCATTTTCAATTCTCCATTCTTAATTCTTCATTGTCAATACGTGCCCTTCGTGTCCAGCACGGCGCCGCTTTCGCTTTTGAGCGGGCGGCCGGTCTCGATGCGCTTTTGCAGTTCGCTGAAATACAACTCGTCGTCGATCGGCAGCGCCACCGCCTTGCCCAGCCACTGCGACAGCAGCATGGCGTCCATCATCTCCACGCCGTTGATTCCGTCAAAGCCGGAAACCTTCAGCGGCTCCAGGCCCAGGATCGCGTCGGCGAAGTTGTTGAGGATCTCTTCGTGCTGCCGCGCGGGCGCGTGCTCAAACAGCACGGTCTCGGTCATCTGCGGCGTGCCGAAGCCGCCCTTGTAGGTGCGGTTGAATTCGCGCTCGTCCACGGCGCTTTCATAGAAGGTCAGCTTTGCGCCGTTTTCACAGACCAGCTTGCCCTTGGTACCGAGCACCTCAAACCGGTTGGTCCCCGGGAAGTCGGCGGTGGAGGTGACAAACACGCCCGTCGCCCCGTTCGGGAATTCCATGTACGCCGTGACGTCGTCTTCGGTCTCGATGTCGTGCCATTTGCCAAAGTGGCAGTGCGCCTGCATTTTGCACGGCAGCATGCCCACCACCCACGGCAGCAGGTCCAGCTGGTGCGGCGCCTGATTGAACAGCACGCCCCCGCCTTCGCCGCGCCAGGTCGCACGCCACGCGCCGGAATCATAATACGATTGCGAACGGTACCAGTCGGTGATGATCCAGTTGACGCGCTTGACGTCGCCCAGCTCGCCGGCGGCAATCATTTCGCGCATTTTGCGGTACGCCGCATTGGTGCGCTGATTGAACATGATGGCAAAGACCAGCGCGGGGTGCTGCTTCGCGACGGCCAGCATATCCTTGACCTGTTTGGTATAGACGCCGGCGGGCTTGTCGCTCAGGGCGTGCAGGCCGTGGTTCAGCGCGTCCATCATGATCTGCGGGTGGAAATAGTGCGGCGTGGTGACGATGACGGCGTCCACCGTGCCGCTGTCAAGCAGGGCGGCGTGGGTGGTGAAGCGCGGGCAGTCAAGCTCCCACTTTTCACACTGCGCGGCCAGCTTTTGTTCGTTTGTGTCACAGACAGCGCCGATGACGGCGTGCGGAACCTTTTTTTCCTTGTGGATCAGGCGCACATACGCGCTGCCCTGGTTGCCGAAACCGATGATGCCGATGCGGACCGGGTTCATAATGATCGCTCCTTTTTTTCTGTACTTTGATGTGGTACTGCCATTGTAGCACGCTTTGCAAAAAAAGGCAAGAGCGCAGCGCAAAAAGACGCCCGCCGCATGTTCACATTTTGGAACAACGCGGCGGGTTGGAAGGGGGGCAAAAGAATTGCATCAGGTCTGTTTGCGGCTTGTGTTCAGTCCTCGTCCGTTGCGCGGCTGTAGGCGACGGCGCTCAGGCCGGCAGCGATCAGAACCACAAAGACGCGGGCGACCGTTTTCAAAATCTGCCAGTCCTCATCCGGAACATCCATGGCGCACAGCAGCATGTCGGTGAGCACTTCGTTGATCGGCAGCAGGGCGATCAGGGCGATCGCGCAGGTGACGATGGCCACAACCATCTCTTTGCTGAAATGAAACCGGGCGGCTTCGGTGTTCTTTTCAGTTTTATTCAGGCTGATGTATTGATTGTTCCGGATCGTCATGCGGCTCATTCCTTTCGCTTGTTCTTTGTGCCGGATCAGCTTACATGCTTATTATAGCCGCCGGTCCGGCCGGATTGTAGGCGGCGTTTTACATGGAGATGTGAGAGCGGATGGAGGATCAAAGCGCTGTCATCCGGTACCTGACAACCAAAAACGCCCTCCTCTTTTCAGAGGAAGACGTTCGGTTATGATTCTGATTGCTAACCGCTAACCGCTAACAGCTAACAGCTTTCCAATTCCCGGATTGCTTCGGTCGCGGCGACCGCCCCATCGGCGGCGGCCGTCACCAACTGGCGCACAGTCTTGGCGCGGTTGTCGCCCGCAACATAGACGCCGGGGCATTTGGTATGGCAGTCCTCGCCCGCCACGGCATAGCCGCCCGCGTCCAGGTCGATCAGGCTGCGGAAGTTCTCATTCTCCGGCACCTGCCCCACCGCGACAAACAGGCCGTTCACGTCGAGCACGCGCGCTTCACCGGTGGTTTTGTCGGTCACCTCGACGCCCGTCAGGCGCATGTTGTGCAGCAGCTTTGTCACGGTCGCGTTCAGCACCAGCTCGACGTTCTCTTTCTCCTTCAGGCGGCTGACCAGCGATGCGTCCGCGCGGAAGGCGTCGCGCCGGTGGATCAGATAGACCTTTGCCGCCAGGTCCGCAAGATACAGTGCGTCCTCCACCGCCGTGTTGCCGCCGCCGACCACGGCGACGACCTTTTTGCGATAGAAGTTTCCGTCGCAGGTGGCGCAGTATGACACGCCGCGGCCGATCAGGGCGTCTTCGCCGTCGACGCCGAGCTTGCGGTTTTCCGCACCGGTGGCAAGGATGACGGCCTTGGCCTCGTACCGCTGCTTCGGCGTGACAACGGTCTTGACGTCGCCGTCGATGAGCTCGGTCACCTTTTCAAATCTGATCTCGGCGCCGAGGTCCTTTGCCTGATTGTACAGCGTTGTGGCAAAGTCAAAGCCGGAAATGCCCGGCGCCACGGGATAGTTTGCAATGTCCGGCGTGTTGATGATCTGGCCGCCGTAGGTCTTTGCCTCCAGCACCAGGGTCGTTTTTTCTGCGCGGCAGGCATAGATGGCCGCCGTCAGCCCGGCCGGGCCCGCGCCGACGATGATGATGTCATACATGGGATGCGCCTCCTTTTAATAGGTTGCCCTGTGTTTGCGTTTTCATCAGACGCGCATTCTGCCGGCATTTGCCTGTGCCGCAGCCACAAGCTGCTCGATCCCGGTCACGGTGCGCAATTTGTCGCGGTCAATGCGCGTGGGATACAGCTCCAGTCCCTCGTCCGCAAACGCGGAAAACAGCGAAATGAATGCATAGGAGTCCAGCCAGCCGCCGTCGATCAGGTCCACGTCCGGCGCCAGAACCGCGGGGTCTTCACAAAGCTCCAGCAACAGATTTTTCACGTCCATCAAAGGGTCGTCAGCACCTTTCTGTCGATTTTTCCGTTTTCGTTGACCGGCAGTTCCGGCAGCGCGCGGATACTTTTCGGAATCATATAGGCAGGCAGCCGCGTTTTCAGCGCCGCACGCACCTGCTGAATTGTCATATCATCTTGCAGCACCACGAAGGCCTGCAGCATTTTGACCGTGCCCTGCGGCGTTTTTCGCGCAAGTACGGCAGAGCCTTGCACGCCGTCGATCGCGTTGAGCTGCGCCTCGATCTCGCCCGGCTCGATGCGGTACCCGTTGAATTTGATCTGATCGTCACGCCGCCCCAGGCAATAGAGCTTTCCGTCGCGGATCGTTCCCAGATCGCCGGTGTGATAGCTGCGTTCGCCGTGCGCTTCGCGGTATCCGCCGGTCACGCCGCCGAGATAGCCGGAAAAGACACTGTCGCCGGCCAGCACGATCTCGCCGTCTTCGATGCGGACCGGCGTGGCCAGATTGTCCGTTGTTCCCACGGGGAGCACCGGCTCCGTCGCCAGAAGTTCCGGCGTGATCCGGATCGCACTGACCGCGCTGGTCGCTTCGGTCGGGCCGTAAGCGTTGAGCAGGTCCAGCCGCGGAAACGCTTTGAGCAGCCGCTGCGCCAGCGAAGACTCCAGCCGCTCGCCGCAAAGGTAGATGCAGCGAAGGGCCGGCAGATGTTCCGCATTGAACGCGGGGTGCAGCAAACAAAGCTGCGCAAATGTCGGCGTCAAAACGGCGACCTGCACCGCCTGCGCACGCAGGGTAGAAAAGATTTCTTCACAGTCGGTCGCATGCGCGGGGTCCGGCAGCACCAGTGTGTGCCCGCCGCACAGCGCATAATAGACGTCGGCCACGCTCAGATCAAAGCTGAGGTTGGCCTGGTGCAGCACACGGCATTGCCGCAGATCGCGCAGCGGCGCCAGACGGCACATCCACCGAAGGAACGATTCCAGATTCCCGCAGGAGATCGGCACGCCCTTCGGTTCACCGGTGCTGCCGGAGGTAAAAATGATATAAACCGTGCTGCTTTCCCCGTGCCGCACAGGGAAAGCGCCATACTTGGAAAGCTCGGCCGCCGGGCAGCAGTCCACACCGGGCAAAGGCAAAGGCAAATCTGTCAGCGCCAGCGTTGCGCCGGAAAGTGCCGCAATGGTTTGCAGCCGTTGTTGCGGCGTGTCCGGCCGCACGGGCACATAGGTTCGCCCCGCGATCAGGCAGGCGACCAGCGACACAAAGACGTCCGCCGCGCCGTTGTCAAGCAGCAGCACGGGCGCCGTTCCCTGGCGCAGCAAATAATCTGCGCGCCGCTGTGCCCGTTCCCAAAGCGCGCCGTAAGAAATGATCTCTTCTTTGCCCGAAATCGCCGCAGCGTCGGGCTGCCGCCGGGCAAAGGCCTCGATCCGGCTCAGCATTCGTCGTTCCGGATCTGCTCCGGCGGGATCAGGGCGTGGTCATACATCACCTTGGAATGATTGTCGAGCACCAGCTTTTTTTCAACCGTTTCACCGCTGTCACGGTCGATCGTGAGCTGATACACCTGTGAAATGCGGTAATAGTCGTCGCCCTCTTTCCGGAAGTGGTGGTTCTCTTCCACGATCTTATAGCGATATGGAAACGGCGTTTCACTGCGCAGCTCGCCGCACAGCTCGCCGCCCTCGATCCACGTCAACAACTGTACGCACTGGTCGGTGGTGTTTTTGAAACGGTAGTCCACATTGTTGTAAAATACCGACGTTCCTGTGCCGAAGGGCACGCGCCGCCGCTCATCGGGAAACAGCGCGTCGGAATGATGGTGCAGCTCGGTGTCGGTCAGCGGGCTGTTGAGCACCAGCCAGTGCACCATGTTTGCCATCTGGCAAAGGCCGCCGCCGATGCCCTGACCGACCGCGCCGCGCTTGATGGTCATGCCCGCCAGATACCCGGCCCTGCGGTCGGTTTTTCCGATGGTACGCCAAAAAGAAAACGTTTCTCCCGGCCGGATGATCAGTCCGTTGACCTTTTCACAGGCCAGGCGGATGTTGGTGACCTTGTTTTCCTGCAGCGTCAGGTCCACACCGTGCAGCCGGCGCACCAGAACGGATGTATGGCTTTTCACAATGTTCGGCAGGGGGTCCGCCCGCTTCTCTTTTGCAAACTGTTCTTTTGACATGGCGTCACGCAGATTGCGGCGCACGATTTCTTTTTGCAGCGAAAGCCAATAACAGACCGGTCCCCATTCGCAAAACAGTTTTCTGGCCATATGATCACATCTCTCCTTCCGGTGCATACCCGGGAACTTATTTTTCACCCGGCAATTTGATTTATTGTATCACAATCCGACATGTTTTTCAATAGGTCTGCAAGCAAAAAAACAGGACCGAAAGCAAAAACAATGAACGGCCGTATCTGCTTCAACGCGCCCGCCCCGGAAGGTGAAATTTTTTGAAAATTGGACTGGACATTTCCATCCCTTTGTGGTAAAATAAAAAAGATTGCAAAGGAGGTGATCGCGTGCTTTCCAAAAACGAGCTGCAGCGTCAGGCTGCATCCGCCATTCTTGGCCGGTTGCTGCGTTATATCGACAAAAATCCGCAGCGCAACATTCTCAAGCTGCTGCGTTTCAGCGAGCTGTTTCTCGGCGGCATCTTCCCGAAAAAATATATGACGGCCATGAAGCAGGCCGTGCAGGATGAAAACAACGTCTATTACCGCTACGCGATGAACCTGCTGCGCGACACCGATCACGACTTTTTGAAAAAGTTTTTGCTGGCCGCAGGGCTGGGCGCCGGGGCCCAGGGGACCAAAAAAGTCCGCGCCAACCGCGAGATCCTGCATTGCAATGTTCCCTTCCTGATCCTGATGGACCCGACCAGCGCGTGCAACTGCCACTGCAAGGGCTGCTGGGCGGCGGAATACGGCCATGCGAACCACCTGTCGCTGGATGAGATGCGCAGTGTGATCGCGCAGGGCAAGGACCTTGGCACCCATGTCTATATGTTCACCGGCGGCGAACCGCTGCTGCGCAAAAAAGATCTCATCAAGCTGTGTGAAGAGAACCCGGACTGCGCGTTTCTGGCATACACCAACGGCACGCTGATCGACGAAGCGTTTTGCGACGAGCTGCTGCGCGTGGGCAATATGACGCTGGCCATCAGCATCGAAGGGACCGAGAAGACGACCGACGCCCGCCGCGGCGAGGGCATGTATGACGCGGCGGTCCGCGCGATGAAGCTGCTGCGCAAAAAGGGCGTGCTCTTCGGCATGTCGATCTGTTACACCCGCGCCAATGTGGACATGGTCACCAGCGATGAATTCATGGACAAGATGGTTGACCTCGGCGTCAAATTCGGCTTTTATTTCAACTATATGCCGGTCGGTTCCCACGCGCCGGTCGATCTGATCCCAACGCCCGAGCAGCGGGAATTCATGTATCGCTGGCTGCGCAAAACGCGCAGCGGAAAAACCGGCAAGCCGCTGTTCGTCATGGACTTTCAGGACGACGGCGAATACGTCGGCGGCTGCATCGCCGGCGGGCGCAACTATTTCCACATCAACGCCGCGGGCGACATGGAGCCGTGCGTCTTCATCCACTTTTCCGATTCCAATATCCGTGAAAAGACTCTGCTGGAAGCGCTCAAAAGCGACCTGTTCATGGCATACTATCACAACCAGCCGTTCAATGACAACCACCTGCGTCCCTGCCCCATGCTGGAAAACCCGCAGTGCCTGCGCAAGATCATCGCGCAGACCGGGGCAAAATCCACAAATCTGGAGGGCGCCGAAAGTGCCGAGGCCCTGTGCGCCAAATGCGACCGCTTTGCCGCAGCGTGGGCGCCGCTGGCAGACAAACTGTGGAAGACAACGCCGCACCCGGACCCGATGACGCAGTTCTATCGCGACAGCGCATGGGGAAAGGAAGAGCTGAAACGCAGCGACGGCAGCGATCACCAAGAATAAAACGGACCCGCCTTCATGATGAGGGCGGGCGTTTTGTTGAGGGAATGAGGAGATAAGGGATTAAGGGATTAAGGGGATAAGACAATTGATTTGATGTGACCGACGTAGGCGCCAATCATTGATTGGCGAAAGCACGGCTCGTAGCGCCGGCCAATGGCCGGCCATTTTTGTGCGCAGTGCGCTGCCGAGGCCGCTCAGCGATCAGCAAGCATGACCAACCTCATCCGTCACGCGCATGAAACGGCATTCGTTTCCCCAAAAGAGATCGGGCGCGTGACACCTTCCCCTTGAGAAGCAATGTCATCAACTTAAGGAAAGTTTCATAGCCTCCCTCACTGAGGGAGGTGGCCCGAAGGGTCGGAGGGAGTGTCGCGTAAGCGACGGTGACTTTACTCCCTCAGTCACGCGCATGGGACGCTTCGGAATTTCCGATAGGCTTCGGGGCGCGTGACAGCTCCCTCAAGGAGGGAGCCATAATAAATCCTTAAGTTGATGACATTGCCGCCGGCGGGGAAGGTGGCGCGAAGCGACGAATGAGGTGGAAAATGGCCGGCCACTGGTTGCGGATCGCCGGTGGCGATCTTTGCGCAGCAAAAGCAACGACCGACGCGGCAGCGGAGAACGGCGCTACAAAGCGCAACATCAAAAATTGCGCCTACCCCGAGAAAACGAGGCAGGCGCTTTCAACACAAAGCGATTGTTTTTGATGGACCGGACGCGGTGATCTGCGTCCGGTTTTGGGTACCCGGAAGCGGGCGTTTAGAACTTCGCGCCGAAGAGGGACGCAAGGATGTTGTGAAACCAGCCGATGATCGCCTGGAAGAAGCCGTTCGAGTGGTCGCCGCCGCACCACGGGCAGACGGATGCAGCCGGTTCGGGCTCGGGTTCAGCGGGCGCTTTCAGTTCGCCGAAATAGCAATAAACGTCCGTGCCGAGATCCCAGTTATGCCAAGTGTCGGTATCGGGTGTTGATTTGTCGATTTCCTGGCCGTTGAAGACGATCGTTGCATTATAAAAATCATTCCAGTCGGCGTTGGCAATATCAAAGCGGACGCGGGCATAATAGCTTTTGCCGGCCTCAAACGGGGTTGTGACGGTGCCGATCGCGCCATTTTTATCTCCTTCAAAATACTCAATTTCTTGAACATATTTTGCGTACTTCACGGGAGAAATCGAGATTGTGCCGGTGTCCGCCGTTTCACCGATTTTCGGCTCTTTGACGGTGATTGTAATGGTTTCTGCCGCCGACGCGGAGAACGAGATCGCCATGCAGCCGGCGATCATCAGGACCGCAAGAAAAACAGAAAGTGCTTTTTTCATCAGAAAATTCCTCCTTTTGGGTTTTGGTTTGTTTGCCGTTCGCTTTGTGCCGCTCATATTATAGTAAAAATTTTTACTAAAGTCAATAGTAAATATCTGTACTTGCTATAATACTTTCGGTGATACTATGGAGCAAAGCTATGTCAAGATCATACGCGACCTGCGCGAGGACCATGACCTCACGCAGCAGCAGGTGGCCGATTACCTTGGGACCTCGCAAACCATGTATGCACGGTATGAGCGCGGTGCAAACGAGCTGCCGATCCACCACCTGATCGCGCTGGCAAAACTTTATCGCTGCTCGACCGACGCCCTGCTCGGGCTTAACGCGCAAAGGAAATGACCCGCCTTCCGGCACAGGAAAGCGGGTCTTATCTTTATGGGTTGTTATCTGCGGAACAGGTTTTGGAAGAACGCAAGGATGCGGTGGAAGAACGCCACGATGCGGTCAAACCCGCCGCCGTGGACCTTGCCGCAGTACGCACAGGCGTCCGGCGGAACCAGCGACACACCGCAGACGTCGCAGACCTGGTCGCCGTTTGCGTCGGAATGGCCGGCGGCCGGGACCCGGGACTGCACATCCGCCGCGTCGCAGCCGCTGCAGAACCGCGCGGTCAGGCCGTCGTCGGTGCAGGTGGGCGCCGTGGTGGTCACGTCGCCCCATGCATGCGTGTGGGCGGACGTCGGCACAGTCATTGCCTTGATGGGTACATTGCACAGCGAATAAACCGCGCCCGCAAAAATGTTGCGGTTGCCGCAGGTCGTCGCGTCCAGCCATTCGCTGCTGCTGTCCTCTTCCCACTTCAAAAAGCTCTGGCCGGCCTGCGCGGAATAGATGCGCTCCAGCGGAAGGTTTGCCTCGATCGGAACGGCGATGCCCTTGCCTTCTGCTGCGCGCACCACAACAGAGAACACGTCGCCCGCCTGCAGATACGCCTTCTTCGGCAGTACCACAGAGTGGTACCCGGAATAGCGGTCATTCACTTCCACGCTGCAGACCAGCTTGCCGCTCTCGGGGTCGGCGGCATTCTTCAGGTGGTTATAGACCTCGATGACAGCCGTCTGGTCGCCGATCATGGTGCTGTAACCCACGCGGTCCAGATACCCGGTCTCGCTTGCGGTAAAGACGTTCGCGGCGGCGGCATGATCCTCCGGCGCAAAGTCCAGTGCAAACGCGCAGGCAAAGCCGTCGTACTGATATGTTTTGTTATAAGCGTCGGCAGGCAGCGCCGTATAAGCCGTGAAGTCTGACAGGGTCGGCTCTTCATAGGAGATGTAAACATAGCCGTCGGTGACGATCTCTACCTCGGTGCCCCAACTGTTTTTCACCAGCCACGCGCCGTTGTTCTGCGGACGGGCTTTTTTAAAGAAGTGGTCGGTCGAATAGTTGTCGTCCCAGCCGACAATGGTGATCATGTGGTCGCACCGCAGAATGTTGTCGGTCAGGTTCTGATAATACGCCGTGCTCGTCACGCCGTCGATCGTTGTCGTGTTGTAATACTCGTTGGGCGCAAAGGAATAGAACATCGCCGTGACGCTGCCGTGCTCCATGATTGCCTGCTTGATCTCTTCACGCAGCGCCTCGGGGTCCGCATCCTCAAAGCAGTCGATGGTCTCGCTTTCGGCCAGATGCATCACGCTGACATAGCGGTCCGATTCGTTATAACTCTTTTTGCCGTGGTAATCGCCCGGGAAGGGGAAATCCGTCTCTTCGGCCATCGAGGTTCCGCGGGCAAGCGCCGCGACCGCCATGTATGCGTTGCCGCCCTCGTTATAGATCTGGCGGAACGTACTTTTCGTTCCGTCGCCATAGGTCGGGTCGTTTTTATCGGTGGTGCGGCTGTTGGCGGCAAACCACGCCAGATGCGCCTCGGACCAGTCCACGGTGTTGACGTCGGCCAGGCCCTGACGGATGGCGTCGGTCTCCATTGCAGAAACGGCGGAAAACGCCCAGCAGATGCCGGCGGTGTCCTGATCCTTCACAGATGTGACCAGGCCCTGCGTGCGGCTGTCATAGGATGCCGGCAGCCGGCCCTTGACACGGGGCAGCGTGCCGCGGACGGGAACATCGGCGGCAACGGGGTTGCCGTCGGCGTCTATCCACTGTGTGGCAAAGCCGTTGTCGGCAGTGATCAGGCGATAGAAACCGATGGTTTTGCCGGGCGCTTCTTCGGCAGAAAACGCGCTGGTTGCCGGGAACAGCAAAACCAGCAGACAAAGCAAAACGCCGAGCATCGCGTGCGGAACATGTTTTTTCATAGGACATCTCTCCTTATAGGGTGTTGCTGTATTCTCATTATAGTCGCTCGTGCCCGGGAAGTCAATCAACGGGTTGCTTTGTGACCAAAAATTTACAAAGCCGCCAAGAGATGGACAAAATGAGGCGCGCGTGGAGGGAGAGGGGCTCTGGAAAAACCCGGCTACAGCCCGGTGCGCTGCGCTGCTATAATGAACTTGCAAGCGAACGAAACGCGCTGGCCCCACATGGAAAGGAAGGATCGTGAACCGCATGACAACCCGGAAGTATCAGGCAATGCGCGCCGCCGTTGCGCGGGACGTTGCCGCAAACAACACCCGCCCGGCTGCCGACGCATCCGACAGTCTGCCGGCCCTGACGCCGCAGGACATCATCGCCATTCTTGTGTTTCTGGCTGTGCTGCGCGTGCTGTTCCCGGTCAGCAGGATTTTGACAGCGATGGCGCTTGATTTGTCGGCGCTTTCAGATCACGCGCTGACGCTGCTGCAATCCGCAGCCAACCTGACCATCATTGTTCTGTCCGCCGCCGCAGCCGTGCTGACGCGCTGCCTGATCGCCCGCCGCAGAAAAAGATGATCGACCGGAAAGCACAGGCAGCCGCAACGAATAAAGATATCATTACGAGAAAGGATCGTGACACGCATGGAAGCATGGGAATACCAAAACATTCAGTCAAAAATTCAGGAAGAAAGCAACAATAATCTGCTTCGTGAGATGCACAGAATGCAACAGGAAGCCGCATCCACCTCTTCGGGTGGGGGGCTGAGTCCGCGTGCGATCATCGCTGCTCTGATTGGACTGGCCGTGTGCGGGCTGATGATGCCGCTCGCTTTTCTTCTGCCGCTTACACTCGGCGCGGCCCTTGATCTGTCTGCAAATGTGACCGGAATTCTGATTCCCCTTGCGGGCGGAGTCGTAATCGTACTCAGCGTGATCATCGCTGTCTGCATTTACAATAAAATGCAGAAAAAGGATCTTGGCAACTGAACAATCATGGAATGTAACGGAAGAATCGTGACCGATATGACCGCACAAATGCACCCGACACTGACCCCCGCCCAAAGCGCCCCCGACACAGCCAACCGAATAAAATCCGAGCCGATTCTTGCCGCGGCCGCCATTGCATTGCTGGTGTTTGCCGCTGCGGTCGTTCTGGTTCACAGCCTGGCCCCGCAGGTCTGCGCTGCCATGGCCCTTTCGGCTGCCGACTGCGTGGTGCTGAAAACCGTCGCCTATTTGTTTGCCGCTGTGATCGCGTTTGCCGCGGGGACCGAGCTGTATTGGAAAACCCCCGACGAAGACTGAGCCGCATGTCATAAGCCCCTTCACCGCCGTTCCTGCCGGAGCGGCGGCCGCTTTTTGTACGCGCCGGACCGCCGCACTGCCGTGGGGTCCGCGCCGCCGCTGCAGCGCCCTTCACTCCATAGGCGCCAATCATGGATTGGCAAACGGAGATGAAAGTTTTCCTTGCAATTTTCGGGAAAGTGTGGTAAGAAGAAACTGCCACATAATTATCGGTTCACCGAGTTATCGTCAAGCGAAGACCATGCGTGTATTTATATCTCTTTTGGTAAGAATACAGGCTCGCTTTCATGCATGGTTTTTGCTTGACTGATAATTGTGTGGCAACAATGGAGCCATGTGTTTTTACAGGTGCGTGGTTTCTTTGCGGCCACGCATTTTTCTTTTACGGAATAATAAACACCGTTCATCCCGAAAAACCGACCGTTCATCCGAAATGGATTGTAATTCGATGGAAAAATATGTATACTGAAAAGTACAAAACGGACTTTGCAGGGCAACCTGTGAAAATAATTTTTACGGAGGTAGAAACCAAAATGAAGACCATCAAACGAACCTTTGCAGTGCTGCTGACACTGCTCATGCTTATGAGTGCCGTGCCGGTGGGTGTGGTGAATGTCGCAGCTGCAGACAATCCCATAAAAACGATTCTTGACCGGGTGGAAAGTGTTTATAGTGCCGGAACTTATTTTACCGCAAACAGAAAAGCTTGTAATCACGCTAGCACAACAACATGTAACAACTGCAAACTGGCAACGATTCTGGACAGTGCTGACTGCAAAACAATCAAGAGATATAGCAACAGCACTTACAATGCAAATACATGGACTTGTTTTTCCTTTGCCTCGTTCTGCTTTACTCAATGTTTTGGGAAATCATATGTAAGCGATAACTATAACAAGACGATAGATTCCAATGATTTGTTTGGAACTAGAACAGATTTTTCAAATCAAAGTGTTGAATTAAAAAAACAGTTTTTCAGTTATGGAAAAATCGGTGATATTATCAAATGCTTCCGTTATGCAAAAGGTGATGACGGAAAATACCATTACTATCATAAACACTCTATGGTTTTTATCAGTGCAGATAGCACCGGGGTAACAGTATTTGATGCGAACGTTGGTGGTAATGATTCTCATACAGGAACCGTTAGAAAAGCAAAGATTAAATATGAAAATATTAAACATTACAATATAGAAATTCTTCATGCAAAGAATTATAGTGCGGTTGCAGGACAGGCAGTGGTCACAGTAACCTTTAATGGCAATGGCGGTACACCAACGGCTTCAAGCAGAGATTATATTGTTGGTGAGGAATATGGAACGTCTTTTCCAACTGCACTAAGGAACGGCTATTCGTTTGATGGATGGTATACTTCTGCAAGCGGAGGAACAAAGTGTTATATTTCTGACAAGGCGTCATCAAATGTGAAAACGCTTTATGCTCATTGGTCAAAGAATAATACTGGAGCGCTTAAAGTTGGTCATATATATAAAATATACAATAAAAATAGTGGATTACCATTACAAACGAATAGTGATGGTGCAGGAGCCTATGTTTGTCAAAGAGCAGAAGCGACAACGGCAAATCAGCTGTGGCGGGTGACATATGCAGATGCAAACGGATACTATAAATTTGAATCGTTGCAGGGGCTTAATGCTTTAAATATGAACGGAACACCTGGGCATGGTTATCGGAATCTTCTTCAGATTTCAACACCTAATAATTCTGACGCGCAAATATTTTCTTTGGTTAAACGAGAGGACAAGGCGGGAAGTAGTGGTTATTATTCCATACATTGTAAAAGCTCAGGGATGGTCATCGATGTAAAAGGTGCTTCAAAAGAGGCGGGTGCAAATCTTCAACAATATTTCCCACATTTTGGAGGTGCACAACTTTTCTGCTTTGTTGAACAGACGGATCGCAGAGTGTTTTTCTTTGATAATCATAATAACAATTATTTACCATCGCCCAGAGAAGTTTATAATCAAATCGGGTCTACCACTCCAACGAATCATTACAGTTCAAGAGATACCTCTTATGTTACGGTAACAATCAACCCAACAGAAGACAGTTTGATTATCAAGCAATTGAAAGCGGGTTCAACCACGCAGGGTGCGATTGCGGGTGATATGAAGTGGCCGGCAACTCTAAACGGATCCTATGCATATGATGTTTGTGAATTGAATGACAGCACAATGACACTGCATTTCAAGGCGAAGTCTTCTGTGGCAGGGGCAAAGATGCATTTTCGCTGGGGCTATACAACGAATTGGTATTCTGTTGCATTGACAACTGGCTGGGCGGATTACACAATTGATTTGCCGAGAGATCGACGGAGCGGAGGCAATTTACACCCAGTGATTGATAAGGCTTGTACAGTTGAGATCAAAGATATTTCGATGTATGAGAAAGGTGTAACAGATGTTTATATCGGTGATACGGATACCTTCTCAGTTGTAAGGGTTGACGGAAACGTTAATAGCGCCACAAGCTGTTATACTCCGTTGCCGACCAGAACAAAAGCAGGCTATACGTTTGACGGCTGGTACACTAAACGCGTCGGTGGAACAAAGGTTGCAAATGGAAATGATTACTTCGATGTTTCATCTTTGACCGGTCACATTAACCTTTATGCCCACTGGGTGAAAAACACGCCTGTCCATGTTCATACTTATACCTCTGCTGTTACAAAAGCGGCAACCTGTTCCGCAACCGGTGTGCGCACTTATACCTGCTCCTGTGGTGACAGCTACACGGAAACCATTGTTAAAAACCCGTCCAACCACGTCAACACAACGAACGTCACCGCGACCGCCTCGACCTGCACCGTCAAGGGTTACTCCGCCGGCGTGTATTGCAACGACTGCAAGAAATACATCAGCGGCCATCAGGAGCAACCCCTTGCCGCTCACACGCTGACGACCATCAACCAGCGCAATGCCACCTGCACCGCAGAGGGCTATACCGGCGACCAGTATTGCACCACCTGCAAACAGACGATCACCACCGGTACCTCGATTGGCAAGACCGCCCACACGCTGACCGTCATCAACCAGCGTGACGCGACCTATAACGCAGAAGGTTACACCGGCGACCAATACTGTACCACATGCAAGCAGACGATCAGTACCGGCACGACCATTCCAAAGCTGGAAAAGCCAACCGACCCCACGCCCACCGACCCCACGCCGACCGACCCGATACCGGTTGATCCACAACCCGACAACCTCTGCCCATGGTGCGGCCAGGTTCATGAAGGCTTCATCCAGATGCTTATTGCTTTCTTCCACAATATCTTTGCCGCCATCTTCGGCGCAAGGTATTGATGCCCCCTCCGTCATCGCTGCGCGATGCCACCTCCCCCGCTGAAGCAGGGGAGGCTTTTCTTGTTGCCGCTCGTTTGGGTGGCGGGGGTTTTTTTTCCGTCGCCGATCTGTTCCCCGCGTACTAATCGCTAACAGCTAATCGCTAACCGCTAACCGCTGTCCCGTCACCCCTTTGCTGCTTTTCGCATAGACTGCCGCAGGGAGGGGTGCGTATGCAAGTGGTCATCGGGTGCCTGCTGCCGTTCATCGGCACCACCGGCGGTGCGTGCGCCGTGTTTTGCCTGCGGCGGCCGCTGCGCGGACAAATGCAGGGGGTGCTGCTCGGGCTTTCGTCGGGCGTGATGGTCGCGGCGTCGGTCTGGTCGCTGCTGCTGCCGGCGCTGGAGCTGGGGCGCGGCACGTTCTCGTGGGTTCCCGCCTGCGCCGGAACGCTGCTCGGGGTGGGCGGTTTGCTTTGGCTGGACGGCTTTGTCGGCCGGCTGCAGTGCGTGTCCGGCTGCGGCGCGCGGCAGCGGCTGCTGCTGTCGCTGGCCGTGACGCTGCACAACATTCCGGAGGGCTTGGCGGTGGGCGCGGCGTTTGCCGGGGTCCTGCGCGGCGAACCGATGGCGGCGGCCATGGCGCTGTCGCTCGGCGTCGCACTGCAAAACATCCCGGAGGGCGCGATCATTGCGCTGCCGCTTGCCGGGGCGGGGATGCGCCGCGGGCGGGCGTTTTTGTGCGGAACTCTTTCCGGCGCGGTGGAGCCGGCGGCCGCGGCGGTGACTTTGCTGCTGTCGGCGCTGGTGGGGCGGCTTTTGCCGTACCTGTTGGCGTTTGCGGCGGGGGCGATGCTGTGCGTCACGGCGGGGGAGCTGCTGCCTGAAGCGCAGGCGGAGGGAAAAAACAACGCGGCGGTGCTGGCGTTCGGCGTCGGCTTTTGCCTGATGATGACGATGGACGTGGCGCTGGGATAAGGCTTTGTTTTTTTCTTGTGCTGCAATCGTCGAATCAATTGACAGAACCGGCAAAGCGTGCTAAAATAGAACGAACCGTTTCAATAAAAGAGCGGCGCATTTTGACCTTGGAGGGCAATCACATGAAACTTGTCATCGGAAGCGACAAATCCGGCTTCAACCTGAAAGAGAGCATCAAGGCGTATCTTGCGGCGGAAAACATTCCCGTGGACGATCTCGGCACGACCGATCTGGACCACGTCAAGCCCTATTACGTTGTGGCGTCCGAAATCGCCCCGCTGGTGCAGAACGGGACCTATGACCGCGCGATTCTGATCTGCGGCACGGGCGCGGGCGTCAGCGTTGTTGCCAACAAGCACAGGGGCGTTTATGCCGTGGCGTGCGAAAGCCTGTATGCCGCAAAGATGGCGCGCGCCATCAATGACGCCAACATCCTTTGCATGGGCGGCTGGATCGTGGCGCCGGAAATGGGCATCGAGATGACGAAAGCCTTTTTGCATACCGACTTTTTGCAGGACCTGGAGGACTGGCGGCAGGCGTTTTTGACCAACGCGAAAAAAGAAGTTGCCGCTGTGGAGGACAAGCTCTATGATTGATGCGTTCCGCTCTTATCTTCCGGTGGACGTTCACTTCGGCTGCGGCGCGCTTTCCGAATTGCCGGACCTGCTGTCGTCCATCGGCAGCGACGCCATGGTGCTGGTCTGCGACCGGTTCTTTGCCGATTTCGGCGCCGAACTGCAAAAAAAGACGCCGGCCATTGCCGCCGTGTTCAGCGATGTGGAGCCGAATCCTCAGCTTTCCGGTGTGGAAACCGTGGTGCAGCTTTTGAAAGCGACCGGCGCCACGGCGGTGGCGGCCATCGGCGGCGGCAGCGCCATCGACACGGCAAAATTTGCCGCGGCCTGTGCCTTCAGCGACCGTACCCCGGCGGAGCACTTTGACGGCGCGCCGTTTCCGAAAGCGCACGCCGCCATCATCGCCGTTCCCACCACGGCCGGCACGGGCAGCGAGGTGACGGGTGTGTCCGTCATCAGCCGCGGCAGCGAAAAAAAGACGACCCACAACCCGGCGTTTTATCCCACGGCCTGCATCGTGGACCCGGAGCTGACCTTCACCGTTCCGGCAAAGACAACGCTGATGACCGGCCTGGATGCCTTTACTCACGCCATCGAGGCGTTCTGGAGCGTGAACCACACCCCGGTCACGGACCTGTTTGCCGTGGAGGCGCTCAAGGCGATCGTGCCGCACCTGGAGGCGTCGTACAAAACCGGCGACAAAGACGCGCGCGTCGCCATGGCCTACGGTTCATTGATGGCGGGCCTTGCGTTTTCAACGGCAAAGACCGCCGCCTGCCACGCCTGCAGCTATCCGCTGTCGAGCTATCATCACCTGCCGCACGGCGAAGCCTGCGCCTTTACGCTGGACAGCTTCATTCGCCTGAATGCCGACGACCGGCTGGAAGAACTGGCCTGGACGCTCGGCTTTGAAAGCTGCGACGAACTGGCAAACGAGATCGCCCGGCTGAAGCGCGAGGGCGGGCTGCGCACACGCCTTGCCGATCTGGACGGCAACGCGGACATTGACCGCCTGGCCAAAGAGAGCAACGCCCACATGCTGATGCGCAACAATCCCGTGCAGTTCACAGACGAAGCGCTGCGCGCGATGTTTGCCGCGCTGGAATAACAAATTCTGTTCGGGTACTGCCGTGCGCGGTACCCTTGTTTTGATATTGAAGGGGAGGCTCTATGCGATCATTTTCTCGTCACAAGGTCATGACGGCGGTTTCTGCCGTTGTTGTCATCGCGATCCTTTGCGGTGCGATCTATGTTGTGCGGCTGAACAATGCCCTCAGCGGCGCGTTCAAAAAGGCGGACTATCTGCCGGACCGTGTGCCGCTGTCCACCGCTGCGACCAAACCGACCAAAACGCCGAATACCACCGACCCGGAGACGGACGACATCACCGACCTGTCGCTGGAATCCGAAGTGTCGCAGCAATTGCTGGACGCCGACGCCCTGATTCGCCTGAATCTGGACGACAGCAAGATCTGGCGCAGCGACAAGGTGTTCAACGTCGTGCTGTTCGGTTATGACTACGGCAGCAAGAACTATCCCTACGGCCGGTCCGACGCCATGCTGGTTGTGTCGATCAACCGGACCGCCAAAAAGCTGCGCCTGATCTCACTGTCGCGGGCGGCCTATGTTGCCATTCCGGGTTATGCCAACACCCGGCTGAGCCATGCGCACGGCTACGGCGGCCCGGACCTTGCCATCCGCACGATCGAAAACAACTATAAATTCCGTGTGGACAACTTTGCGGGTTGTTCGTTTGAATCGTTTCAAAAAATCATCGACGCTTTCGGCGGTGTGAAGCTGACGCTCACGGCAAAGGAGGCGAAGGTCCTGCGCGCCCATTTTGACGGCTTTGCGGGCGCCGGTACCTACAAACTGAACGGCGAACAGGCGCTGCTGTATGCCCGCACGCGCAAGATCGACACCGACCGCGACCGCACCGGCCGCCAGCGCAAGGTGCTGTTTGCGCTTTTGAAAAAGGTGCAGCGTATGACGCCGACCCGGATCACCGCGCTGCTGGATGAGATTTTGCCCTATGTGCAGACGGACTTCAGCGAGCAGGCGCTGCGCGCCCAGATGGCGCAGCTTCCGCAGTATCTTGGCTATGAACGCTCACAGTACATTGTGCCGGCCAAGGCGACGCGGCTGGTGCTGCGTGACGATTTTGAGGTCATGCTGCTGGACTGGCCCTATGAGATCGATACGCTGCACGAGCTGATGTATGAAGACGTCATCCCGGAGTATGAGGAAAAACGATGAAAAAATCAGCGCTTCCCCTGAAGAAAAATGACAATGTTGAGCTGACGGTCACCGCCCTCACCGCGCAGGGCAGCGGCGTCGGCCGCTATGCGGGCATGGCCGTGTTTGTGGACGGCGCCGCCGTGGGCGACCGGCTGCTGGTGCACATCATTCTGGTCAAGGCCAGCTATGCCGTCGGCATCATCCAAAAGATCCTGACGCCGTCCGACACGCGCATCGCGCCGGCCTGCCCGGTGTTTTCTCAGTGCGGCGGGTGCGCATACTGCCATATCCGATATGACGCCGAGCTGGAGGCAAAACGCCGGCGCGTGGAGGACGCGCTGCAGCGCATCGGCGGGCTGGACATTTCGGTTCCTGCGATTTTGAGTCCGGGGGAGACGCGGCGGTACCGCAACAAGGCGCAGTTCCCGGTGGGCCTTTCCCGCAACGGCAGGACCGAGATCGGCTTTTACGCCCGGCGCAGCCATCGCATTGTGGACTGCCGCGACTGTGCGCTGCAGCCGGCAGAGTTTGCGCCGCTGCTGAACGTCATTGCCCGCTGGGCGGCGGAATACGGCGTTTCAATCTATGACGAAACAACCGGCCGCGGGGCGCTGCGCCACATCTATCTGCGCAAGGGCTTTGCCACCGGGCAGCTCATGGTCTGTCTGGTTGCGGCGACCGACCGCCTGCCGCGGCTGGACATGCTGTGCGACCGGCTGACGGCAGAAAACAAAAACATTGTGAGCATCCTTTTGAACATCAACCCCGGTCGGACCAATGTCGTTCTGGGCGACCGGTGCGTCACGATCTTCGGCGCCGACGCCATCGAGGACGAATTGCGCGGGCTGCGCTTTCGCATTGCGCCGCAGTCGTTCTTCCAGGTCAACCCCGCCGGGGCAGAGCTGCTGTATCGCAAGGCGGCCGACTTCGCCGCGCTGACGGGCCATGAAACGCTGCTGGACCTTTACTGCGGCACGGGGACGATCGGCCTGTCCATGGCGGCAAAGGCAAAGCAGGTCATCGGCGTAGAGGTGGTACCCGAGGCGATCGAAGACGCAAAAGAAAACGCCGCGCGCAACGGGATTACGAACGCCCGCTTTTTCTGCGCGGACGCCTCCGGCGCGGCAGCGGCTCTGCTGCAGGAAGGCCTGCGTCCCGACGTCGTGGTGCTTGACCCGCCGCGCAAGGGCTGCAGCCCGGACGTCATCGACGCGGTGGCGCAGATGGGCCCCGACCGCGTGGTGTACGTGTCCTGTGACCCGGCCACGCTTGCGCGCGACTGCAAAGCGTTTGGCGAGAAGGACTACCATGTGAGCGACACCGTGGCGGTGGATATGTTCCCAAGAACGGTGCATGTCGAATCCGTTGTAAAACTGATTCGACAATGCATTGCGCCTGTCGGCGCGTGAATTGGCCTAACGGCATGAATTGGCCTGACGGCATGAATTGCCTGACGGCATGAATTGCCCTGACGGCATGAATTGGCCTGATGGCATGAATTGCCCCGCGGGGCATCAAGGCGCAATTCAAATCACGGAGCGAAGCGAGAAATCATGGCGCAGCCAAATCATGACGGCAAAGCCGTCAATTCATAAAGAAGGTTTTACAATGTCTGACAATCAATTGGTAATGCTCTCAAAATTTTTTGCAGTATCCATAATCAATCTTTGCGAAACGATGAGAGAACGCAAAAAAGCATCTGCAATCATAAATCAGCTTCTCCGAAGCGGCACAAGTATCGGTGCAAATATACACGAGGCGAATTACGCTTCCAGTAAAGCGGATTTTATCAATAAGTTTCAAATCGCTTTAAAAGAGTGTTATGAAACCGATTACTGGCTTGAGATATTCCATAATTCAAAAATGATCTCAGATGAAGAATACTCAAATATGTTTTCGCAGTGCAGTAAAATCCGAAAGCTTTTGATCGCTTCCATAACCACCGCCAAGAAAAATGCGGCGCAACAGACGAAACCATGAACAAGGTGTTCGCAAAGATGCTCAAAAAGCCTGACTGCGAGGTGAACCATGAAACTTGTTTTTATCATAGGTGACACAGCCGTTGGAAAAATGACGGTTGGTCAGGAATTGATGAAGCTTACGGATCTGCGACTTTTTCATAATCACATGACGGTTGAGCCTGTGATAGAGATCTTTGGTCATTATGACAGAAAGACGATCTCGGAGATGCGCGAGGTCATCTTCAGGAACTTTGCGTCTTCCGGTCATTACGGAATGATTTTCACATACATGTGGGCATTTGATTTGAAAGAAGACTGGGATTATATCGAACACGTGAAAGAAATATTCAAACCATATAACACAGAGTTCTACTATGTGGAACTGATCGCGCCGCAAGAGGTAAGATTGCAAAGGAACGCAACGAAAAACAGACTTGACCACAAAGCGTCCAAAAGAGATATCGAACGATCGAATCAGCGTTTGATCAATGACGATAAGAACTACAGATGCGTGAGCTTTGAAGGTGAAATCACCTTTGATAACTATCTCAGGATCGACAACGCGGATAAAGAGCCCGAAGAAGTTGCGAGGATGATAAAAAAAGTATTTGATCTGTGAGTTCCGGTTTATTGATACCGTAGCATCGATTCGAGCCCCCTCCAACCGGTCAACGGCATATTCCTGACGTCGATGGTCGAGACCATAATGTGGATATGAGCGGTTTTATTTACGCTGTTAATGAATTGCCTGACGGCATGAATTGCCTGACGGCCATGAATTGCCTGACGGCATGAATTGCCTGACGGCATGAATTGCCTGACGGCATGAATTGCCTGACGGCCATGAATTGGCCTGACGGCATGAATTGGCCTGACGGCATGAATTGGCCTGACGGCATGAATTGCCTGACGGCATGAATTGCCTGACGGCCATGAATTGGCCTGACGGCATGAATTGGCCTGACGGCATGAATTGGCCTGACGGCATGAATTGCCCCGCGGGGCATCAAGGCGCAATTCAAATCACGGAGCGAAGCGAGAAATCATGGCGCAGCCAAATCATGACGGCAAAGCCGTCAATTCATAAAGAAAATGCAGATCATTCACCATTCAACACAATTTCAAGGGGGGATCGCCGGATGAAACAATACAACGTGGGCGTGATCGGGCTCGGCAGCCGCGGCGGCTGGTGGGTCGGCAGTATGCTGGCTGATCTGGATTACGTCGAGATCACCGGCCTGTGCGACGTCTATGAAGACCGGATCGAGGCGTCGAAAAAGGCGCTGCGCAAAAAGGGCCGTCCCGTGCCGCCGGTGCTGACGCAGGACTGGCGTGCGCTGATCGACGCGCCGGACGTGGAGGTCGTGCTGGTCTTTTCGTCGTGGGGCAATCATGTCGAAGCCGCGATCCGCGCGCTGCGGGCGGGAAAGCCCGTGGCCATCGAGGTCGGCGGCGCATCCGGCATTGAGGAATGCCGGGCGCTGGTGGAGGCGCAGGAACAGACCGGGACCCCGTTCATGCTGCTGGAAAACTGCTGCTACGGTGAGTACGAGCTCATGGCGCTGAATATGGCGCGGCACGGGCTGTTCGGCGACATTGTGCACTGTGACGGCGGCTATCTGCATGATCTGCGCGACGAGATCGGCCGCGGCAACGAAACCCGCCACTACCGCTTCAACGAGTACCTGACCGGCAACCGGGAAAACTATCCGACCCATGAGATCGGGCCGATCGCAAAGATCCTGGGCATCAACAACGGCAACCGCTTTGTTTCGCTTGTGTCGGTCGCGTCCCGCGCCGCCGGGCTCCATGCCTATATCGAGGCGCACGCGGACCTGCGGAAAAAGTACGCCGAAACGGTATTCCGGCAGGGCGACATCGTGAAGACCGTGATCACCTGCGCCGACGGGTCCACCGTGGCCCTCACGCTGGACACGACCCTGCCGCGTTACTACAGCCGAGGCCTTTGCGTGCGCGGCACAAAGGGGTTTTACGAGGAGGCCACGCAGTCGGTATTCCTGGACGGCGAAAAGTATGGCGGCGCGGAATGGGACTGGGCGCCGCAGTTCGGCAACCGAAAGAAATATCTCAAGCGGTGGGACCACCCGATCTGGAAGCGCTACCGTCGCCGCGGGGTGAAGGAACAGGGCCACGGCGGCATGGACTTTTTGGTGATCGACGCCTTTTTCGAGGCGCTTGACAAGGGCCTGCCGATGCCGATCGACGTCTATGACGCGGCAACATGGATGGCGATTTCCGCCCTCAGTGCCGAATCCATCAAAAACGGCTCGCAGTCCGTACCGTTTCCGGACTTCACCCACGGCGCGTGGAAGACACAGCGCGAGGAACCGGACTGGAAATACCGTCTGGAGCCGGACCGGCAGGAAGACTGATTTTTCTTATTTCCAACGAGATCCAGGAGGATGAAATGTACAAATATTTTGAAATCAACGAACAGGGTCACAACGTCCGCTGCAAAATCTACTGCAACGAAAAGGTCACGCCCCAAAAAGCGGTGATCTTCGGTACGGGCTTTTCCGGCCACAAGGACAACCGCGCCGCAGAGGGCTTTGCGCAGAAGGCGCTGTCAAAGTATAAGGACCTGATCGTGGTCGTGTTCAACTGGCCGGCACATGCGGACGACGTGAAGAAAAAGCTGGTCCTTGCCGACTGCGGAACCTATCTGGATCTGGTGATCCATACAGTCAGGACAAAATACGGCGTGCAGGAGCTGTACGCCTATGCCACCAGTTTCGGCGGTTACCTGATGCTCAAATACATCTCGGAACACGAAAATCCGTTCCGAAAGATCGCCCTGCGCTGCCCGGCGGTGGATATGTACGCCGTTCTGTCCGGAACCATCATGGGGACCGACGCGTATGAAAAGGTCAGGAAGGGGAAGAACGTCGAGGTCGGCTTTGACCGGAAGATCACGGTCACGCATGCGTTCCTGGAATCGCTGAAAGCCAACGACCTGCGCGGGCGCGATTTTTCCGCCGAGGCGCAGAACATTCTGATCCTGCACGGAACGGCGGATGAGGTCGTCCCCTTTGAGAGCGGCCGGTCGTTCGCGCTGCAGCAGGGCATCCGCTTTATTCCCGTGGAGGGCGCCGACCACCGATTCCAGAACCCCGTGCATATGAGCGCTGCCAATCAGGAGGTTCTGCGGTTCTTTGCGTTTCACTGAATCGCGCACATTTGAAAGGAGGTCCCATGGTGGACGGACAGATTCTGCAATCAACCATTTATATCGGCCTGAACGACGCGGAAACGGGCGTTCAGAAATTCAACACGGAGAAATACCTTTCCATTCTGAAAAACGTCTGCCGCAGCTATGAGGCCGCGTTTTCCGTACACACGATCAACGGCGGCTATTTTCACGAGGACGGCCGCTATACCGAAGAGAACACGCTTGCCCTGATGCTGACGGACGTCCCAAAGACGGTCGTGACAGAGATTGCGAAGGACTTGTGCGCGTTCTTTCATCAGGAAAGCGTGATGGTCATTTCGTCGCCCTGCGAGGTCGTCTTCGTGCAGGAGCGGCTGAACGAGGAAGCGTCAGAAGAAACATTCACATAAACCGTTATTGAAAGGAGCAGCCACAATGAAAATCACATTCATGGGTGCGGGGAGCACGGTCTTTGCCCGCAACGTCATCGGCGACTGCATGTGCACCGAAGCGCTCAAAGACAGCGTGTTTGCGCTGTATGACATCGACGCCGAGCGGCTGGAGGAAAGCCGCACCATTCTGGAGGCGATCCGCAAAGCCAAGGGCGGCTGCGGCAAAATCGAGTGCTATGTCGGCGTTGAAAACCGCAAGGACGCCCTGCGCGGCGCAGCCTTTGTGGTCAACGCCATCCAGGTCGGCCTGTATGACCCCTGCACGATCATTGACTTTGAGGTACCGAAAAAGTACGGCCTGCGTCAGACGATCGGCGACACGCTCGGCATCGGCGGCATCATGCGCGCCCTGCGCACCATTCCGGTGCTCAAGGACTTTGCCGACGATATGGCCCAGGTCTGCCCGGACGCGCTGTTTCTCAACTATGTCAACCCGATGGCCATGCTGACCGGTTACATGCTGCGCTATACGCCGATCAAAACCGTCGGCCTGTGCCACAGCGTGCAGGTCTGCAGCCGCGACCTTTTGAAAAAGCTGGATATGGAAGACCGGCTGGAGGGCCGCAGGGAACGGATCGCCGGCATCAACCACATGGCGTGGCTGCTGGAGATCAAAGATAAAAACGGCGCGGACCTCTATCCTGAGATCAAATCGCGTGTGGCTGCCTATATGGAGCAGCCCGACGCGAACGACAGGGTGCGCATGGATTACATCCGCAACTTCGGCTATTACTGCACAGAATCCAGCGAGCACAACGCCGAATACAACATGTTCTATATCAAATCGAAATACCCCGAGCTGATCGACCGCTTCAACATTCCGCTGGATGAATACCCGCGCCGCTGCATCAACCAGATCGAGCGCTGGAAACAGGATTATGCCGATATGATGGAAAAAGGCGTGCGGGAGCACGAACGCTCCAACGAGTATGCGTCGCACATTATGGAGGCCATCGTGACCGGCGTTCCGTATGAGATCGGCGGCAACGTGCTGAACACCGGCGGCCTGATCTCCAACCTGCCCCGGGAGGCGTGCGTGGAGGTGCCCTGCCTTGTGAACGGATCCGGCGTGCACCCCTGCCGCGTGGGGGCGCTGCCGGTGCAGTGCGCCGCGATGAACATGACCAATATCAACGTGCAGCTTTTGACGATCGAAGCCGCCGTGACCGGCAAAAAAGAGCATATCTATCAGGCGGCGATGCTGGACCCCCACACCGGCAGCGAGCTGGATATCGACACCATCAGGCGGATGGTGGACGACTTGATCGAAGCGCACGGCGACTTTTTGCCGACGTATCATTGAGGGGAAAATCATCATGCAGATCAATGACCCCAGGATCGACGCCGGCAATGCCTTTGACTGGGACCGGACGTCGGCGGATTACGCGCAGTACCGGGACGTCTATCCGCCGGTCTTTTATCAAAAGATTACAGACCGGGGCCTTTGCGTTGCCGGCCAGACGGTGCTGGACCTTGGCACCGGCACGGGCGTGCTGCCGCGCAATCTGTACCGTTACGGCGCAACGTGGACCGGCACGGATCTGTCCGTTCCGCAGATCGAGCAGGCGAAGCGCCTGTCGCACGCGGCGGGGATGAACATTGCCTATGCGGCCGTGGCTGCCGAACATCTGACGTACCCCGAGCGCAGCTTTGACGTGATCACGGCCTGTCAGTGCTTCTGGTACTTTGACCACGAGACCGTTGCGCCGGTGCTGTGGAGGCTGCTGAAAGAAGACGGCCGGCTGCTGCTGCTTTATCTGGCGTGGCTGCCGGATGAGGATGCGATTGCCGGCAAAAGCGAAGCGCTGGTACTGCGCTTCAACCCGGTGTGGACCGGCGCGCACGAATCCCGTCACCCGATCGACGTGCCAAAGCCTGTTTTGCGGTATTTTGAGATTGCGGACCGTGAGGAATATGACCTGCGCATCCCCTTCACGCGGGAAAGCTGGCACGGCCGGATGAAAGCCTGCCGCGGCACGGGCGCGTCCCTTTCGCCGGCGGCGCTGGCGCAGTGGGAAGCAGCGCACAAGGCGATGCTGGCCGCCGAAGCGCCGGACCGCTTTGAGGTGCTGCACTACGCGGCGCTGACCGTACTGAAAAAGCGCGAAACACCGCGCGCCGTTGAAGGAGATGATAAACCATGGTTTTAGAAACAATCAACGGGCCGGCAGACGTCAAAGCCTTGCAGCCGGCGCAGCTGCAGACCCTTGCCGACGAGGTGCGCGAAGCATTGATCGGGCGGCTGAGCCGGACCGGCGGCCATGTCGGCTCCAACCTTGGCGTGGTGGAACTGACGGTGGCGCTGCACAGGGTCTTTTCGTCGCCGCAGGATAAGATCGTCTGGGATGTTTCACATCAATGCTATGCGCACAAGATTCTGACCGGGCGCAAAGCGGCATATCTGGACCCTGCGCATTTTCACGATGTCACAGGTTTTACCAACCCGCGGGAAAGCGAACACGATTGTTTTAAGGTCGGCCACACGGCAACCTCGGTTTCGCTTGCGCTGGGGCTTGCCAAGGGGCGCGACGCGGCCGGCGGCACCGAAAACATCATCGCCGTGATCGGCGACGGCGCGCTGGGCGGCGGCGAGGCATACGAGGGTCTCAACACCGCCGGGGCGTACAAAAAGAACCTGATCATTATTCTGAACGACAACGATCAAAGCGTTGCGGAAAATCACGGCGGACTGTATGCCTGCCTGAAAGCCCTGCGCGCGACCGGCGGAAACAGCGAAAACAATTTTTTCCGCGCCCTCGGCCTGGACTATCGGTATCTGGACGACGGCCATGATGTGCTGCGGCTGGTCGCCTTGCTGGAAAGCGTTCGCGATATTGACCACCCGATCGTGCTGCACATCCGCACGATCAAGGGAAAGGGTCTGCCCTATGCCGAGACCGACCGGGAAAACTGGCACTCCGCCGGCCCGTTTCATGTGGCGGACGGCAGCCCGAAAAACGGACCGCCGAAATATGACACCACGGTGCACGACAGCCTGACCGCATTGCTGGAACGCGACAAAACCGCAGTGGTCCTGACGGCGGGAACGCCGCGGGCGCTCGGCTTTGTGGGAGAAGACCGGGCTGCGTGGGAACGCACGGGCCGCTTTGTGGACGTCGGAATCGCGGAAGAAAACGCCATGGCCATGGCCAGCGGCATTGCGCGGTACGGGGGAACGGCTGTGTTCGGCGTGTATGCCCCGTTCCTGCAGCGGGCATATGACCAGTTGTCTCACGACCTTTGTCTCAACAACAACCCGGCGACCGTTCTGGTCCTTTTGCCGGGCGCGTTCGGCATGAAATCCGACACACATCTCGGACTGTGTGACATCCCGATGCTGACGCATGTGCCAAACCTTGTGTATCTGGCGCCCGAAACGCGGGAAGAGTATCTGGAGATGTTCCGCTATGCCACGACGCAAAAACAGCACCCGACGGCGATCCGCGTGCCGGTTCGGTTCTATTCCCGCGAAAACAAAGACGAAACGACATTCCTGCCCGGCCGTGCAAAGGTGCTGCGCAAGGGCAGCGGCACGGCGCTGATCGCGGTGGGTGCGCTGCTTCCCATGGCGCTGGACGCGGCGGACGCTTTTGAAAAGGAGACCGGGCGGCCGCTGACGGTGATCAACCCCTGCTTTCTGTCGGGTGTGGACGAGGTGCTGCTGAACGCGCTGAAAAAAGATCACCGCCTGGTTGTGACCATGGAGGACGGGGAGCTTGACGGCGGCTACGGTCAGCGGGTCGCGTCGTTTTACGGTTCGAGCGGCCTTCGGGTCATCAACCTTGGCATTTCAAAAGCGTTCCATTCCGACTTCCGCGCCGACGCATTGCTGGAAGCGCACGGAATGAGCGTGCAAAAAATCATTCATCTGATTCAGACACAGGAGGGTTGACGATGAACATTCAAAGCCTGTCGGTCTGCGTACCGGCGAAACGCTGCATCAACGACTGTGTGTTTTGCTGCAGCAAAATGCACACGGCGGATTATGACGACCGCTTCACCGACGTGTGCTCCTATTCCTTTTATGCGGACGATTTGCGCAAGCGACTGGCGTATGCAAGAGAAAACGGATGCAACACCTGTATGCTGACCGGCAACAACGAGCCGCAGCAAAACCGGGAATTCCTGCGCGTATTCAGCGAGATCAACAAGCATCTTCCGTCGCCGTTTCTGAACATTGAGATGCAGACCTCCGGCGCGTTCATTGACGAAGAGTTTCTGGACTTCTTCAAAAACTCCGTGGGCCTGACGACCGTCGCTGTCTCGGTCGCCTGCCTTGACGACGACGAAGCCAACCGCGAGATGATCCGCACAAAAGATATGCGTCTGTGTCTGGCGTCATTTTGCAAGGCCGTCAAACGGCGCAACATGAACCTGCGCATCTGTTTGAATATGAACGACGGCATCCTGGCGCACCATGCCTTTACGCCGCGCAGCGTGGTTGACCTTTGCGGCGCGCTGGGCGCCGACCAGATCACCTTTCGCGCGCTTTGGGCGCCGGATGCGGACACGCCGCAGGGCGAATGGATCAGCCGCCATGTGACCGGAACGACCACCGGTTTCATCGAAGCGCTGAAACAAGACATCAAGGCGCGCGGGCGCTATCTCGATACGCTGGAATACGGTGCGGACCGTTATGATTACGAGGGCTTCTCGGTCGTGGTCGATGAGGACTCCATGTCGCAGGAGGCGCAGAAAACGGCGGTCAAATATCTGATCCTGCGGCCGAACGGCCACCTGTATTCCAAATGGGACAGCAAAGCGAGCCTAATCTTTTGACGGGGGATAACGAATGAATGCAGATATGATTCACAACCGCATCGCGGGCTGCCTGCTGGGCGGCGCATTGGGCGACGCGCTCGGCTATCCGGTGGAGTTTGACCGATGGTCAGATATTGAATCAAAGTTCGGGCATGACGGCATCTGTGATCTTGTGCCCGACGGCGGGGCGGCCCGTGTCTCTGACGATACCCAGATGACGCTGTTTACGGCGGAAGGGCTCGTGCTCGGCTATGCCGACGCAAGGCGGCGCAATGCTGTTATGGATGTGGCGGACGCGGTCTGGCAAAGCTATCTTTGCTGGCTGCAGACGCAGGGGCATCACGCTGCGTCGCGCTGGGATGCGGCCAGCCGACTGCGGACGGTGCCGGAACTGAACCGCTGCCGCGCGCCCGGCAATACCTGCCTGTCCGCGCTGCTGTCCGGCAGAATGGGAACGCCCGACGCGCCGCTCAATCACAGCAAAGGCTGCGGCGGCGTCATGCGCACCGCGCCGCTGGGCTTTTTCCCGCCCGGGGTGCTGCCCGGCACGCCGCTCGGCAACGGCGCCGCGGCGGCCGCCATCACCCACGGGCACCCGCTGGGCTGGCTGCCGGCGGCGGTGCTGTCTGACCTTGTGTACCGCTGTGTCTTTCTGCCGGGCATCCGCCTTCGGACACATGTGGAATCGTCGCTGACCGTGGCGAACCGGGCCTACGGAAGCATCCCGGAAATGAAAACGCTGGACGACCTGCTGCGCCGGGCAATCCGGTTGGCCGAAGAAACAGTAACTTGTGCGGAACATAATTCGGAGCATGAAAGGATCGCATCCCTCGGCGAGGGCTGGGTCGGCGAAGAGGCGCTGGCCGTCGCCGTCTATGCCGCGCTGCGCTATGAGGACCCGAGGCTTTCTTTGATCGCGGCCGTGAATCACAGCGGCGACAGCGATTCCACCGGTGCGATCGCCGGCAACATCATCGGCGCGTATTTCGGCGCCACTGCGCTGCCTGCGGATTGGCTCTCAAAGCTGGAACTGACGGATGTGATCCGGGATACGGCGGACCAATGCTTTAAAATTTTGCAAAACACTTGCATTCGCTGAGATTCTATGATAGAATAAAAACAACAACTGAATCGAAAAAGACACAGTTTGAAAAGTTGTGCGCTGAGTAGAGAAGGAATCCGGTTCGAGTCCGGAGCAACCGCCATTTCTGTGTTTGCCGCGGTTCGGTATGCGCTTTTCTGCCTACCGAAACGCTCGGCAAGAGTCAGACCCTTTTGTGTCTTTTGGTTTTTGTGCTTTGGCGTGAAGAGGAACCGTGACGTCCCCCTTCACGCTTGATTTTTTTGAAAAGGAGAATGACCATGAAACATGCATTCAAAACCCCGCTTGCCCTGCTGCTGACGCTGCTGATGCTGCTCGGCACGCTGCCGTTCGCGCTTGCGGGCGGCCCGGTGCACATCGCAACGGTCGAAGACTTTGCCGCCTTTGTTGCGGGCGACGCGGCTGCCGACGCCATCCTGGACGCCGACATCGACCTTGGCGAATGGACCACCGCGTTCACGGACGGCTACAGCGGCACGTTTGACGGGAACGGTCACACGATCACCTATACCAAAACCAACCCGACCGGCAACTTTCACAGCCTGTTCAAGGTCTTGAATGCGGGCGGCGTCATCAAAAACCTGACCGTCGGCGGCAGCATGACGTTCAATGCGGCACGGACCTACAACGCCGCGTTCGTGTATGAAAATCACGGCACCATCGAAAACTGCGTCAACGAAATGTCGATCAGCTATCCCAGCGGCACAAAGAACTGCCAGTACAGCGCGGGCATTGCCGCGAAGAACTACGGCACTGTAAAAGACTGCACCAACAATGGGGCCATCAGCGTGCGCAATTACGCCGGCGGCATCGTAGCGCAAAACATGGGCGGCACCGTTTCCGGCTGCGTCAACAACGGCAGCATCACCGCGACCAACGCTGCCGGTTATGCGGGCGGCATCATCGCGGCCATTGGCGCGGCGAGCAGTGACGACGTCAATTTAATCGAAAACTGCGTCAACAACGGCGCGGTCACCGGCGGCACCGGCGACTATGGCTATGCGGGCGGCATCGTCGGCCAGATCAATATCGCGTCGAGCTATGCCACCTATACGTCCCGTCCGGCGATCACGATCAGGGGCTGTTCCAACACCGGCACCCTGTCTGCGGGCGGCGGAACGGATGACATCGTCGCCAAAAACAACATTCCCGACAACAGCACGCTGACGGTCGAAGCGGGGACCCCCGCGCACGTCCACACCTATGACGACGGCGTTGAGACCACGCCCGCCACCTGCGGCAAAGACGGCGTGATGACCTTCACCTGTACCTCCTGCGACGAGGGAACCGAGGGCCACACCTATACCGAGCCGATCCCCGCCACCGGCAAGCACACGCCCGGCGAATGGCAGATCGACACCAACGAATCCTCCGACGCGTTTTTCCTGTACTGCACCGTCTGCGGTCAGTTGCTTGATTCCGACGACAGCGGCGCGGTCATGTTCATGGAGCACGCAAAACAGGCGCTTGCCGACCACTGGTTCCGCCTGAAGCCGACCTTCGGCGAAGATACGAATGTCAACGACATGATTTCCACCGCGCTGGAAAAGTACGGCTATCAGGGCATCACCGTCAGCGTTGCGTTCGCCGAGAACCCGGACGACGGCACGGCGGCCATTGCCGACGACGGCACGGTCACCTATTTCTATGCCGACCCGTCGGGGTATCGTCCGCTGTGGTTCGCGTCCATCCCCGTGACCTTCACCTTTGCGAAGGGCGGCAAGACCACGACCTATGCGGCGACCGCCACCGTGAACTGGGATGCCGACAAAGCCCGGAACGCCATCGAGACCCAGGTCGCGTCCAGAGTGACGGCCGACGCCATCAAGGGCAACAACGAATCGCTGGACGCCCTGACGACCGAGCTGAAGCTGCCGAAGGCCGTGCTTGACGACAACGGCGAGCAGATCCTCTGGTCGCTTGTCAGTTGGGAAAGCAGCCGCCCCGGCGTGCTGCTGATCAGCGATTCGGATCAGAGTTCTGCCGACACCCTGTTTGCGCCGTACCGCGGCATCCTGCGCCGCCCGATGAACGACGTTGACGTCACGCTGACCGCGACGTTCAGCTTCCAGCGCACGGGCTATGACGAAGCGCCCATCACCGTGACAAAGACCTTTGACGTGACGGTCAAGGGCACCGGCGACGAGCTCAGAGCCTGGATGCAGCAGGAGCTTGATGAAAAATACACCACGGACAAGCTGACTTACATCGGCACCAAAGCCCCGGTCGACCCGGCGAACGTCACCTATGACGTTCAACTGCTGCTGCCGAAAACGGCGGGCATCACCAATCCGCAGAGCTATGCCTTCACCGTGACGTCAGGCGACGAAGAAACGATCTCCATCCTCGGCGCGCGTGCGTGGGTTTACCGTCCGCTGCCGGGCGAGGACGCGAAAGACGTGACGTTGACGGTTACAATGGCGCACAAGGACTACAGCGACCTGTCCGTGACAAAGGAGATCACCCTGACCGTTGCCCCGATCACCGAGGCGGAGCTGGCCGCCCAGACCGCCCTGATGGAGCGTGCCAAGGCCGCGCTGTTTGACGGATTCAACAACAGCGCCAACGAGAGCGCCGCCGCCGTGACCGCGAACCTGTCCGCGTTCTATGGCGTGATCGAGGATGAAACCGGCAGTCTGCAGTGGCAGTATACCTATCAGGACCAGACCGACACGGGCATCAGCGCCGTTGCGCTCGATCCCTTCCATCCGTCGGAGCAGTGGGATCGGTTCCAGTCCTCCGACCCGGACGTCATTACGCATGAAAATCTGCTTGTGACGCCGCAGAAGGAAAACACCACCGTCACGATCTACGCCTGTCTGTCCAGCACTGCGTTTGAGCGCTATGCCGAGCGGTACCCGGACGACCCGCGCTTTGACAAGCTCTATCGGCAGAACGTCGCGGTGGAGGTCACCGTGCCCGGCACCGATCCGACGCCCGATACGCCCGATACGCCGGATACGCCGGATACGCCGGAAGACGACGGCGCCTGCGCGCTTTGCGGCCGGACGCACGCAGACAAGTTCCCCGGCCGGCTGGTTGCCGCGCTGCACCGCCTGATCCTGAAGGTCCGCGACTGGTTCTCCGACATCGGCCGGCGGCTGTTCAACCGCTGATAAAGGGGGACGATTATGAAGCTTCGACGGATTCTCAGCATCGTTCTGCTGTGTGTGCTGCTGTGTACGGCGGTGCCGCTGCAGGGCATGGCGCTGCACACCGACGACTTTCAGGTCATCATCAGCATGGAGGGCCTGACGCTGGGCCAGGGCTTTTATGTGACGCCGACAAAATACACGATGGACGAGATCAACGCCCTGCTGGCGCCGCAGGGCTTCGGCCCCTTCACCAAGCGAAACCTGACGGTGGCGATGGCGACGCTCGCCATGCTGCGCGACAAAAATCTGACCGCACACTTCAACGCCCGGTGGGACAAGAACATCGCCTATCTGACCGGCGTGGAAGACATCGACAAGGGCACGGTGAATATCCCGGCCGTCATCACGCAAAACGGCGGCCCGTCCAACCGGACCGTTCGGAAAAACGCCGACCGCTCGCTGGATGAAATGGACTATACCGACCAATCCGGCTGGATGGTCACGGTCAATGACTTTATGATCAGCGACAACATTGCAAAGTTCGGGCTGGAAAACAACAACACCCCGCGCAACAAAGGCTTTCAGGATTACGGCAACACCTATGTCATCCGCTGGCAATTCACCCTTTGGGGCTATGGGCTGGACCTTGGCTTCAAGCTGCCGGGCTGGGACGCGACGCCCTATTTTACCCACGCAAACAAGGATGCGCTCTATGCCGCCTATGCGACCGGGACCGACGCCGATGCCAAAGCAAAGCTGCTGCCTGTGATGGAAAACCTGACCGCCGCCCAGACCGAGGTTGACGCCGCACTGGACGCCTATGAGCATCCCGCCCAGCCGGAACCGGAGCAACTGAATTTCTTCCAGCGTCTGCTCGCGTTCTTCCGCAATCTGCTGCACAAACTGTTCCCGTTCATCAAATAAAAAGCAAAGCAAACAGGACCGCCCGCGGCCGATGGCCAAAGGCGGTCCTTGCTGTGCGTTCGGGTTCGGTTCATTTTCGATCCTTGCAAGGTCTTGCAATTTCAAAAAAAAGAAGCATCCATTACGATTCTGTAATGAACACTTCTCCTGTGAAAGACCGCGTAAAAGTGCGCCAAGGCATAGAAAGAACGCAAAAAAGTATACCAATGGGGAATTCGTTCATTGGAATCATTTGCCTCTTTTTCGGTTATCTGCGGTATCCTGAACCGCCTTTGACAGCCATTCGGCATCGACATAGTCTAAAGGTATTACCAGTTCCTGTATTTTGTCTTCAGGGCATGGTCTTTTGATCTCTTTTGGCAGGTATGTAAGCCCAACCTCACGCAGGGAAAGAACACTGTCATGTATCCAACCAATGGCCTGGCCATCACAGTAAAGGCAATAACAACCAAACATCTTTTTTGTTTTGACATTCAGATCTCTGAGCCGATTCATCCATTCCGCTACAACGGAGTCCTCTTCATATGGCATATTCACACCTCATCAAGTCTCAGAATAATTACAAATATTATACCAGAAAAGTATGAATGACTCAACCATACAGCGCAGCTTTGCCGATTCCAAAGAATTATTCGGACTACGCTATTGCAAAATGCGTGGTCTTTCCAAGGTTGCAGAACAATGTTTGCTTACCGCCGCCGCACAAAATATGAAGAAAATCGCCATGTGCTGTGGGTAAAAC
>JAFRUA010000075.1 GCA_017434855.1 Clostridia bacterium
CCTTTCCTGTTGCATTGTTTCTACAACTTTTTGTTTGAATTCTCCTGTATACCTCTTGTTCGGTATTCCTTTTGGCATGAAAAATGCACCCCCTTGTTAGACATTATACCACATTGTCTAACTTTTGGGGTGCATTTCAAGACGTACCCCTGCCGGTTCATTGCTCGTTTGCGGCGGCCGCGCGCGTGCCCCGTACCGCAAAAACACCGCACCAAGGGCGATGCAAAATAGGGATAAAGCAGGTTTTTCGCCGCTCTTTTCCGCCTGAACTGCTTGCCGGGAATCGGGTATCCGCCAAGGATGACCCAATTCCCGGCAAATTGCTCAAACAAAAAATAGCTGGCGAAAAACTGCTGTGCATCGCAGCGGATGCAGTTTTTGCGAAAGGCAAGGCGCAGGGCATGGGTCATCCTGACGGATACCCATGCCCTGCAACGCAGTATTTCACAAATAAGTGCGCCGCTGCGACTGCTTAATCCCTATTTTGCACCGCCCAAAGTACGGTGTTTCTGTATAGGTGATTGTTTATTTCGCCGTGGTGGCGACCGCGTCGATCAGGACCGCGGTGTCATAGATCGAGTCGCCCTTGTCATAGGTCTTGAAGCGCAGGGTCACCTGATGGCCGACGTATTTGCTCAGGTCAAAGGACACGCTTTGCCACTTGGTGTGATAGGTCGTGTTGTCGCCGCCGTCAAAGTTGATGCCGGAGATGCTGTGCCAGTCGCAGGTGTTGATGCTGGCCTTGGCGATCGTTTCAACAACATTGCCGTTCTCGTCGATCAGTTCTGCCACAAAGGTGTCGTCATACTTTGTGCCGACGTATTCCGTGGGCTCTTCCGACACGACGTCATAGCGGAAGGAAAGCTTTTTGTTGCTTGCGTCCACTTTGAAGGACTGCTGCAGGATGCTGCCCTCGGTACCCTCAAGATAGACGCTTTCGCCGGAGCCGATGCCCGTGGTGATGATGGCCATTCTGGAACCGCTTTGCGGCTGCAGGTCGCCGAGCTTGGCGATCACGCGGGTGTCGCCGGTCGCGCCCCATTTGACCGGGGTCGCAGCCTGTTCAAAATCGCCGTTCTGGATACCGGTGTGGACCAGGACCGCATCTTCGTTCCCCTCCATCAGCGGGTACGCACCATTGCCGTCATCCTTGCCCCGCTGATCGCGGGCGGTGTCAAACGCGCCCTCTGCCGTCTGGCCGTCAACCAGTGCTTCCACATAATCATTCATCAGGTTGCGGGAGTATTTGCCGTCCACGGAATTGTGGAACCCGACGACCGCCTCTGCCGACGCGTCAAGCAGCGCCTGCGGCATTTCGTCGTTGACCTTGCCGTCGTTCCCTCTGAACTCGCAGTTTTCTGCAAAGATGAACGCGCCGCTCAGATCGCCCTCTTGATAATAGTGGTCAAAGAATTCGGGCAGGATCGCATATTTGGTACCGCCGGCAACCGCGATGTGGCCGATTCTGAATTCCTTCAGGTCTGCGGAGTACGCCTTGTCTTTTTCGCTGGTGGCGGTTTCACTCAGCAGCAGGGACGCATGCGTCTCTTCCTTGCCGTCATATTTGTAGGTTTCATATGCGCCGTGACCGCTGAAGACGATGACCTCATAGCCGCTCAGGTTCTTGTAATCATCCACCGTCACATTCCAGTCGACCGTTGTCGTCAGACCCATGGCATTCCAGTCTTTTTCAAGCTGGGAATAGAACGGCTTGCGGAAGTTTTCGGTATCCCAGGCCTGGTCAAACGACCACAGGATGATGGCGTCGCCGACCGATGCGGTGGAGGTCACAGCGTTGTAGGTTCCGGCTGCTGCGGCGGTCGTGTCGTCGTCCGGTCCGTTTGTCTCTTCGTCCCAATCGTTCAGGAGCACCGCGCCCAGGATGCCGCTGCTGTATTTAAATGTATAGGCGCTGTTGGTTTCGCTGTAGAAGATCGAGCCGCCGTCGATCAGGCCCTGCTCCTTCATACCCTCCAGCACACTCTTGGCCAGTTCTTTTCTGCCCTGGGTATCCGCCGATTCAAACGCGGGGGCGGCGAACACCTTTTCTTTCAGCGCGGTGTCCACGGTTTCGATGGCCTTCAGCTCTTCGCTTGTCAGCGGCTTGATGACCTTGACGGTCAGGTCTTTGGATGTGACATTGTCATAAGACGCGCGGAACGTGTAATCCGTGTCCACGTTCTTGTCCAGTTCCAGCTTGCAGGAGTAGATGCCGTCGCCCTGCAGGTCGTCGCTGCTTTCTGCATAATAGCCGTCGTCCTTCATGGTGGCGACCGTTTTGCCGGCGCCGTCGATCAGCGAGATCATTTCGGGCGCTTTGTGGCATTCCGCATAGAAGTAGACCTGCGCCTTGCCGGATTCCTTCATGAGTTCGGAAACGCTGGACGTCAGGGTGATCTCAGACGAACCGGTCGGTTTTGCGCCCTTGACCGGCTTGGCCGCCTCCAGGCCTTCGCCGCTGACGCCGATCTTGAAGCGGTAATGGAACCAGCCGACCTTCACTCTGGTGACCGCATGCAGGGTGCCGACGCCGGACACAAAGCTGCTGAACAGGCTGCGGGCCGCGCTCATCGGCGAGCCGGACGCACGTTTAAAGGCCGACCAGCGTTCCGCCGTATAGGTCAGGCGGACCGTTTTGGTTTCGCCCGGCGCCAGTGTGTCGATTTTGGCGCTGTCGGCGCCGTCCTCTGCCCAGAAATGAGCGGCACGGCGCGGCTTGGAATTGACGGTCAGGTTGTGCAGCGTTTTGTCGCCGGTGTTGGTGACCTCAACGTCAAGGCCGATTTCGTCGCCCCATTTGTAGCGCTTTTCGGTGGCTCTGACCAAAATGGTGGCGGTGGATGTGCCGGCGGTGTCGTTTGCCGCGTCCCCCTCTTCGCCAAAGGCGGCAAAGCCGGCGGACAGGCCGGTGATCACCATTGCGATGATCAGCAGAATGGATACCAGTTTTTTCATAGGAAACTCTCCCTTCGGTTTCGTTCGGGCCGGCTGTGTGCGGCCGTGGCCCGCTTGCTCCTTTATTATAGCGCAGCGAAACCCGTGGCTGTAGTATGGATTTTACGCCTGACGACGCGCCGAAAAGCGCTCCTTTTCATTATATAAAAAAGCGCCGGATTGTCAAGATGCAAACCATCCGGCAGAACGCGGCAGCCGGTGTGACCCATGAAACAGCCGCCCCGAAGGAGCGGCGTGCGATTATTATTTTCGGTTGCGCTGATATTGTCTTTGCTTTTTCGCGGTCTTTTTGCGGGACTTCGCTTTTTCGGCTTTGTTCTTTTCCCGCTTGCTGCGTGCGGCGGCGTGGAGCTTTTTGTGGTTTTTGGTATAGATCAGCCACTTGACAAAGCCATAGCAGGTGTTGACGAACATCGCGGCAACGGTGACCAGCATGATGTAGCTGTGCGTCTGGATATACAGCGCGGTATAGCACACCAGCGTCGCGAACCAGGCGTACCACTGCTCGTTGTAGCGCAGCAGCAGCAGAATGCCGTTTGCCATGCCGAACGCGGCAGAGAAGGCATCCAGATAGCCGTCGGCAAGGCCCGGCAGCTTGCTCATCAGATAACCCACGCCAAAGCCGAAAGCCAGCACCGCGGCGATCACGCCGACGTCCTGCGCCCAGGTCAGGCGGCGCACCTGCGTTTCTTCTTCTTTGATCTCGTCGGGCTTCTTTGACCATTGGGCATAGCTGACGATATCAACCGGGATCCAGAACAGCAGCGTCACCGCCGCAACCGCATAGGAGCCGATGTGCAGACAGATGAAAAACTCCGTGGCCTCGATCAAAAAAATATCCACAAGGAAGTTCATCTTGCTCTGTTTGGAGATCAAGAGCTCACAGATGGGGTTCGCGATCACCGCGATGACGGAACAGACCAGCACGAACTTGTTGGACGTATCGTCCAGCATCATGTCCGGCATAAAGATGACGAACGCCGCCGTCACCGCCAGCACCACCACCAAATAGGTGATTTGATACGGCGTGAAAGATTTGATCAGGGCAAGCAGTTGTTTGCCAAAGCTTGTTTTATGTTTTGCTTGATTATCCATGGGAAACATCCTTTCTTTATATAATATAGTCGCTCAAGCGCGGAAAGGCGCGCAGGCAGTTGTCAAAATACACGGCGCGAACATCCCGGGGCCGGAAGATGCGCTCAATCGTCGTGTCATATTCGTCCAACTGGCCCATATTGAGCAGCGGACAGAAGTCGGTACCGTAAAGGATCTTTTTCTCCATCCCCGGCTGCGAAAGGATCGCATCCTTAAAGATCTCGATGGCGCCGTCCACGTCGTTGCCCTCTTTGGTTCCGGTCTCATACGCGCCGGAAACGTCGGAATACAAATTGTCGTTGCGCGCAAGGATCTCGACGCACGGGCGAAACCGCGGGTCGTCCAGATGGGCGATCACAAAGTTCACGTCCGGATACTTTTGGGCCGCCCGCTCGATATGGCGCGCGTCGCTGCCGGCCATGTCGTTGTCGGTCGGCAAAACCAGCGAGCACAGCCCGGTGTGAAAGGTCACGGTCAGGCGATGCCGACGGGCAAAGTCATAAACCGGCGTCATCTTTTCGTCATCGGCACGGCCGCGCTGATAGGTCAGATAAATTTTCAGCCCGACGATCTTGTGCGCTTCGATTTTCGGCGCGATGGCGTTCAACTGCGGCGCGATCGGCGCCTTCAGGTCGATCGCCGCGCAAAGAAACAGCCGCGGGTCTGACAGGACCGTTGCCACACAGTCCGGGTTTTTCATGATGGAATCGGGCATCTGCATCACCAGCGCAAGGCCGTCAGTGCGTGAAAAGTATTCGTCACGGATCGCGGCGGTCACAATGTGGGTATGACAGTCGATCTTTGGAACCGTTTTGGCGCTGATGAGTTCTTGGGTATCATAAATGGAAGTCATGTCATCCCACCTTTCATTGATTTTAAGAAAAATTATACCACTTTTTTAAAAGCGTGTCTACTGTTCGGATGAAAAATCTGTCGGGGGATGGACATTTTGAAAAAGCCGTGTTATCATTGATTTGAACCTGATTTTTCGCATGGAGGACCTGTATCATGGAAAACACACACAAAAGCCGAACCGAAGATACCGATCGCCGCAGCGCCTATGCCGCGCTGGGACTGCCGGATGAAACGATCGCGCTGCTGCATGACTACTTATCGGCCTGCAGCAATCTTTACGGCATCTGCAAGGTGCGGCGGGTGCTGCGCCTGTTCAACAAACAAAACCCGCCGATCGAGCGGGAACCCTTTCTTCAATTCATTGACATCGTAAGAAAAGAGCATCGGTTTTATTCCGTTCTCGGACAGGAGGAGCTGTTTGAAGACGCCGAACCGACCGCGCCGATCGACCGCGAGGTGATCGCGGAACACCTGATCATCGACGGACCCGAGGATTATCTCGATTTAAAGGACGAACAGGCAGACAAACCGTTTTATATACCGAACAAGGAAGACCTGCTGCGCTACACAGATGAATGCTATGTCGAACCGACCCGTCAATACATCGCGCTGCACGACTTCATGGCCGGGCTGAAGGGCGTCGACAAAGAGGCTGCCGCCGAATTCATGATTGACCTTTCTTTTGAATTGCGCCACTTTTTTCCAAGCACCAATGCAGCCGTCGACCTGTTTCAAAAGTACGCAAAACGGTCGTTTCGGACCAAAGCAGAAGTCGAAACCTTCGTTTCACTGTGGCAGGCGTTTGCCAACCACTTGCGGGTTCCGCAAAACCGCGGATTCACGCCGAATGAGATTTACAACCGCATGAAATAAAACAAACGCGGCGCCCGGTGCGGGTACCGCGTCTTTTGAGCTGTCTGCGTTTGAGCCGGCGCTTCTCTTGTCCGGACCGAACGTCACGCGCCCTGCCAGTGTTTGAGCTGTGACAGATATGCGTCAAACTGCGCGCGGCGCACGTCGTCCGGAATTGCTTCCGGATTCGGCATGTGCGCGAGCATAAAATCCAGCAGCGGCCCCTTGCTCTCGTAGGTATAGGCGCCGTCCGCATAGCACCACTTGCAATAGTCCTCGTTGAACGCGCCGTCCGGCTCTTTGCTGATGACGCCGTCTTCCTGCAGCGGCATCCCGCAGCATTGGCAGACGAGCTGCCGCGGCGACCCCAGCAGGGTGTTGATCGACACGTCAAATTCCTTTGACAGCAGTTTCAGCGTGTCGGTATCGGGCCGGGTCTCGCCGGTCTCCCACCGGCTGACCGCCTGGCGGGTCACATGGACGCGCGCGGCCAGTTGTTCCTGCGTCAGGCCGTGCGATTCACGCAGCTGTTTCAAAATCTCTTTGCTTTCCATATAGAATCCCTCCGGTTCTTTGGTTGTCTCTATCATACACCATGCGCGAACAAAATGCAAGCAACCCGCAGTTGCGCCGCAAAAAAAAGCGCAGGGACGCCCGCCTGCCGGCTGCACTCTGCGCAGGATATCAACGAATCATTGATGACTCAACAATAAATTGATTATTGATTTTTCCGGACGCATGCATTATACTGTGCATGTAAGCTTACAGAACGCACGAACAAACGAAACATTTCAAAACTGCAAATATAATGGGATGGTGATAACATGAACCTTACAATTGGTGAAACGATAAAAAAATTAAGAACGCAAAAAAATGTGACACAGGAAAAACTGGCCGACAGTCTTGGCGTGACGCCGCAGGCAATCAGCCGGTGGGAATCCGGCGCGGGGTACCCGGCGATCGACTATCTGCCCGATCTTGCCGCCTTTTTTGAAATCAGCGTGGACGAGCTTCTCGGTGTGAAACTTTCAAAAAGGGAAGCAAGACGCGAGGAGATCTATGCGCAGATCAAACGTTTTGAAGAAGAAAACGGCTTCAACAACGACCCCGGGGCGGTCGATCTGCTGCGGGAAGCCCACGCGGAATTCCCGGGCGACACGAAAATCAGCTTTGCGCTCGCGAGGGAGCTGTGCTATGAACGCTATGAAGAGAACCCGGATCAGGCGGTGCTGCGGGAAGCGGAAAAGATGCTGCGCGATCTGATGCGTCGGGCGGATGATTATGACTTCAAATTCAAATGCGCCCAGACGCTGGCTGTGCTGTACCGGGAGGCATGGCAGGATGAGCAGGGCTATGAAGAGGTCGCAAACATGCTTCCGGGAATTTTCTTCTGCAGAGAGATCTTTATCGCGGATTTTTACAGCGGTACGCATCAGAAAAAGAAAGACGTCGACGCGGCGATTCTGACGCTGACGCTCCAGACAATTTGGAAGCTGCGCGACTATGTGGCGTATGAGCTCCCAAACGAAGTAGAAATGTGGGACACAAAGCTCCGGTTTTTTGAAGGCCTCATCGCGTTCTGCAAGCTCGCGGCAGACGTCATCGGCAGCGCAGCAGCAGCGGACATGGAGAACAATATTGCCACACTTTACCGGTACATGGCCACCTACCACGTTGCGGCGGACAGAACGGACGAAACGCTGACCTGCCTCGAAGCCATGCTGGACCACGTCGAGCGCGTCTGCGCGCTTCCGCAGAAGGAATCGGCGGAACACAATTGCGCGTGGTACTTCAGCTTTTATCTGAAACAGGACAGATACGATCCCATTCAGGAGGATCCGCGGTTCGTCGCGATCAAAGACAAACTGACCGCCTTGGCAAAGTGACGCTCTGCCGCCGGCGCTGCCGCATTTGTGCGGTGTTGCCTATAATCATGAAAAAAGAGATTGCGGTCCGGGTGGCTGCAATCTCTTCGTTTTGTATGGTTGTGGATTGGGTACCTCTAAACTCAAGTCGTTTGAGCGGCGCGCAGTTTTTAGAGGTGCCCACCGCGATCGCTCAGCGCAAAAAGCCCTGCACGATCATGTCCTCCGCCTGCTTTTCGTCCAGGCCGAGGGTCATCAGCTTATCAAGCTGCTCGCCGGCGATCTTGCCGATGGCGGCCTCGTGGATCAGTGACGCGTCCACACATTCCGCCTTGAGCGCCGGGGTGGCCAGAATGACGCCGCGATCCATAATGATGGAGTCGCATTCGGCATGGCCGCGGCATTCGGCCTTGCCGTTGATGGCAAGGTTGACCTCCTGAAAGCTGTCGCCCTTTGCAACGCCGCGGCTGATGAGGTCGCAGGTGCTGCCCTTGCCGTTGAGGTCCACGGTCATTTTTGCCGTGGCGTGCTGGTCGCCGTCGGTGAGAATCTTGTCGTGAATCTCCAGCATGGCGTTCTCTGCCAGCGTGGCTTTGGTTTCGCGCAGCGTGTCGTCCACGCCGGCGATCTGGGCGGTTTCCATCAGCATATAGGCGCCGTCCTGCAGGTGGACCACGGTGGTCGGGTTCATCAGACGTTTGCCGGTGCCGGTGCCCTCGCCATAGTGCTTTTCCACATAGCGCACGCGGCTGTTCTGGCCCACGTGGAAGCTGTGGACGCCGTCGTGGCGGCTGTCGTGCCCGCCGCAGTTGGAAATGCCGCAGCCGGCGATGATGGTCACGTCGCAGTCTGCGCCGATGAAAAAGTCGTTATAGACGACCTCTTTCAGTCCGCTTTCGCTGATGATGACGGGGATGTGGACACTCTGGTTCTTCGTCCCGGGCTTGATGATGATGTCGATGCCGGAGACGTCTTCCTTCGTCACGATATCGATATCCGCCGTGGTGTTGCGCGCGGCGGACACGCCGTTGCTGCGGATGTTATAGGCGCCGACCGGCAGGGCGTCCAGCGCCGCAACCTCTTTGAGAATATGCTTTTCGGTTTCGGTCATGCCCGCTGCGCCTCCTTCTTCTGAACCGCGGCAATGTATGAAAGCACGGCGTCGCGTTCGTCAAAGCATTCGACGGTTCCGTTTTTGAGATAGATGATCTTGTCCGCAATGTTCAGAATGCGCTCCTGATGGCTGATGATCAGGATGCTGCCCGCCGTTTTGGCATAGAGCGCTTCAAAAATGCGGATCAGGCTTTGAAAGCTCCACAGGTCGATGCCGGCCTCCGGCTCGTCAAACAGCGACAGCGCGCTGCCCCGCGCGGCGGCCATGGCGATCTCGATGCGCTTCATTTCGCCGCCGGACAGCGTGTCGTTCAGCTCGCGGTCACGATACAGGCGCGGGTCCAGCCCCACGTCGCGCAGAATTTCGCAGGCCTCCACCACGTTCTTTTCGCCGCGGTATGCCAGCTTGAGCAGGTCGCCCACGCGCAGGCCCTTGAACCGGACCGGCTGCTGAAAGGCAAAGCTGATGCCCTTGTCGGCCCGCACGTTGATCGGGTCGCCCGTGATGTCTTCTCCGTTGAAGATGACCTGCCCCGCCGTGGGCGTGATGAGGCCCATGATGATCTTGACCAGGGTGGATTTGCCGCTGCCGTTCGGGCCGGTGATGGCGACAAAGCGGTCGTCGGTTTTCAGATTGACGTCGTTCAGGATCACCTTGTCCCCGACGACGTAAGAGATGTGTTTCAGTTCCAGCAACTTGGTTCCCTCCGCAGGTATGGGTCGTTATTCCGTTTTTTGATTGCGCAGTTCCGGACGACCGCAGCACTTTTTGTATTTCTTTCCGCTGCCGCAGGGACAGGGATCGTTCGGGCCGATCTTGTCGCTCTTGCTCTTGCGCACAGTGCGGTTCTTTTCGCTGCCGTCGCCGCTGCCGCCGCTGGTGCCGGTGACCTTGGCCACCTGCTCACGCTTGATCTCTTCTTCGGTCTTGAACTGCGCCGAAAGGACGATGCGCACGGTGTCCTCCTGAATGGTGGAGATCATGGCCTCAAACATATCGGCTGTCTCTTCTCGGAAGGCAACGATCGGGTCCTTCTGGCCGTAGGCGACCAGATTGATGCTGCGCTTCAGCTCGTCCACCGCGTCGATGTGGTCCATCCACTGCATGTCCACGCAGCGCAGCAGCATGGCGCGCTCCATCTCACGCATGAATTCCGTGCCGTATTTCGCTTCGCGTTCGTCGTGCAGCTTGTGGGCGCGCTCTTTCAAAAGGGCGTTGATGCCGTCGGGCGTCAGGTCCTCGTCATCGTCGGTAAAGTCGCTTTCGCTGGTCAGCCAGCCGTTGTATTTTTCACGCAGCGACGCCAGGTGCCAGTCCTCCCGGTGCCCGCTGTTGGGGCAGAAGAACGCAACGGCGGCGTCGATCGTTTCGTCGATCATCTTGGAGATCACGGGCTTCATGTCTTCGCCCTTGAGCACCATGTCGCGCTCGCTGTAAATGACGTTGCGCTGGCGGTTCATCACGTCGTCAAACGCAAGCACGTGGCGGCGGGTGGCAAAGTTGTTGCCCTCCACCTTCTTTTGCGCGGCCTCCACCTGGCGGGTGATGAGGCCGACCTCGATGGGCATGTCGTTATCGACGGGCAGGCTGTTCATGATGGAGCTCATGCGGTCGCCGCCGAACAGGCGCAGCAGGTCGTCCTGCATGGACAGAAAGAAACGGCTTTCGCCCGGGTCGCCCTGACGGCCGGACCGGCCGCGCAGCTGGTTGTCGATGCGGCGGGACTCGTGCCGCTCGGTGCCGATGATATACAGACCGCCGGCGTCGCGCACCTTTTGGGCCTCGTCCTTGATCTCTTCCTTATACTTATCCTTCAGCTCCTGGAACAGCCGGCGCGCTTCCAGAATCTCTTCGTTGTCGGTGTCGCCGAAGCCGTCCGCCTCGGCAATCAGCTCTTCGGAGTATTCCAGCCGGCGCATCTCGCTCTTGGCCAAAAACTCCGCGTTGCCGCCCAGCATGATGTCGGTGCCGCGGCCCGCCATGTTGGTGGCGATGGTGACGGCGCCGTACTTACCGGCCTGCGCCACGATCTCGGCTTCCTTGTCGTGGTGCTTCGCGTTCAGCACGTTGTGCTTGATGCCGTGCTTTTTCAATGCGTTCGACAGCTTTTCGCTCTTCTCGATCGACACGGTACCGACCAGCACGGGCTGGCCCTTTTCGTGGCACTTGACGATCTGGTCGATGATGGCGTTGAACTTGAACGCCTCGGTCTGATAAATGACGTCGTCGTTGTCGATGCGGATGACGGGCTTGTTGGTCGGGATCTCGACCGCGTCCAGGCTGTAGATCTCGCGGAATTCCTGCACCTCGGTCATCGCGGTACCGGTCATACCCGACAGCTTTTCATACAGACGGAAATAGTTCTGGAAGGTGATGGTGGCCAGCGTCTTGTTTTCGCGCGCGATCTTGACACCCTCTTTCGCTTCGATCGCCTGGTGCAGACCCTCGTTGTAACGGCGGCCGATCATGATACGGCCCGTGAACTCGTCCACGATGAGCACCTGGCCGTCCTTGACCACATAGTCGATGTCGCGCTTCATGATGCCGTGCGCCTTGATGGCGATGTTGATGTGGTGCGACAGCGTCAGGTTGTCGGGGTCCTGCAGGTTTTCGACGTTGAAGAATTTTTCGGCCTTTTCAATGCCGCTCTTGGTCAGGGTGGCGGTGTTGGCCTTTTCGTCCACCACATAGTCGGCGCCGTGCTGCTCCGCAACATCTTCCAGGTTCATCTTGGAATCCGCCTCTTTGATACGCAGGCAGGTCAGGCGCTTGACAAAGTCGTTCGCAATGCGATACAGGTCCGACGACTGGCTGCCCATGCCGCTGATGATGAGCGGGGTGCGCGCCTCGTCGATCAAAATGGAGTCGACCTCATCCACGATGGCAAAGTTGTGGCCGCGCTGCACCTTTTCACTCATGTACTGCACCATGTTGTCACGCAGATAGTCAAAGCCCATCTCGTTGTTGGTGCCGTAGGTGATGTCGGCGGCATAGGCTTCGCGGCGCTCGTCGTTTTTCATGCCGTTGACGATCAGGCCGACCGACAGCCCGAGAAAGCGATACAGCTTGCCCATCCATTCGCTGTCGCGGCGGGCCAGATAGTCGTTGACCGTGACGATGTGCACGCCCTTGCCGGTCAATGCGTTGAGGTACGCCGGCAGCGTGGCGACCAGCGTTTTGCCTTCGCCGGTCTTCATTTCGGCAATGCGGCCCTGGTGCAGCACCATGCCGCCCTCCAGCTGCACGGGGAAGTGGCGCATGTTCAGCACGCGGTCGCTCGCCTCGCGGCAGACGGCAAACGCTTCCGGCAGCAGGTCGTCCAGCGTTTCGCCGTTTGCAAGGCGTTCTTTGAATTCGTCGGTCTTGGCGCGCAGCTCGGCGTCGCTGAGTTTTTTATAGTCCTCTTCCAGCGCCAGCGTTTTTTCCAGCGTCGGCTTGAGACGTTTGATTTCTTTTGAGGAATAATCCCCGAATATTTTTTTCAAAAGACCCATCACGGAACCTCCTGTGAAATGATTCAGATGCCAGATTTTTACACTGTCTTTTTATTATAGCATAATCTTTCAAGTATTGCAAGCAAAATAAATCCGATTGCGGGGCGGATTTTGCAAGACGCCCGGTTGACTTGAAAGATAGAACATGATAAAATAAAGACATTAAACGGACTTAAAAAAAGAAAGCGGGGAGGCTTATGAACGAAAAATCGGGGCTTGGTGAGCGGATCAAGCACGCCATCGGCGTCAAGGGCGATTTCAAAACCGCCATCGTGCCGATGATCAACTACAGCTATGCCAACATGTTCATGGGCGGCGCGGGTTACATCATCAGCATGTACTTCACCATCTTTTTGACCGACGTGGTCAACATCAGCCTGAAAAGCGCCAGCCTGGTGGTCATGTTTGCCACGCTGTGGGACGCGGTGACCGACCCGGCCATGGGCATCATCACCGACCGCACCCGCAGCAAAACGGGCAAGCACCGGCGCTATCTGCTCGGGGGCATCCCGGTGCTGATGCTCTCTTACGGCCTTTTGTGGAACAGCTACGGCCTGAACGGGAACACGTCGCCGGCTATGGCCATGCTTTATTATACCCTGGTCTACATGCTTTATAAAACGGCGTATACGATTATTGCCGTGCCGCACACCGCCATGCTGCCGGAGCTGGCGCCGGACTATGACCTGCGCACGCAATACAACTCTGTGGGGTACCTGTTCAACTCCGCGGGCATGGTGCCGTCGTTCCTGTTTGCCGTGGCAATCCTGATGGCCTTCGGGTCCAACAACAACATCACCAGCGCGTCGCGGCCGCCGTTCCTTGTGATCGGTCTGGTGCTGGCGGTCTTTTACGGCGGGGCGGTCTTTCTGACCTGGAGCAAAACGCGCGAACCGTCGTCGCTGAACAACGAACTGCCGCCGTTTGACTTTCGTCACCTGGTGAACGAATACGTTCTGGTCTTCAAGAACAAGGCCTTCCGGCAGTACTTTTTCATGAGCCTGGCCTATATGTTTGCCACCGGATTTTACGGTACCACGAAGGTCTACTACATCAAGTACCTTGCGAACCAGTACGGCAGCTATGCGCTGTTTAACGCGGTCGCCGGCGTGGCAGAGGCCAGCGCCTTCCCGCTGAATTATGCGCTGACGATGAAGTACGGCAAAAAACGCTGCGGCAACATCGTCACGCCCCTGATGGTGGCGGGCCTTGCCATCGGCCTGCTGATGCAGACCAGCACCGGCGGCAGCGGCCTGCGGTTCCTTTGGCTGGCGCTGATGATGCTGAGCATGATCCTCTATCCCTTCGGCATGAGCGGCCTGGGGTTTGTGTCCACCAACATCTTTCCCGACCTGACCGATGTGGACGAGCTGATCACCGGCCGCCGGCGCGAGGGCGTGATCGCCACATTCAGCACGCTGATCAAAAAAAGCATCAGCGGCGTGATGGCCGCGCTGGTCGGCTTCATTCTGCAGGGCTTCGGCCTTGTGACCGGCGACACGGTTGCACAGTATGAAAAAGAAACGGGCCAGCTTTACGGCCAGACAAGCCACGCCGTGTTCGGCATCCGGCTGTGCGTTGCGATCATCCCGATCGTTGCCGCGCTGATCTCGCTGTTTTTGCTGCGGCGGTTCCAGATGACCAAGGCCGACCACGCCATGATCCGCGCCGCCATCGCCACCAAACACAAATACGGCAGCGTGACGCTGACGAGCGAACAGATCGCGCGGTGCGAAGCCGTCAGCGGTCAGAAATATGAAACGACCTGGCTGGGCGCCGGGAATGACGGCGACCATCCGCTGGAAACAGACGAAAACGGCGATTTCACCATTCTGGCCGAGGCCGACGCCCTGGCCGCGCAATACGCCGCCCAGACCAAAGCCGCGCCCGAAGACGCAGCGGCAAAGCAATGAAAGGAGACACGCCATGGCAACCGTCGACATGAAACAGAAGGCCCCCGAAAAGAAAGAAAAAAACTTTCAAAACGATCTCAAAAAATTCCTGTTCTACTTCGTGCAGTGGACCTGGGGCCTGCCGGTCAACCTGGTGGGCGGCATCGCGTTTTTGATCTGCACCAAACTGCTGCACCGGCGCTATCAGCGCTTCGGCTATGCGTTCATCACCTATCTGCCGTGGAAGCAGGGCGGGCTGTCGCTGGGCCTGTTCATCTTTATGCGCGACCAGCACCCGAACAAAAAGTGGACCTACAACACCCGCATCCACGAATACGGCCACACCTGGCAGTGCCTGCTGCTGGGCCCGCTGTATTATCTGGTGATCGCGCTGCCGTCCGCCGTCTGGTGCAATGTGTTTGACGGCTATCGCAGAAAGCACAACGTGTCGTACTACAAACTCTATTGCGAAAGCTGGGCCAACGCCTTCGGCCAGAAGTTTTCCGGCATGCAGATGAACGACGTGAAATAAAACTGCTCCTTCTGTCCTTTTATCCATTTCCCCTTGCCATTCCACAGGAACTGTGCTATCATAGTTATATCATCAAAAAGGAGAGGAACGCTGATGGCAAAAGAAAAAAAAGCGGTCGACCCCGGACCGCAGCATCCGAATAAAATCGGCATCAAAGAGGGCATGGGCTACATGCTGGGCGACGCGGGCAACCTGTTTGTGCTGACGTATGTGTCGTCGTTTCTGAAGGTGTTCCACACAGACGTGCTGGGCTTCAGCGGGTCAAAATCGGGCAACCTGTTTTTGTTCACCCGCCTGTGGGACGCGATCAACGACCCGCTGTGGGGCATGATCGTTTCCAAGCGCAAGCCCTCCAAAGACGGCAAGTTCCGCCCGTACCTCAAATGGGTCTGCGTGCCGCTGGGCCTGTCGGCGCTGCTGTGCTTTGTGGACTTTTCAAAGTTCACCAGCAGCCAGCTTGTCATTACGATGCTCGCGTATGTGACCTATATCGCGTTCGGCATGCTCTATACCGGGATGAACATCCCCTTCGGCTCGTTGGCGTCGGTCATCACGGATGATCCCGACGGGCGCACGCTGCTGTCCACCTTCCGTTCCATCGGCGGCGGCATCGGCGGCGCGGCCCCGCTTTTGGCGGCGCCCCTGATCATCTATGTCAAAACCGTCAATGAATCCGGCGAAGAGGTCAAGGTGGCCAACGGCACGCGGATGCTGATCTTTGGCGCGGTCATGGCGATGCTGTCCATCATCTTTTATCTGGCGTGCTATCACACCACCAAAGAACGTGTGCCGTCCGAAGAGGACCCGAACGTGGACCTGAAAAAGACCTATCTCGGCCTTTTGAAAAGCCGCCCGTTCATCACGGTCGCGCTGGCGGGCATCCTTATCAGCGGCCAGCTGCAGTTTGCGTCGCTGAACCAGTACCTGTTCAAAAACTATTTTGAGAACCCGAACCTGTCCATCATCGGCACCATGGCAAACTATGCGCCGATGGTCGTCATGATCCTGCTGACGCCGAAGCTGGTCAAGCGCTTCGGCAAAAAAGAGCTGGCCGGCACCGGGTCGTTCTTTGCGGCGGCGGCCGCCGTGGCCATGTTCTTTATCACACCGCATTTGGACCGGCACAGCAGTGCGCGCATCGAGTTCTTTGCGCTGCTGTTCATCATCGGCTTTGGCTATTCGTTCGTGTCCATCACCAACTGGGCGGTCGTGGCCGACGTGATCGACTATCAGGAATACAAGACCGGCCTGCGCAACGAAAGCGCGATCTATGCCGTCTATACCTTCTGCCGCAAACTGGGCCAGACCCTCGCCGACGTCGGCGGGCTGTATCTGCTGGAAAAGTTTGCCGGGTATGACGGCGCAACGATGAGCAACCTGGCCTATATCGACCAGCCGGCCAAAAGCGGCATGGTGAATACCGTGTCTGACGGCATCCTGTTCATCTGCACGCTGATCCCCGCCATCGTCTATACCCTGGTGTGGGTGCTGATGCAGTTTGGCTATCCGCTGACCAAGGAACGGCTGGAGCCGGTCTATGCCTATGTGCGCGCGGCCCGCGGCGAAGCGGAAGCCCTGCCCGACGACAACGACATGCTGCGCAACGACGACGCCGCCGAAACGGTTCAATAACACACAAATTTATGATCTGCGGTCACGGTATGCTTCCATGGCCGCAGATTTTTTTATTTATGAAACAATTTTTTCCGGGAAGAACTTGATTTTTGCAAACAGGAACGATATAATAGGACGGTAGTCAGGATTGACTATCGATAGAGGCGCAGTGCGCATCAGTACCGAACGGCAGCCGCTCAAACGGCGCAAAAGCAAACCCGTTCGCGAAAGGGTGCATTGCCGAGGCGGGGCACGGTTTGAGACATGCCTTGCCGGGCGGCAGCGAAAATATCCTGCCGACTGTCGCACCCGGGCCGGCGGCCCACAGCGAAGCGCTATCACAACCTGAACGGATTGTGGCGGTGCTTTGCGCCACATTTTTTATTTGGAGGAACGTCAAATGAAACGAAACCGAACATTCGCAAGACTGGCGCTGATCCTGATGCTGGTCTTCACCCTGGCTGTCCCGTTCAGCTTTTTGGCCTTTGCAGAGCCGGAGGATGAGACCGCCTCTGTCACCGAGGCACAGGAAGACCCGATTTCGGCGCTCGACGAGGAAGCGGGCGACGACGCAGCCGCACCGGTTGAAAACGAACCGGCCGAAGGCGAAGTCAAGGATCCCGACGCAGCCGAACCCGAAGACGGGGAAGCCCTGCTGACCATCGGCGCTGCAGCGGACACGGAAGAAGCCGCTGAAGTTGCCGAAGAAGAGGTCGAGGTCGCCGAAGCTGAAGCGGCTGAAGAAGAAGGCGACAGCGAATTCGACGCAGCGATGGCTTATGTCGAGGAATACGCCGACAATCTTGAAAACGACCCCGATTTCAAAACGAACGTCAAGGCCGCCATCAGCAAGATTCAGGAAACATTGCCGCGTTTCGCGACCTTCTGGGCGCTGATCCCGCCGATCATCGCGATCGTGCTGGCCCTGATCACCAAGGAAGTATACTCCTCGCTGATCATCGGCATCATTGCCGGCGGCGTGATCTATGCCGGCTTCAACTTTGAAGGCATCATGAACCATGTGGTGCAGGACGGCTTTGTCGCCAACCTGTCGGATTCCTGGAACATGGGCATCGTCATCTTCCTGGTCATCCTGGGCGCATTGGTCGCCATGATGAACAAGGCCGGCGGCTCCGCGGCTTTTGGCCGCTGGGCAGTCAAGCACATCAAGTCCCGCCTGGGCGCCCAGCTTGCAACGATTTTGCTCGGCGTGCTGATCTTCATCGACGACTATTTCAACTGTTTGACCGTCGGTTCCGTCATGCGCCCGGTCACCGACACCCACAAGGTCTCCCGCGCAAAGCTCGCCTATCTCATTGACGCGACCGCCGCGCCGGTCTGCATCATCGCGCCGATCTCTTCCTGGGCGGCAGCCGTCGCCGGCTTTGCCAAGGACGCGGGCGCAGACAGCGGCATCGCCCTGTTCATAAAGTCGATCCCCTATAACTTCTATGCCCTTCTGACCATCGTCATGATGATCTTCCTGGCCGTCGCCAAGTTTGACTACGGCCCGATGAAGCGCCATGAAACCAACGCGATCAAGAAAAACGACCTGTTCACCACCGGCACCAAGCAGGCGGTTGAAAAGATGGAAGCGAACCCGAAGGGCCGCGTGATCGACCTGATCCTTCCGGTCGTCGTGCTCATCGCCGCCTGCGTGGTCGGCATGATCTATTCCGGCGGCTTCTTTGACGCCGAAAGCGAATACCTGCACGACTTCATCGGTTCGTTCTCCAATTCCGACGCATCGATCGGCCTGGCGCTCGGCGGCGCGTTCACGCTTGTGGTCACGGTGATCTATTTCATCTGCCGCCGCGTGATGAAGTTCAAGGACATCATGGAAGCTCTGCCGGCCGGCTTCAAGGCCATGGTCCCGGCCATCCTGATCCTTGCCTGCGCCTGGACGCTGAATTCCATGACCGGCTCCCTGGGCGCCAAGATCTTCATCTCCCAGCTCATCGGCGGTTCGGCCGACACGCTGGCGAAGTTCCTGCCCGCCATCATCTTCCTGATCGCCGTGGGTCTGTCGTTCGCGACCGGCACCTCCTGGGGCACCTTCGGCATCCTGATCCCGATCGTGCTGTCGGTCTTTGACGCAAGCAACCCGCTCACCATCGTTGCGGTCTCGGCCTGCATGGCCGGCGCCGTCTGCGGCGACCACTGCTCCCCGATCTCAGACACCACGATCATGGCGTCTGCCGGCGCGCAGTGCGACCACATCAACCACGTGTCGACCCAGTTGCCGTATGCGCTGACCGTTGCGGGTGTGTCCGCCGTCGGATACATCATCGCCGGTCTGCTGCCGGGTTCTGTCACCATCATTGCGCTGCCGATCTCCATCGCGCTGATGATCGGTACGCTCTTCGTCATCAAAGTGACGACCGCAAAGAAAGCATAAATCCAGCAACTCTGCAATGCGCAGCCGCTCTCAAAACGAGGGCGGCTGTTTTTTGGTTCCTTCCGGGGTACCCCGGCGCAAAAAAAGCACGCTCCAACCTGAATCGGAACGTGCTTTTATTTTTTTGCCTTCTCTTATTTGTTGGCAAGCCAGGCCTCGGCCTTCGCCGCGGAAACGCACTTGATGTCTTCTTTCGGATGCACGGACGCTTCACCGCCGTTGACATAGAGGAAATAGTAGCCCTTCGGCGTCTGATACAGCGATTCCTCATAACCGGCCGGGTCGCCGAATTCGCCGTTGGTGCGCTTTTCGATCAGCGTGGAAACCTCGGTGTCATATTCCCGTTTGGAAATGATCTTTTTCATAAGATCGTCCTCCTTTCTTTCTCTGATTTGTTGATATTTTATCACTTGGCCCCTCAAATTACAATGTGCAGAAAGCCGAAAAAATCAAACGTCTGCCGGTGTTTTTTGGCGGACATGAATCATTTTTATGTCTCCGGGCACAAAAAATGTCACTTTTTTGAAAAAGTCGCGCATTTTGCGCAACAAAACATGGATTCCGCCCTTATTATGGAGGGAGTTTTTTCTCCGGTCCGCACGCGCTGCACCGGGCGGGTCAACTCCACACCAAAACACAACAGGAGGTTATCATGACAACGATCCAGGTGACCGTTTCCGGCAAGGTTGCGCTTTGCCGGAAACAGGTTCTCATTTCAGCCAACGAAGACTATCAACTGCAATTCTTATTTGATGACGACTGGAACATTTCACAGACAAAAACGGCGCGTCTGCTGTTTGACGGACAAAGCGTTGACCTGGTCTTCACAGGAACCACCGTGGCGCTGCCGCGCATCCCGCCGTGCGATTCGCTTGCCGTGGGCGTGTTTACCCCCACAATGGCGTCCACCATGGCGCCCATCGGCTGCATCCGCTCGGTCGCAGACGTGGATGCCGCACCGGCCCAGACCTTCACGCCCAGCCAGTATGACCAGATCGTCGCGCTGTTAAACGAAGCGGATCTGCGCCAGATCGACACCATCTTTCGCAGCGGCGACACACTGCTGTTTGCTTTTCGCGACGGCAGCGGCATGCAGGTGCCGCTGCACGACGGCGTGGACATCACGGCTGCGGCCATCAACAATAGCGGCGAACTGATTCTGACCCGCTCAGACGGCACCGTGCTGAATGCCGGCGCCATTCCGGTATCCGGCGGCTCCGGCAGTCTGGACACGGCAACATTCAACGCGCTGCTGTCGCAGACATTTCAGGCGCACTTTGACCAATGTGTTGCCGCGCTCGGCACTGCGGAAGGGGGCAGCTACTGATGGCAAACAAGCTTGTGAATGAAGCCAGCCTGACCGCCGTGGCCGACGCCATCCGGCAGGCCGGCGGCACCAACGCACCCCTGACCTTTCCGTCGGGATTCACTGCGGCGATCGCAGCACTGGACAGCGGAGCAGGCAGCGCCGTCGACGACCTGCTGACAAGGCTGGTGACCAAAACGATTACCAGCGTTTCCATCCCGGCCGGCGTGACCGAGATCCCGGATTATTCCCCGTTTTATAACAACCGTGCGCTGACGCAGGCCCGGCTGCCGGAGGGATTGACGTCCGTCGGCGCCTGGTGCTTTTATAACTGCCGCAATCTGTGCAGTGCCAATCTGCCGTCCACAGTCACAACCATCGGCGTCAGCGCCTTTCAAAAATGCTGGCTGCTGGAAAACCTCACCTTTCCGGCAGGGCTGACCCGGCTGAATTCAAACTGTTTCAACGAATGCACATCGTTCACGCGGGTGGATCTGCCGGCGGGGCTCACCGATATCCCGTTGAACTCTTTTCGCAGCTGTTCGGCTGTCACGTCGCTCACCCTGCCGGCGGGGCTGCAAACATTCGGCAACAGTGCGTTTCAGGGCTGTTCCTCGCTGACGACGCTGACCATTCCCGCAAACGTGGTCGCCGTGCCGCAATACTGTTTTCAGGACTGCACCTCGCTGACGACGGTACGCTTTTTGGGAACGCCGAACACTGTCAACAGCTTTGCGTTCAAAAACGATACGGCGATCACAGACATCTATGTTCCCTGGGCAGAGGGCGCCGTGGCCTCCGCGCCGTGGGGCGCGGTCAACGCAACAGTCCATTACAACAGCACAGGAGGTACGGCATGAGCGAGATTTGCCGGACACTGATCTTTACCGCCCTGCGGGCCGCTGTGTTTCACGGGCTGCTGCCGCTGTGGTGGGCGTGGCTGCAGCGCAAAGAATAAACAATAATCAAAAAGAACCGACAGAAAGGAGGACTCGCCGCATGACCAACCCTCTCACCTATCCCTTTGCCGTGATGCGCATCACGCAGCGGTACGACGGGGAAACAAGCCACAAACCGCACATGACCGGCGATCCGAAAGAATATGCGCTGGATGAAGGCGGCGCAGACACCGGCCGTGACTGGGTGCTGTGCCCGTGCAACGAAATGAAAGTTGCGCGACTTACGGGTGTGGGCGCAAAGGGCACCAATGCGCTGTACCTGACCAGTACCAAAAAAGTCAACCTTGCCAACGGCACGCAATCCGTCGTCACGGTGCAGCTGGTCCACCCGAACGACGACGACCTGAAAAAGCTCAAGGTCGGACAGACCTTCAAGCGCGGCGAAAGAATCTGCCGCGAGGGCAGCGACGGCGCGGCCGGCAACCACATCCACATGGCGGTCGGTCTCGGAACGATCGTCGGCACCGGCTGGCAGCGCAACAGCCGAAACAAGTGGGTGCTTGTCACCACGGGCGGGCCGATCAAACCGGAGGATGCGTTTTTCGTCGACCCGGCGGTCACAACCGTGAAGAACGCCGCGGGAATCAAGTTCAAGCGCATTCCGACCCCTTCCCCGCAAGCGGGGACGGCTGGGACGCCCTGCGATGCGGCACCTGCGGTGCATCAGACCCCCTCAGTCAGTCCTGACGGACTGCCAGCTCCCCCGAAGGGGGGGCCTTGCGATGTAACGCCTGCGGCGCACATATTATATCGCGTGACGGCGGACGTGCTCAACATCCGCAGCGGCACCAAGGCCGGGGCGCGCGTGGTCGGTACGCTGCGGCGCGGCGACTGTGTCACGGTGCGCCGGGTCAAATACAGCGCGGCGTTCGGCAGCCTGTTTGGCCAAATCGCGCCCGGGCAGTGGATCAGTCTGAAATACACAAAGGCGGTGACATCATGAGCGACGCCGTACTGGTCGCCGTGATCTCACTGGCAGGCACGCTGCTTGGCACCTTCGGCGGCATTTTGACAAGCGGCAAGCTGACAGCGTATCGCATTGAGCAACTGGAAAAGAAGGTGGAAAAGCACAACAGCCTGGTGGAACGAACCTTCATTCTGGAAGAAAAAATGAAGGTCGCAAACCACCGGATCAACGACCTGGAAACCGCCCGGGCAGACAGTGAACGGCGCATGCCGCTCCCCCGCCCGGCAAAACCGAAAGCAAACGCAGAAAGGATGAAAATATGATGAAAACAGATTGGAATGATATTTTGCTGCGCGCGGCAAAAACATTTTTGCAGGCGTTTTTGTCTGCCATCGCGGTGGACGGCGCCTTTGACCTGTCCAGCGGCGACGCGTTCAAACGCTTTGTGCTGACCACGGGCCTGTCTGCCCTGGCGGCCGGACTCAGCGCCGTGTGGAATTTTTTGCTGAGCCTGCTGACTGCGCGGACGGATGCGAGGTGATGGAATGAAAGGCGACCTGACCGCCAAAGAGGCGCTGTTCTGTACCTATTATCACCTGCACCGCAACGGGCGCGAGGCTGCGGCCAAAAGCGGCTATCGCTTTCCGGAGCGGACGGCGCAGCGCCTGCTGTCTCGCAAGGCGGTGCAGCAGCAGCTGGAACGCATGGACGCCGAAAAAGAAAGCAGACGCGCCGACGTCATTGCCGGGTATCGCCGGCTGGCCTTTGGCTGCGTGGCCGACGCGGTCCGTCTGTTGACCGCCGACCCGGAGGACCTGCCCGACCCGGACAGTCTGGATCTGTTTTTGATCTCTGAGATCAAACGGCCAAAGGGCGGCGGGCTGGAAATCAAGTTCTTTGACCGGCTGAAAGCGATGGAGCATCTGGAGGCGCTGGTGCTTGGCGAAAAGGACGCCGCGGCCTCTCAACTGTTCAGCGCAATCGAACAGGGCGCCGCCGCGCTGCAGGCGGGTGACTGCGATGGCTGACCTGGTTCCGTTTTCCAAAAAGCAACTGCAGGTGCTGTCCTGGTGGCACGACCGCGCGCCGACAAAAGACCTGGACGCGATCATCTGCGACGGGGCGGTGCGCAGCGGCAAAACCACCTGCATGGCGCTGTCGTTTGTGGCGTGGGCCTTCTTTCGCTTTGACGGCTGCGCCTTTGCCCTGTGCGGCAAAACGATCACCTCGGTGCGCCGCAACGTGCTGACGCCGCTGCTGCCGTTTTTGAAAGAGCTGGGCGTCACCGTGCGCGAGCAGCGTGCGCAAAACATTGTGACGCTGACCTTCGGCGGCCGCTGCAATCGCTTTCACCTGTTTGGCGGGCGCGACGCGGCCTCAGCTTCGCTCATTCAGGGCATGACGCTGCACGGCGTGCTCTTTGACGAAGTGGCGCTGATGCCGCAGTCCTTTGTGGAGCAGGCGCTGGCCCGCTGCTCACCGGCGGGGGCCAAGTTCTGGTTCAACTGCAACCCGGAGCATCCGCTGCACTGGTTCCACACCGAATGGATTCTGAAGGCGAAAGAAAAGCACGCGCTGTATCTGCACTTTGAGATGCGCGACAACCCCGCCCTGTCGCCGGCGGTGATCGCCCGGTACGAGTCTCTGTACAGCGGTACGTTCTACGACCGGTTCGTGCTGGGCCGCTGGGTCGCCGCCGAGGGACTGGTCTATCCCGACGCGGCGAAGGGCGCCTATACCAAAACGCCGCCCGATTGCGCTGCGGACGCATGGTACCTGTCGTGCGATTACGGCACGGTCAATCCGTTTTCACTGGGGCTGTGGGGCCGGTTCGGCACGGCGTGGTACCGCGTCAGGGAATTCTATTACGATTCCAAGCGTGAAGGAAAGCAAAAGACCGATGAGGAATACTACGCTGATCTGGAGGCGCTGGCCTTTGGCAAGCCGATCCTCGGCGTGGTGGCGGACCCGTCGGCGGCCAGCTTTCTGGCCTGCATCCGCCGGCACGGGAAGTACCGCGCCATTCCGGCCAAAAACGACGTGGTGCCCGGCATCCGCGCCGTGCAGGAGGCGTTTCGCAGCGGCACGCTGTTTGTGTCGCCGGACTGCAAAGACACGCTGCGCGAGTTTTCGCTCTATGCCTGGGACCTGACCGCCGGCAGCGACCGCGTCAAAAAAGAATTTGACCACGCGATGGACGACCTGCGCTATTTTGTGGCCACCGTGGCCGCCGCCCCGCAGGACGACTTTTTCGCCGTTGCCGCAGTGCGCGGGTAAAAAACAGCAAGGCCCGGTTGGGAACCGTCCCGGCCGGGCAGTTTTCTTGCACGTTTTTTCAAAAACCGGGTGACATTTGCGTTCCGGCGTGCTATAATGAAAAAAACAGCATGGAAGGAGCTTTTTGATGAATCGCTTGTTATCCTTGATTTACAAACCCATTGTTTTGCTGCTGTCGTTTTATTTCGTACTCAGCACGCTGTCGATGAAACCGGAACCGCAAACACCGCTGGAGCCGGACGCGCAAAAATTGGGGCTTGCACTGTTTGCCGACGTCCACATGGAGGGCAACAACCAGGGGCGTTTTGACGCTCTGGCGCACTGCTTCAAAAACCTGAACGCCTGGAAGGATTCCACCGATGCGCTGGTGCTTTTGGGCGACAACACCATGAACGGCAAGGCGGGCGAGTACCTGTTCCTTTACAGTATGCTGGAGCACGTCAATCCCATTTCGCGCTACTATACCATTGTGGGCAACCATGACGTCGGCAACAGCACAGAGGCCGACTTTGACAAGTACGCCAAGCGGAACCTCGGCTTTATGCAGGCCTTTGGCGCCGTCAAGCCGGCGCACCTGTATTATGCCGACGAGCTGAACGGCTGCCGCCTGATCTTCCTTGCGCCGAATGCGCCCGAAAGCGCCAACCGGACCTATGGCACCGCGCAGCTTGACTTTCTGGAGGCCGAACTGCAGGCAGCCGCCGCAAAGGATCAGCCGGTCTTTGTGTTCAGTCATTATCCAAGCAGCCGCACCTCAAACGACGACGCCGACCGCTACATCGACCTGCTCAACAGCTATGACAAAATCTTTGTGATCGTGGGCCACATGCATTATTATGTCCGCTTTACGACCGTCTGGGGCGCACAGGATACGCCCGAGATCTGGGTGCCCTGCATCTCTGTGCTTGACAACAACGAAAAGCCCAACGACTTTACCGGGCGCGGGTTCCGGCTGGAGGTCTACAGCGACCGCGTGGTCTTCCGTCTCATCAACTATTACAGAAATGAGGTCTATAGCGACCGTGCAAATTATGACGTCGAGCGGACCTATTCGCTCACCGGCGACGTCCTGGGTGAACCGGAACCGTGGTTCCCGCCGATCATTGCCGGCGCAGAGATTGCGTGACATAGAATAAACAGCAATCCCCGGAAGGTCTTTGGCGGCCTTGCCGGGGATTTGTTCTTTGGCTTACCAATAGCGCGGCGGTTCTTTGCCCTGCTGTGTACGCTGCGGCGTTTCGCCCGGCTGAGGGGACGGTTGCTGCTGCGTTTGATACTGCGGGCGATACGGCGGCGGTGCAAACGACGTGCCGGCTTGCTGCGCCGGTTCGGTCGGCTGCGCTCCGGTGCGCTGCTGCGGCGCTGCGGTCGGGCGCGGCTGGGTTGCCCCTGCCGGGCGTTGTGCCGGGCGCTGTTGGGCTGCCCCTGCCGGGCGCTGTGCCGGACGCGGCTGCGTTGCC
>JAFRUA010000076.1 GCA_017434855.1 Clostridia bacterium
CTCTAAAAACTGCGCGCCGCTCGATCGCGCGCACCTTTCACCGTCATATTGCCCAAATTTTCCTTGAAAGCCGAGAGGATTCCTGCGTCAAATTTATGCAATCTGACGATAAAATCTGCATCGCGCTCAAACGACCCGAGTATTTAGAGGTGCCCTATTCTAAATAACTCCAAACTCCAAACTCCAAACTCAAAACTCAAAACAGGCTTTGCTGCTGCGATTTTACGTCCGTCGTCGGCTGCGGAATGCCGAGGTGTTCATAGACCGCCGGTGTGACCATGCGGCCGCGGGGTGTGCGGCTCAAAAAGCCGATTTGCATCAGGTACGGCTCATAGACGTCTTCGATCGTGACGGACTCTTCGCCGATGGCGGCAGAGATGGTCTCAAGGCCGACCGGGCCGCCGTTGTAGTTGCGGATCATTGTGGTGAGCAGACGGCGGTCCACCGCGTCCAGACCGAGGTTGTCGATCTCCATTTTTGACAGGGCCACGGACGCGCTCTCTTCTGTGATGACGCCGTCGCCCATGACCTCGGCAAAATCGCGTGCGCGCTTCAAAAGCCGGTTGGCGATACGCGGCGTTCCGCGGGACCGGGCGGCGATTTCCAAGGCGCCGTAGGGCTCGATGTCGATGCCGAGGATGCCCGCCGAGCGCGTGACGATCTGCGACAGTTCCTCCGGGGTATACATCTGCAGATGCTCCACAATGCCGAAGCGGTCGCGCAGCGGGGCCGAAAGCTGACCGGCGCGTGTCGTTGCGCCGACGAGTGTGAACTTCGGCAGGTCCAGCCGGATGGACCGGGCGGACGGACCCTTGCCGATGATGATGTCCAGCGCGTTGTCTTCCATCGCGGGGTACAGCACCTCTTCCACGCTGCGGTTGAGGCGGTGAATTTCGTCAATGAACAGCACGTCGCCTTCGGCCAGGTTGGTCAGCAGCGCCGCCAGGTCCCCCTGCTTTTCGATCGCGGGACCGCTCGTGACGCGCAGGTTGACGTTCATCTCGTTGGCGATGATGCCGGCCAGCGTCGTTTTGCCAAGGCCCGGCGGGCCGTAGAGCAGCACATGGTCCAGGCTTTCGCCGCGCTTCAGCGCCGCCTGAATATAGATTTCAAGGTTTTCCTTGACCTTTTCCTGCCCGATGTATTCGCTCATCACGCGCGGACGCAGCGAGGTTTCGATGTCGTTGTCCTGTTTTGTGAATTCCGCCGAAACAAAGCGTTCTTCAAAATCAAAATCTGCCATGGCTTACACCTGCCTTGAAAGAAGTTTCAGCGCCTGCCGGATCAGGTCCTGGGTCGGCAGAGCCGGGTCCAGCTTGCTGACCGCGACCGAGGCCTCGGTCTGGCTGTAGCCGAGCATGGACAGCGCGGCGATCGCCTCGCCGGTGTTCGGCAGCTCGTTGACAGCCGCAACAGATTCAAACGACGGCCCGATGTCAACGCCGGACATCACGGTTTTTGCCTTGTCCTTGAGCTCCAGGATCACGCGCTGGGCGATCTTCGGCCCCACGCCCTGCGCCCGGGTGATGGCTTTCACGTCGCCGGAGGAGATCACCAGCGCCAGCTTTTCCGGCGGCAGCACCGACAGAATGGCCAGCGCCGCCTTTGGCCCCACGCCGGTGACGCCGATCAGATAGCGGAACCACGTCAGCTCGTACTGGGTGGAAAAGCCGAACAGCTCCAGCGCGTCCTCGCGGACGTTCAGATGGGTAAAGAGCGTGACCTCCTGCCCCTTTTCGCAGTCACGCAGCGTGAACGCCGTGGTCTGGCAGTGAAAGCCCACGCCGCCGCAGGACACGGCCACGGAAGAAAGATCGGTGAAGATCACCGTTCCGGTCAAACTGTAAAACATGAGTCAGATCCCCCTTTTGATGCGCATCGCGCCGCTCATCATCGACGCGCCGGTGTGCCCGTGGCAGACCGCCATGGCCAGCGCGTCCGCCGTATCGTCCGGCTTTGGCACCGTTTCCAGCGAAAGGATGCGGCGGATCATTTCCTGCACCTGCTTTTTATCCGCGCGGCCATAGCCGACCACGCTCTGCTTGACCTGCAGCGGGGTATATTCAAACACGGGCACGCGCCCCTTTTGCGCTGCAAGCATGATGACGCCGCGCGCCTGACTGACGTCGATGACGGTTTTGGCGTTGCTGTTGTAAAACACCTTTTCCACGCTCATGGCGTCCGGACGCCAGCGGTCGATCAACGCGGCCAGCCGGTCAAAGATGATCTCCAGCCGTTCGTTGAAGGGCGTGCCGGCGTCGGTCGTGATCGCGCCGTAATCCAAAACGGAAAAATGATTGTTTTTATAATCCAGCACGCCGAAGCCGACGATGGCGTAGCCCGGATCGATCCCCAGAATAATCATATGATCCCTCAATCAGCATAATTAAATTTATTATAGCACAATGTCCGCATTCAGGCAAGTGCTTTTTTATAATTTCATCGGCAGCAAAAAACTGCCGGGCGAAGCCGCTCGGCAGTCGGATGCGTATGTATTTATTTTGCGCGGTTGAACAGCGCAAGGAAGCGTTCCAGCAGACTGCGGAAGAATTCAAACAGGCGGGAAAGCAGGCTGCCGCTCTTGCCGTCCTGATTCTGCTGCTTGTAGCTGCTGTCGATCGCCTTGGCGCCGTATTTGATCACAAGGTCGTCTGCACGCAGGCATTCGTTGCCATCTTCGATCTCAACATTTGCCCATTCACGCTCGGTCCCCGCATAGAACAGTGTTTTCATTTTGTAGCAGGTCTTGAACGCGTTGAAGCCGATGCGGCTGACGCTGGTCGGGATCAGCACCGCCTGCAGATTGCTGCAGCCCATAAAGGTGTAGGCGCCGATTTCGCTCACGCCGCTCGGGATCACGATGGTCTCCAGACTCTCGCAGTACTGGAACGCCTTGTTGCCGAAATGGGTCAGCTTTTTCGGCATCGACACGCTCTTGAGCCCCTTGCAGTAAGAGAACGCCTGGATGCCGATGGAGGTCACGGTGTCGGGAATGCTGACCGACGTCAGGTTGCGGCACTGCTCAAACGAACCCGCCCCGATCGTTGTCAGGCCAAACGGCAGCGTGACGCTTTTGATCTGGTCGGCATACTCGCTCCACACGCAGGCGTCGGTCATCTTTCCGCTGCCGGTGACGGTGAGATGCCCCGCGGACGAGAGCTTCCATTGCAGGTTGGTGCCGCAGGACCCGCTGGCAACGTCGGCGCCCAACGCGACGCAGGGCGTGACCGCAAGCAGCAGAACCGCCAAAAGCACAGCCCAAAGTTTTTTCATACGCTTCATGTTCATCGCTCCTTATATAAATTTTTTGTTGCTCAGTTACTGCGCCGTGCGCATACGGACCGAAACCGTATAGGTCCCGTAAACCCAGCAATCCTCGGCGATCTCGTCAGGCTTGAGCAGGATCGTGACCGGCAGGCTCTGAACGCTTCCGCCGCCCTCTTTCCAGTTCTGCAGATCGACCAGCAGCTCTATCTTTTGGGGATCGAGCTTGTCCAGACTGCTTTGGCTGCCGATGACGGTCACCGCCTGCAGATTTTCGGCCGTGGCAGACGCGGCGGACGCCTCGCTTCCATTGGTAAAGGTCACCTGGTTTTCGCTGAGGTCCAGACGGCCGCGGGCATAGTCGCTCAGGTCGACCGTCACGGTGAATTTTGTGATCTCTTCCTGCAGCTCGGCACTGCCCTCAACAGAGGGCGCAGGCAGCTTGATCTGATTGACGCCGTTTTTCAACGTGGAAAAATCGATCTTGCCCACCGGGAAGCTGTTGGTATCGGCGTTGGTGGTGCGGATCAGCACGGTGGCCGGGTCGATCTTGTATTCCGGCGGCGTGTCGTTAAAGGCGGCCGGCTGATTGATGAAGCTGACTGTGGCGGGCACCGTCAGCTCGCGCTTGACCGGAACCGTGATGCCGGGCTTTTCCGCATCGCAGGTCAGGAATCTGGCATTGGCTTCAGACAGATCATAGCGAATCTCTGCCGCAACCTCTTCGGTGGCGGTCAGCGGCAGCCGGGCGGGATCGATCGTCGCCTCAAAAATGACCTCGCTCAAGGTCTCGACCACCGACGCGGGGCCGGTGACGTTGACGGTGCGCGACGTGGCCTGAAGCGCCTCGATCACATAGTCTCCCTCGGTCAGCGTGTCCGCCCGGTTGGTCAGGCGCGGCTTGACGTTGACCACCTGGGTCGCCTCGCGGTCAAAGAAAAGCGTCACGCTGGACGGCGTCACCTCGACGATTTCTGCCGCAGGATTGGTGGAACGCGCAGACAGATTGACGGTTCTGTATCCGGCGTCCACATAGCCGACCGCAGCCTCGACCACCAGATCGTCGCGTGAAAAACGCCTGGGCGTTGATGTCAAACGACCGGCCGGACACCACAACGTCCACATACAGGTCGCCTTCGTCATAGAACGCCTTGTAGCCGTTGGCTTCCGCGCTCGGCATATTGATCGACACCTTGACGTCATAAATGGTGCGCTCTGCCTTGTCACTGTAGTTGACCTTGATGGACGCCCAGATCGCAATCGCGATCAAAAAAGCCGCAACCAGCAGGAATTTGTTGTTGTGCATCAAGCGGTTCAAACGGGAAGTCTCACGATTCATGGCGGTTCCTCCTGCGCGGCTTTGCGCTGTCGTCATCCTCGTCGGTCAAAAGAAACGCGGTCAACTGATCTGACACGGCGCCGGACGTGACGTTGCGGGTCAGTCTGCCGTCCTTTGCGATCGACACGGCGCCGGTCTCTTCCGACACAACAATGACCAGCGCATCGGTCGCCTCACTGATGCCCACAGCGGCGCGGTGGCGTGTGCCAAGCTCTCGGCCGATTTCGTTCTGCGTCAGCGGCAGAATACACCCCGCCGCACAGACGCGGTTGGCACGGATGATCATGGCGCCGTCATGCAGCGGCGATTTGGGATAAAAGATGTTTTCTATGATGGGGACCGAAATCTTGGCGTCGATCTCGCTGCCGGTGGCGATGATCTCCGTCAGCGGGCTTTTGCCCTCCACCACAATCAGGGCGCCGGTGCGCGTGTCGCTCATATTCATCGCGGCCTTGACAATGGCAGAGATGCCGGCGCGGTACTCTTCCTGCTGCATGGAGCTGAAGCGGAAAAAGGTGGTGAACCGGTGCAGGTCGCCGCGGCCGAAGTTTTCGATCGCGTGGCGGAATTCCGGCTGGAACAGCAGCACGATCACCACCACAATGTCGCTGAACAGTTTGTGCAAAAAATAGGTGCTGGCAGACATGTTCAGCGTGGACACCGCAAAATAGATCAGCGCGATAAAGATGAAACCGCGCACCAGATGAAAGGCCCGTGTGCGAATAAACAGCTTCATCCCGTAATACAGCACAAGAGCGACAAAGATGATGTCAAGCGCGTCGTACCAGTTAAAGGAAGACGCCAGACGCAAAAAGCCGTCTGCAATCTTGTTGAAAAAAACCGTCATATTTTTCACCCAATCAGTTTTTATCGTCAAGCGCCGCCGATGAGACAGGCGGCCGGATCGTTCAAATCTATTTTAGCATACTTTTCGGCCCAATGCAATTTTATTTAAGCAAAAAATAAAATTTTTTATCTGGGGCACCGTATTGAAGACGCCGGGACTGACGCGGACCGTGCCGGCGTCTGCCGTTCCGTGGCGGGTATGGGCCAGCATGGCGCAGTGATATCCCGCGCGCACCGCAAAACCGCTGTCGTCCAGAAGCGCCGCGGTCTGTTCACTGTGGGCGTTTCCAACGGTCAGCGACAAAAGCGTGCCGGCCCCGTTTGTGTGCATCGCGTCAAACAGCCGCACGTTCGGGATTACAGACAGGTCCTCTTTCAACAAACGGACCAGCGTTTGCTCATGCTGCCGCACGGCGTCCATGCCGACCCGGCGCAAGCACCTCAGCCCCGCGCGCAGGCCGACGATACCGGGCAGGTTCAGCGTTCCGCTTTCCAACCGGTCGGGATAGTCCTGCGGCTGATCGGCAGACAGTGAAAAGCTGCCGGTGCCGCCCTCTGTCAAAGGCAGAACGTCCACGTCTTTGCCCAGCAGCAGCGCGCCGGTCCCCATCGGGCCAAACAGGCCCTTGTGCCCCGGAACGCACAGATAGTCCACACCGTCGCGCCGCAGGCTGATCGGTTCCGTGCCGGCGCCCTGCGCCGCGTCCACACCAAAGCGCAGCCCGTGCTGCGCGGCAAGCGCACCCAGCGCCCGCACCGGCAGCACGGTACCGAAGACGTTTGACACCTGGGTACAGAAAATCAGCCTGGTCCCGGGCCGGATGAGGGCGGCAAAGTTTTCCACGGTCTGACCGGGGTCAGCCGGGCACACATCCGCCACATCGTATTGCACGCCGTTTTCCTGACGCAGCCGCTCCAGCGGACGCAGGACGGCGTTGTGCTCCAGCGACGATATGATCACATGGTCGCCCGGCTGCAGCGTACCCTTCAGCACGATGTTGATCGCCTCGGTACAGTTTTTGGTCCAGATCACACGTTCCGGCGTTCCTTCAAACAGCGCGGCCAGCAGTGCGCGCGTTTCAAACACGGCCTCCCCCGCCCGGGCCGACAGACGATAGCCGCCGCGCCCGGGGTTGACGCCGAAGCCGCGCAGACACGCCGCAACGTCCTGCGCCACACACGCCGGCTTTGGGAACGTGGTGGCGGCATTGTCAAGATAGATCATCCTTTGTCGCCGCCCCGCGGCAAAAGGCCCGCGGCCTGCAGCAAAGAACGTGCCAGTGCAATGTCCGGCACATACAGCGCAAACCCGCAGCCGACCCTGCGGTCGGGGTCCGGGTCCCGGCGCAACCGGGCGCTGACGCCGTGCGAAAGCAGCGTTTGCTGTGCGCGCTGCGCCGCCGCCTGTGTTTTGAATTTGATCAGATCAGTCATGGTATCACCTCATAAAGACGTTTTCATTCCATGCTATTCCGCGGCGGACCGGGCGGTTCCGCTTGCCGCGGCGGGAAAATTTTTTACACGCGTCACTTTTTGTTGACTATTTTTCACTTTCATTGTATAATAAAAAAAATATCGGGAAAGATGTGCTTTTCCGATGATTTAACATGAAAGAAAGCGGTGACGTTTATGAGCAAAATTTTGATCGCGGACGATGAACAGAAGATCCGTTCCCTGGTGTCGGACTTTTTCAAAAACAGCGGTTATGAAACCGTGGAGGCCGAGGACGGCGACCAGGCGTTCCAGATCTTTCACGAGCACGGCGACGACATCGACGTTGTGATCCTTGACATCATGATGCCCGGGCTCAACGGCTGGGAGGTCTGCCGCGAGATCCGCAAGACCAGCGACGTGCCCATCCTGATGCTGACCGCGCGCAGCGAAGAGTTTGACGAGCTGCTGGGCTATGAATCCGGGGCGGACGATTATGTGACCAAGCCCTTCAGTCCCACGATCCTGGTCAAGCGTGTGGAGGCGCTGATCCGCCGCAGCAAGCAGACGGCCGCCGCGTCCGAGGGCATCCGCAGCCTGTCGTTCAATCACGAGGCGCACGAGGTCCGGCTCAACGGGCAGGAGATCGAGCTGACGCTCAAGGAATACAACATCCTGAAAAAGCTGCTGGAAAACCCCGGCCGTGTCTACAGCCGCGAGCAATTGCTCGACGCCGTGTGGGGCTATGACTACGTCGGCGACGTGCGCACCGTGGATTCTCACATCGCGCGCCTGCGTACCAAGCTGGGCGAATGGGGCAACCGCCATCTCAAAACCGTCTACGGCATCGGCTACAAGCTTGAGGAAGTCGAATGAGCCGGAAACAACGCCACGCCCGACGCCAGCGCGAAAGCCTGATCGGGCGCAACTTTTTGATCATCATGATCCTGATCCTGTCGCTGGGCGCGATCGCGCTGCTGAGCCACGTTTTGATGGACGACATCTTTTTGCTCAAGGCAAAGCATGACATGCGGGATGTTGCAGACACCATCAGCGGCATGGACATCACGGACCCGCAGACCAAAGCCCGGCTGTCTGACCTGGAAGCGAGTTACAATTTCTATTTTGAAATGTATTATCCGCGCGATCAGCTGATCTATACCACCGACGCAAACAACTCGATCTTCGGCGAGATGCAGGACGATAAAAAAAAACTGCAGCCGCGTTATATGCCGATCCTGGACCGGGAAGAGGTTGACGACGTCAGTTATTTTGAAATGCGGCGCGAGTTCTATACCACCGCAAAATACATCGTCTACGGCACGCAGTTTGATTCCGGCGTCGCGATCGAGATCTATGCGTCCATCGACATCATTTCTTCCAACGCGCACACCACCAACCGTATTGTGCTGTATGTTGTGCTGTTCCTCTCCGTCCTGATGCTGGTGCTGTTTTCGGTCCAGAGCTTTGGCGTCACGATCCCCATCAACAAGATCAACCGCATCACCAAGCGGCTGGCGCAGATGGATTTTGACACGGCGTGTCCCCCCTTCCGTCTGCGGGAAATCGACGAGCTGGGCACCAGCATCAACCGGTTGTCCGCGTCGCTGGATATGACGCTGAAAACGCTGCGCCGGCGAAACGCGCAACTGGAGCAGGACATTGAAAACGAAAAGGAGCTGCTGGAAAACCGCAAGCAGTTCATTGCCAACGCATCGCACGAATTAAAAACGCCGATCGCCATCATCCAGGGCTATGCCGAGGGTCTGAAGTACGGCATCTATGACAGCAACCGCGCGGAGTGCTATGACGTCATTCTGGAAGAGGCGCAAAAGATGAACGAGCTGGTCATCCGCCTGATGGAGATTAACCGCATCAGCAGCGCCAATGTTGCGCCGGATTACGCGACGTTTTCGCTCAGCCGCCAGATCGGGACCTTTGTTTCACAGTGCCGCAGCATTTTTGCAAAGAACGGCATCACCGCATTCTGCAATGTGGATGAAGCCTATACCGCCGTGGCGGACCCGGTGCTGTTTGAGCGGGTACTGAGCAACTATGTTTCCAACGCCGTGAGTCATTGCGCCGGCAAAAAAGAGATCCGCATCACCTGTGACGAGGTGGACGGCTGCTATCGTATCCGGGTGTTCAACACCGGTAAACCGATCGCCGAAGAGGACCTGCCGAACATCTGGACCAGCTTTTATCGCGCGGACAAATCGCACTCCCGCGCCGAAGGCCGTTTCGGGCTGGGTCTGCCCATCGTCGCCGCATCGCAGGAAGCGCAGAAGATGAAATACGGCGTCGAGAACCGCGCCGACGGCGTGGAATTCTGGTTCGACGTGCGAAAGAGCACGGGAGAAGCTGACGCCGACACCGACACAACGGACGAGAAGGCGTAACAAATAAATCATGACACAACGTGAAACCGACGGAACTGCACACGCAGCCCGTCGGTTTGGTTGTATTTCATCATTGGATTCAATTGGTCAGAATCGGAAATCATCGGCACGGAACGGCGGGATGCTTTCGATCTGCGCCATCAGTTTGGCATCTTTGCGTTCTTTGACCATAAGTTGTGCTCTGCGGATCGTTCGGAGAACGGGACGGAAGACCAGGCCGCCGATTGCGGAACCAATCACAAAACCGATCAAGAGTACCAGGAAATCTCCAATGCCGTCAATATCGCTGAACCCGCCTGAAATCACAAAAACCAACAGGTCAAAAATAAAGAATCCGCCCGCAAGGATCAACCACATTTTACGCTTTGTCTCATCACTGTTCAGCCCGCCGAGCGATCTTCTTGTCGCTTCCAGACGTGTGGTGACCTGCTCTCTTTGCTGCAGCAGCGGGTATGCCTGCGTGTAACGCATATTTGCATTGTTATAAGCCGCGTCCGCCTGGGCTTTTACCTGCTGGGCGCGCTGTTTGCTGTCCTTAAAGCTCTTCAGTGCTTCAAATTCTTTTTGCGCCTGGACCAATTCGGAATGCGAATGTGCGTTGGCCTGTTTCATACCGGCGGCGTTGTACTTCTCGTTCAGAATGCCCAGGAACTTATCTCGGCCCTCTCGAATGACTTTTTCCACCTTGGCAAGGTCAGCCTGATAGGCGGCAACGGCTGCTGCGCGATCCTTTTGATCTTTTTCTGCCGCACGGTCAACAAGTTCCTGCAGGCGAGCGACGTATTCCTTTTCCTGTTGCGTAATTCTCGCTGAGAATTGCGCCGAAGAGAACTGAATGGAACGCATATAATCGCCATTATTATGAAGGTCTTCAACTCGTTTCTGAAGATCGTTTTGTTGCGGTCGCAGCGTTGAGGTATAGGTAGCCGGAATCTTATCCAGATACCCCTCAATGGTGGCTTTGTCGAAAAAGTCCGGCACTTCATTTTCACGAAGGATCCTCTGGTGCTGCTCTTTGATCCCCTGGTCCAGAATGATGACAGTTTCTGATTGGACTTCTGCCGATTCCTTTACGTTACGATCAAAGTATTCCGAAAGACTCCTCGCACGTTTTCTAGCCAAAAACTTTCCAAGATACGCTTCGCCGTTTTCAGCTTCAAGGTTCAAAACTTCGTCAAAGAATCCGTTCGCTTCATCCCATCTATCTCCGTCCGTCAACGCAAAGTTTCCACGTTTAAGCAGATTTGCGCCGGTGTTATCAACAGAAGAAATCACTGCTGCACTTGAAAACTTCTTCTCTGGAAAGAACTCCTGCATATAACGTGAAATCTCTTCAATTTTTCCGACTCGACCGAGGTCATGCGCCTGATTGGACTTGATCTCAGGCGGCAGGTCATATGGACTCATATCCTTATAACACGGAATGATGACCTTTTTGCTGTCCTTTGCCATCAGCCGAAGAAAGCGACCCCACTCGTTTCGCACCCAAGGCGCCTGCATATACTCCGGTCTCGTGCAGACTGTGATCATTACCCGCGCAGTGGTGAGCGCGGAAAAAATAATCGCTTCATAGTCTTTTACGTAGGCGGCGTCCATGGTCACATGCGAGAAAAAGACGCGATAGCCTTTTTCGGTCAGTTTGTCATAGAGCCTTTCCGCTAGCAATGAATCCTGCGTACGCTGATCGTCATTATCCTTTTCCTTATAGCAAATAAAACAATCGTACGGTTTTTGAGTCTTGACGATTTCAATGATGTCATGGTTGATGCGGTCAATTTCCTGTGCCTGATTCAAATAATACTTTTTAGACGTTTCATCCGCATACAATACTGCCTTTTTAAAGTTTTCATCCTCTGTCATGCTGGTAACCATCGTACGATGACAGGTTGGTTTCATATCGTCCGAGTACGGATCGTCGACATATTCGATACCGAACTCGCACAGACACAGTCCCCAATATGCTTCCGCTTCCCGTGGGAAATCGATGATCAGTCTTTCATAAGCGCTCGCTGCACGGTCAAACAGCATTTGCATGCGCAATTTGTTAGCCAAGTTGAATTCCACCGACTTTTTTTCGTCATCCACGGTCGGGACCGTCTGGATGCTGTCGCAGTTTTCACATTCGGCCAAATTACCATTTTCGAGCATGTGAAGTTTTCCGCCACATATTTTGCATTCGAAAACCATATCTTTTCCTTCTCCTTTACTTGAATTACTCCCGCACGTTATCGTGTCATCGATTTATACGTCTTGCAGACGTCGTTGCGGTGGGCAAGCTTGCGGCTGATGGCGTCGACCATATTTTCGGCGTTGTCCACACGGTTGGCCATCACGTCCAGGCGCAGCGTTTCGATTGCGGCAACGATATCGCTTTCCAGCTGCGCGGTGGCGTCAGACGACACCGGATCGCTGTAGCGAAACGCCTCCGACAGCTTCATCAGCTTCTGACGCAGAGCGTCGTCGCGGCATTCGCGTGTGATGTCGTCCAGCTCCACGCGGAAGTATTTTGCGGCAGCAATGCTTTGACGTGTTTCGTCATCGACTTTTTCAATGATCTGTCTGGTATTCACTGCGGCGACAACACCCACCAGCGCCAGGAAAAGCAGAAATACGCATACCAGCAGCGTGATCCAGTACGGCACCTCAAATTTGACGTCAAGGAAATAGATCACAATTCCGACAACCATCTGAATAATCAGATAGAGATAGCCGATGCGGAAAATCGGCAGGCCGTAAATGCGGCTGAGGATCGTTGATTTGTCATTAAACGAGATCGACGTCACAATGCAGCTGACGATGATTGCAACGATCGAAAAAGAAAAGGCGATCCACGTGGAAGCGTATTTATCGTGCGGAATCAGGAAAAAACACAGCAGGAAAAATGCGAGTATGACGGTGTGCAGCGCAATGATGGATTTATTCAGATATTTCATATTTTAATCTCCTTTTGAATTCCCGCATTCCGGGCAAAATTTTGATTGAATGTTGGTGGTTCCGCATTTTGGGCAGGTCCAGGTCGGGTCATCTGCGGGTTTCGAGGTACCGCAATTGGGGCAGAATTTTGATTTGATTCCCTCAGCGCCGCACTTCGGGCATGTCCAGCCCGGGTCCTCGGCCGGTTTCTTTGCGCCGCAGTTCGGGCAGAAGTTGGAGGTGATCCCCTCGGTTCCGCAATCCGGACAGGTCCAGCCGGCGTCCGGCTTTTTCTCAGGTTTGCCGCAGGCGGGGCAGAATTTGGACGTGATGCCCGTGTTGCCGCATTCGCAGGTCCAGCCGGCAGGCGCGGGCTGCGCACCGGCAAGGTTTGCGCCCAACCGGTCGCCCAGTTCTTTGGTTCCGCTGACGATGGGGTTGATGGCATCCTTCGTCATACCGATGACGCCGCCCATCGCGCCCAGTGTGATGCCCAGCGATGCAATATCGCCCAGGCCGCCGCCACCGCCTTCGCCGCCGGTGATGCCGTTTTTCATGGCCTCCAAACCGACCTGACGCGCCGTTTCCTGCTGATAGGTGTAGCCCTTGGCCTGCATTTCGGCAGCCTCGGCAAAGGCCTTGGCCTTATAAGCCTCCGCTTCTGCCTGGGCCTGGATCAGCTTGAGCTGCGCCGCAGTCTGCGCCTCCACCATCTTGCGCTGCGCAGCAGCTTCGGCCACGTCTTTTTTGATGGACTCATCACGCACGCCGAGCGTCCGTTCCGCATACTGCAAGCTCAGGCGATGGAAGTTGGGGTCTTCGTCCTTTGTCGGCAGCAGGATGCGCGTGACATAGAATTCCGGCATAACAAGGCCGTATTCTTCCAGCGCTTCGTTGATTCTGTCGCGCAGATAGACCGAAAGGGAGTCAAGATAGGCGTCCGCTTCCAACAGGTTGACGTTGTTGTCTTTGATCGCCTTTGACAGGAAGGTCTTGACCTTGGTGTTGATCATGCCGCGGAAATGCTTGACGACCGGCTTGGTCTTGTATTCGCGCGCCTGATCGGGATTAGCGCCGGCACCGAACCCATTGTCCTGCGGCGTACCGGTGAATTCGGAAAGCAGGAAAGAGTCGGTGGTCCCGACGACCTTCAACACAAACTTTCTGGAGTCCGCCACACGCAGATTGAAGTCACCGCAGGCGCCGATCTTGACGTGCAGGCCCGAACCCGGGTCAAACACGCCGACCTTGCTGTCGGTCCCCCACTTGATGCCCATGTGGGTCGTGAGGTTGATGAAATAGACCTCGCTGTGGAAGAAGTTGTCGGTGCCGCCGGGAAACTTATAGAGCGTATCCAGCGCCGGCAGATTCTGCGTCGTGAGCGTATAGCGCCCGGCGCCGAACAGGTCCAGCGCACGCCCGTCGCGGAAGAACAGCGCTTCCTGACTCTCATGGACGATCAGCTGCGACCCGAGGTTGAAATCTTCGATCGGGTGTTTCCAAACAAAGACGTCGTTGCCGCCCTCATATTTGATGACGCTGACAACGCCTTTTTTGCGCGCCTCTTCCGCAGCGATCTGTTTTTGCACGTCAAACAGATTGTCACACAGCGGGCACTCAAACGTCGGCGCCGCCTTGTCGACCATCAGCTCGCATGCGCAGGACGGGCAGTGGACGGTCGTGGAGTTTTTCATGTCGTCAAGCGTGTTGATCGGTTCCTTGCAGACCGGGCAGCGCGCGCGCTTTTTCTTTGCCTGGTCAAAGGCGACCATGCTGCCGCAGTGCGGACACTTGCGCGCACCCATACGCGCCGAATCCACATGCAGGTGATGCCCGTTCGGGCACGTCGCCTCCTGATGCAAATGTTTTGACATCATGACGTAGGAAGTCCGTCCCTCCTGCGCACAATACGGACATTCGACAGCAAATTTTCCCATGTTGACAATCTCCTTTACTTTCTATGATCGATAATGATGATACTTCTTCAAATGAATCAAAACAGGCCACTGCCCCTCCAGCCGAGCTGACGCAGCTGCGTTAAAAGCTCCTTTGGCAGGCCGTCCTTATGAAATGGATATTTAATGATACGGTATTTTTGCAGATTGATATGCACTTCGGCGTTCCAGTCTGCGCCGGCATTCAAAAGCATCTGAACAACATTCAGATTGCCCCACTTGTCAATCGCACAGAACAGCGGCGTACTGTCAAACCAATCCGCGGACCCGGCTTTGTATTTTGAAAACTGATTGACGTTTGCCCCGGCCCGAATCAGCAGTTGCACGATGCTTTCGTTTTTAACGGCGATCGCCCGGTCAAGCGGCGTAAAGAACCGCATGTCGTTTTGCAGTGCGGATTCATTGAGGATCGGCGAATTCGGCTTGTAGCGCATTAGAAGCATCTCGTCCGGCTTGGCGCCGGCAGAAAGCAGCATGCTGACAAGTCTGGGATTGTTGGCCTCGATGATTGCGGCAATCAGCGGCGTGCAGGAAATTTCATATCTGCTTTCATTCGTATAACTGACCCGAAGGTTGACGTTTGCCCCGGCTTGGATCAGCAACCGGACCAACGCCTCGTCTTTCCGTTTCCAGATTGCACGATAAAGGGCGGAATACAGGTTCTTTTTTCCGTTTTTTGTTATAACGGTCTGCAGCGTGTTGACGTCTGCGCCCGCGGCAATCAAAAGCTGCGCAAACGCCAGGTCGTTGTTTTCCACCGCTTTGTGCAAAAGCTGGTACCGCTCATTTTTTGCTTCAAACCAGGTGCCCGCAACGGCAGGAAAACGTTCCAGTACAAAACGGATCCCGTTCTGATCCTCTGCCAGCGCATACAATAACAGCACTTCTTTTGCGTTATCCGCATTGATAAACGCCGCCTCCCCCGCAGAAACCTGAGGCGACAGCTTGCGTACTTCGCCAAGATAGGATTTTTTCTCCGCTTCGGTCTCAGCTGTCAGCGCCAGGCCGAAAAACACGCCCGGGTCCCCTGACGTGAGCCTTGCCGCTTCCATAAACTGCGTGCGGGCCCCTTCGATATTTCCGGAATTCAAAGACAGCCGGGCCAGCTTTTTGATGTTTTCGACCTGTGAATTCTCTGCCTGCGCGGCGGGGCGAGCAGTTGAACCGCTTTTTCCGAAAATCTTTTCAATTCCGCGCAGCAGGTCCTGCATCGCGCCGACCTTGCCCATGTCCTGTGCCTGGAATTTGGCAAACTCCCGCGGCATGTCATAGGCGTCCACACCCTTGTAGCAGGGAATGAGGACCTTGTCTTTTCTTTTGCCATCAGGAGCAAAAAGCGGTTCCATTCGTTCTTGACCCAGACGGCGTTGAAATGCTCATAATCGGTGCCGAACACAAGCATCACCTTCGCGCTGTTGAGCGCGGCGAAGATGTAAGGCTCATACTCCTGTCCGAGTTTGTCTTCCAACGTGATGCGTGAAAAGAACACACGGTAACCTTTTTCGGTCAGTGCGTCATAGACGTCCTGGGCAATGACGGAATCCACCGTGCGCTCGCCGTTGGTGTCAGTCTCTTTGTAACAGATAAAAATGTCATACGGCTCTTCTTTGGACGAGACCTCGAGGATGCCCTTGCGGATCTCTTCAATGACCTTTGCTTCGTCGCGATAGACCTTGCGCGCAAGGACGTCGGCGTTTTCCAGCGTCTGATCAAAATTGTCATCCTCTAAAATCGAAGTAAAAGACGAACGGTGGCACGTGGGAATCTTTTTGCCGCTTGCCGGGTCGTCCACATATTCGATACCGTAATTGCAAAGGCACAATCCCCAGTAGGCCTCCGCCTCACGCGGAAACTGGGCCACAATACTCTCATAAATGCCGGCAGCCTTGTCAAACTCATTGGCCAGGCGCAAGCGATTGGCGCGGTTGAACAGCGCCATCTTTTTTTCATCGTCGGCGAACGGCACGGTCTGGACAGTGCCGCAATAGTCACATTCGACCACGTTGTCTGCGTCGGTGATGTTGAGATCGCCGCCGCACATTTTGCATTGATAGATCATCCGTGATTCTCCCCTTTATTTACAGAAAGTACCGCAAGCAAACTTACTTCAGCAGATCGTCAATCTGTCCGGCGAGATCGTCCAGAAGAAGACGCAGTTCGTCGGTCGGTTTGTTTTCAGCAGATGTATTTTGTTTTGGCAATACGTCAGGCGCTTTCACAGGGCGGCTGACACGCTGCGGAGCCGGAGCGCTTTGATTCTGCTGCGTGGAATCATAGATTAAAAAATCATATTCATAAACGCTGGAATTGTTGACCCACACTTCCAAATGATAGCGGCCGTTATCCACGCGGGAACCGTCGCTTCCGCGAAGGATCCAAACCATGCCGAACTTGTTGTAATCGGCCTCAACGCGCAGATCACTTGTATCGTCAAAAATACAGTTTTCAGCTTCATCATAAATCGTGTAATTGACTTTTATGGTTCCGTCATATCCGATGCGGTGATACATGCTGACCTGAATCGACATGTACTGATACTTTCCGATATCGATCTTTGACGTATATGGATTATTTGAAAAGATATCATTCTTGTCGTTGGTACCGGTCAAATGAATCTGTTTGATCAGCTTCGGGCCGTTCCAGCGGCGCTGCTTTTCCAAAATTTTATCGCCGTTCTTTTGATACATTACGGGGTTATTTTCCATTCGGAGCCATCCTTTCAATTTTCACGAATACGCTTCACTGAATAAAACGTGGTTTTTAAAGCGAAACTTCTCACCCGATCTGCTTCGCTACAGTGCCGTCTTTGCAGACCGTGAGCGTTGCGCCGGCGCCGGTGCCGTGCTGCTTGAGCACCTGGTCGCGGGTCGGCGAATACATTTTGACCGCGCCGACGTTGCCGTACAGCAGGATCTGCACCTTCATCAGCACCGGGAACAGCAATGGAATGACCTTTTTGCCGCTGCCGGCATTCCATACCGCCGCAGCAAAGGAATCGCAGTTGACGATGGGGTCCCAGTGATTGGTGCTCAGCACCACATTGCTCAGCCGTGCAAGGTCGCTGCGGGTCATGGCGTCTTTGGTGGCGACCATGCCGCTCAGGCTGTAATGGTTGCCGCAGTAGGCCTCCACATTATAATAGGTTCCGTTGCCGTCGGCGCGCGTCAGGCCGAAGTTGCCGAGCGACACGCCCTGGTGCGGCGGCAGTTGATACGCCCCGACCTGCAGCGTCTCATTTGTCAGGTTTTCGATATAGACCCAGTCGTGGCCGAGCGAAGGAAAGGCGGACCAGCGGTGGCAAAGATAGATGTCGGCCACAATGTCGCTGTCTGCCGCGCCGGCCGGAACCGCAAGAACCGCAGCGGCGGAAACCAGCAGGCAAAGGGTTAAAACCAAAGATACGATACGTTTTTTCACGGTAAACGCTCCTTTATACAGAATCGATCAAAGCACGGGCTTTGTCAAAGCCGAAGTCCAGCGCCTCAACGCAGTGCGCGTCGCTGGTGACAATCAGGTGTGCGCCGCGCTGTTTGAGCGCGCGGATCAGAAACGGCGCCGGATACGGCAGCGGGTTGCCCACGCGGAACATCGCCCCGGTGTTGACCTCAAAGGTGATGCCCGGCTTCGCATCAAGAATGCGATCCAGATGCCGCAGCGCCAGCGCCTGATACGCCGGGTCGTCGGTGTCAAACAGTTCATGGTGCGCGTTGAACTTTTCAACCAGGTCAAAATGCGCCACGATCTGCACGTCTTCCCTGCAGACAAAGTCGCTGAAGGTTTCATAGTACCGCGTGAGCAGCGCCATGAAATCGCCGCCGAATTCTTTTTTGCAGCAGTCGCGCAGAATGTCCGGCGTGTCGTCCACGTCATAATACCGGTCGTCGCATACGATCTGATGGACCGCGCCGATCACATAATCAAAGTCGCGCACGTTGACATCGCAGTATTCGCGATCCAGCTCAATGCCGTTTTTGATCTCGATCACGCCGGCATATTTCGTTTGCAGGCGGTGGATCTCGTCCAGGTATGCCGGCACATCCTGCGGGCGAATGGTCCACCAGACGCCGCTTTTCATCGGCGAATGGACCGAAAAGCCAAGGCAGTCAAAGCCGCGCTCGATCGCACCGCGCACCATTTCTTCCGGTGTGTTTTTGCCGTCGCAAAACACGGTGTGCGTATGTAAATTGATCTTTTTCATCACAAACCTCAGGATTGATTCGGCGTCTTGGTGTATTTTTGCATCTGCTTTTCATGGGCGGCGCGCTCACGGTTGGACATGGAATAGTCAAAGGTACGGCGCTCCACCTGCTCGGTGATCGGGGTACCGGGCGCGGCGGTGCGCTTGTCAAACACCTGCGTTGCCGCCAGCAGCACCAGCCCGCTGTCCTCCGGCAGCGTCACCTCAAACGCGCCGGCGGTGTTCAACTCATACATGAAGAAATAGACGGAATCGGCCAGATTCTTTTTTTGCGGCGTTTCGGTGTGCGTGCATTCCCACGCCACGCGGTCCGGCTTGATAAAGGCCGTCTGGCCCAGATGATACAGGTCCCAGCCGCCGATGCGCTCGTTGAGCGCCTGCACCTTGAGGTCCACCGCCTTGCGCCCGACCTTAAAGGTGTATCGCTTGTCGCCGTAAAGGCTTGCGGCCAGCAGATACAGGCGGTCGCCCTCCACCGGAAGGGTCTGGCCGTGGCAGGCCAGCAGATTGTTCCCATCGGGATCGCCCAGCGCAAACCGAACGCCGGCACAGTCCACCGTTTGCGGGAACAGCGTGCGCGGGAAACAGGCGTTCACCGTGGGCAGGAGCACCGAATTCGGGCCGGACACACAGTTTGCATTGAACGGCAGCTCCACACTTTGCTGCAGCGCCGGCGCGGCTTTGACGCTGTTGGCCAGCGTCAGCGCAAAGGTCTTGATCTCAAACGGCGCCATCGAAAAGACCAGCCGCCCGTTTTCCACCGTGGCTTCACCCAGCTCTTCCTCCATGCCGTTGACCTCGCGGGCGGCCAGAATGCCGTCGCCCAGCGCCAGCATCACATTTTGCACCGCGGTGCCGCAGCCCTCGTTGAAGCGCACGATGACATCTTCGCTGTCCTCTGCTTTTTTCATGGCGCGCAGAATGACGTTCGGCTTGTTGACGCCGCCGAAGGAAAACTTGCTGCCCAGGGCGCCGGGGTGGTTCCCGGTCAGAAAAGCGACCATCGGCTGCTGGAAGCAGCGCGCGCCGAACTGGGTGCCGCTGCCAAAGGCGCCGCCGTGGGAATAGATGGCATAGCCGTAGCGGTTCAGACCGAAGTCCATCATACCCTGCACGCTGTCGTTGCGATAATAGTGTTTCGGCGTATGCACGACCGTCAGGCGCAGCGTGTGCTTATCCGGCTTGACCCAGCCGTATTTGGAATCGCTGAAGACCGAAATGCCGAAGCTGCTTTTTTCGTCGGTCAGGTCGGCCCATTTCTGCGCGGGCACGGCATACATCTTTTTGGTGGCGGTCGGGCGGCGGATCACGCCGAGGCCGAGGTCATAGGTCGCCTCGCGGTTTTCTGCCGTGAAGCAGAAGCCGTTTTGCAGCAGCGTGCAGAACTCGCGCCACTCCACCTCGTTCTGAACGCTGACCCACTGGCCGCCCTCTGTCAGCGAAACGCGATAGCTGAACGTGCTGTTGCCGGCCGTCTGGCGCACGCCCAGCGTCACACGGACGGGGCCGTTTTCAAGCACCTCGATCTCGCCCTTTTGGGCAAAGGCCGCCGGGGCGCGCGTGACCTCACGATAAGTCAGCTCCCACGCGGGATAGGATTTGTCGCCGGTATAACGATACAGCTCAAAGCGGATGGGCTTTTTCAAAAGCTCCTGGCCGCCGAGCGATTTGTCAAGGATGGAGAAGATGTCGCCGCGTTCATTCAGCGACACAACATATTTTTCGTTTTCGATCGCGGTGCCGCCGCAGCGCAGCGACGATTTGACGCCGCAAGGCTGATAGCTGTAAAGAATGTCATAGACCTTGCAGCCCAGCGCGTCGGTTTCGGCAAAGAAGCAGGCGTTGACGCGGCCGTCTTTGATGGAATTGACCTGCGACGGAACCTCGCGCCCGTCACGCTCAAAAACGCGCACGCACGGATAGCCGGCGTCCGGAATGGTGACGTCCACCACGCCCTTGCGCGGCTGCTCCAGCGCGTTGAACACCACCGCGGCGACGCCCCGGGTCCAGGAGGTGTCCATGTTTTTTGCAAGCACGGACGCGGCCCCCTCAAACGCGCCGGCCAGGCGGTTTTCCGCCACCAGATAATCGTTCCAGGACCGCTGATACACGCGCTCCACGCTGGTGCCGGTCAGGTCGTCGTGGAAGGTGTGGGCAATGGTCGTTTTCCACGCGGCGTCGATCACCGCTTTCGGATACGGTGCGTCGCAAAGCGCTTCTGCCATGACGGCGCTGCGCTCTGCCATATCGGCCAGCTCCTCGTTGCGGCGATTCATCCGCTTGCTGAACGCGCGGGAGGTATAGGCGCCGGCACCGTGGTTGGTCATCAGCAGCTCGGTCTCCCAGCGCGGCAGGGCGGTCTTTTGCTCTGTGGAAAGCGCGGCCAGGTCGTTGAAAAATTCGGTCGGGGACGCAGACAGCACCTTGATCTCCTGCGAATCGTTTTCACTCATTTCACGGCAGACGGTCGCAACCGATTCTTCCTTCGGCGCGCCGCCGACGTCGCCGACGCCGTGATAGGCAAAGGTCCACGGCAGAGAGAAACGCTGCGCGTTGTCGTTCAGCTTTTTCAAAAGGTCGGGATTAGTCCGCACGTTTTTAAACACCGTGCAGTAAGATTTCGCGTTGAGCGCGGCAAAAATGCTGCGTCCGTCCGGGCCGGTCCAGACGCCGACGTCAAACGGAATGCCGTAGGCGCTGCCCCAGGAGAGCTTTTGTGTGGAAAAGCCCAGCAGACCCGCATGCGCCGCCACAGACGGCAGCGCCCAGCCGAAGCCGAAGCAGTCCGGCAAAAAGATGTCGTTGCTGGTTTTGCCGAAGTTCTGCCGGAAAAACCGGTTGCCGTAAAGGATGTTGCGCAGCAGAGATTCCGGCGACGGCACGTTGACGTCTCCGTTTTCATAGCTGCTGCCGGTCACGTTCCAGTTGCCGGCGTCGACCTGCGCTCTGACTTTTTCAAAGCCCTCCGGGTCATACTCCTCCATCAGCGCATAGCGATAGGCGCCCTCAAAGTTGAAGCGATAGGTCGGGTACTGTTCAAACAGACGCAGGTTGTCATAGATCGTTGCGGGAATGCAGGTGGACAGCACATGCTCAAAGTCCCAGTTCCAGACCGTATCCAGGTGCGCCGTTGCGATGGTATAGATTCTTTTTTCATTCGTCATAGCTGACTCATCCTTCCGCCGGGTCGGCAAATGATTCATGGCCGATGCACGGCCGATTTTGCTTGATATTTTATTGTAGCATATCTTTTTGATTTTGGCAAGATTCAAAACGCCTTGCGCCACAAAGAAATCAGTTTGCGTATGCGCGCTTCATTCGGTGCGGGCTGATAGTCCTCTTTCCGTACCTGCCGCGCCGGCACCTGACCGATCGGGTCTGTCAGCAGTGCCGTTTCATCCGTTTCAAACAGAAACGAAGCGGCAAGCATCAGCAGCTCCGACTGTTTCGGCAGCGTCAGCGCATGCGTGCCGGACACGGGAATGCGATAGCGGAAAAAGTACTTTTGATCGCCGTAATTGTCGCCGTCCGCGTGCCTGGTGTGTGAAAAGACCAGCGCGACCGGGTCCGGCTTGCGAAAGGCGGCCTCGTTCAGCTCCACAAGGTCCCAGCCGCCGATGCGCTCCTCCATGCTCTGCACCGTCAGGGAAACGGCGGCGCCGTCCAGCAGGAACTTGAACATTTTGTCCTCGCCCAGCGACGCGCCCACAAAAGTGAAGTACTTTGCCCGTTCCGGCACCGCAAGCACCTGGCCGTCACACAGCAAGGCGTTGTTTTCATGCAGCGTGCGCATTTTGGCGTCGACAGCGTTCCATGCAAAGAAATTGCAGCCGCCGCTGGCAAAGCAGTCCGGGAACTCTTCAAACGGCAAGGCATACGGCTTCCCGGGTACCGCGCCGCAGCCGGGTGCGCAGTGGGACGAAAACACCCGCACGTTATACGGCAGTTTTGCAACGGCATACCCGCGGTCAAGGGTGTCGCCGTCTGACGTATCCAGGCGCAGCGTGCGCAGGTCAAACCCGCGCAATTCCAGTGAAACGGCGTTGTTTTCAAACGGCAAATCCGCAGTCGGCGTTTCACAGCCGGTGCAATCCCGGACCCGCTTCAGCTTGAACGGCACGCGCAGCGTCACGGTTTGCGCTTCCTTCCGCAGGGAGCCGATGCGCAAAACCGGATGGAAACCCGTTTCGGATTCTTTGACCGCACGCAGCGTCACGCCGGCGCAGTCGCACTGCAAAAAGCTGAACGCCGGCGGCACCTCGCCGGTACCGGTATGACGGTCCGTGACAAACGCCTGCATCGGAACGCAGAATTCCTCGGCGGCAGCGTCCAGCGGCGCGGTGTCGGCTGACCCCAGCGGGACCAGCGCAACGCCGAACCGGTTCAGCCCCAGGTCCATCTGCCCCTGCATACTGTCGGGGCGGAACTGATTGGCCGGGGTGTGCAGCACCGTCAGGCGCAATGTGCCAAGGTCTGGCTTGTCCCACCCGCGCTTGCTGTCGGAAATGACGCCGACGCCGAAGCTGCCGCCGCTGTCAAGCAGCGCGGCCCAGCGCTGCGCCGGGACCTCGTAAAGCTTTTTGCTGTTCGTTTCGCGTTCGATATAACCGAGGCCGAGGTCATAGCGCGCCCTAGCATTCTGCGCCGCGAACGGGAACCGCAGCTTCAAAAGCGATGCGTGGCAGTGCCAGTCCAGCTCGGTCTGCAGCTCCACACGGTCAGACCCGGCGCACAGGCGCACCGTGGTCAGGATGGCTGTCTTCTCAAAGCACGACGCGATCTGCACCGCCGCGCAGCAGGCGCCTGCATACAGCGGCTTGACCCATTGCACGGCCGGGTGGCCCTTTGGCGCGGCCATCACTTCATGATAACGCAGCTCCCACGCGGGATAGATGAACGAGGCGTTGTCGCGCAGCACGTCAAAGCGGATCGGCGCGGCCAGCAGCTCGCGGGCAAGATCTTTGGAATACAGACTGTCGATCTCGCCGTTGGGATTGAAATGCACGCGCACGCGGTCATTTTCAAGCACGGTGTCGCTTGCTTCACAAACAGCACCGCCATCATAGACCGTGCCGCTGTTTTGTACGTCAAACACGCGCAGCCCGCAGGACGGTACGCTTGCCGAAAACGCAAGCGTCCACGTTCCCGTTTCGTCGCGGTATTGCTGCGACGGGACCTCCTGCCCATGATCGTCAAACACACGCACCGCGCCCGCAGCAGCCCACGGCACTGAGATCACAGCCGTTCGCGTGCGCAGATGCGGGTTGTGCACCGCAACGGGCGTACCGCTGCAAAAGGACGTATCCATGCAGCCGATCACAGCCGCGCCGGCTGACGCATAACAATCGGCAAACTGATTCATCGACAGCATATAGTCGTTCCACGACCGGCGGTATTCCGCCTGCAAAGCGGTGCCGGTCAGATCGTCGTGGAACTGATGGGCGATGACGCGCTTCCACGCCCCGGTCAGCGTGCGTTTGTCATAAGGCAACCGGCCGAACAAGGCGGCGATGGCCGCCATCTCTTCCGCCAAAAAGCCCAGCGATTCGCATTTGGCGTTCCAGCGTTTGCTGATGGCGCGCGACGTATAGCAGCCCGCGCCGTGGTCCGTCATGACCAGCTCGTTGTTCCACACCGGCAGCGCGTCGCGCAAGGCGGCGTTCCCCGGCCTGTCAAGGTCGCAAAACAGCGCGTCCGCAGCAGCGGAACGAACCTCGATCTCTGACTGAGGATTCCGGTCGATCTCTTTTTGCAGCGTGCAGACAGAGGACTCTTTCGGCGCGCCGCCGCGGTCCCCGACGCCGTGGAACGCCGCCGTCAGCGGCAGACCGCGCCGGACGTTTTCTTCCAGTTTCTTTTTGATGAACGGCAGCGCACGGATTTTGGAGAAGGACGACGTGTAATTGCCCATATTGACGCAGGCATACACGCTGTCGCCGTTGACGCCGAGCCAGCGGCCCACGTCAAACGGAACGCCGTAAGCGCTGCCCCACGACAGTTTTTGCGTTGTGAAGCCGCGCAGACCGCAGTGCGCCATCACCGACGGCAGCGCCCAGCCGAAGCCGAAGCAGTCCGGCAAAAAGACGTCTGTGCTGCGTACCCCAAACGTGCGCTCAAAATAAGCGTTGCCGTAAAGGATGTTGCGCAGCAGCGCTTCCGGCGAGGGAATATTGACGTCGCCGTTTTCATACGCGCTGCCGCAGACGTTCCAGCGCCCCTGACGCACATAACCGCGCAGCGTTTCAAACGCTTCGGGGTAATAGGTCTGCATCAGCTCATAGCGATAGGCACCCTCAAAGTTGAAGCGATAGTCGGGGTACCGCGCAAGCAGCGTAAAATTCCGTTCCATCGTTGCCGGCAGATACCGGGTCAGCGTGGTCTCAAAGCTCCAGTTCCAGATCGTGTCGAGGTGCGCCGTGGCAACGGTATAGATTGTTTTTTTCATTGTTATCCCCCGTGATCCTCCCCCGTAAAGAAAGCCAAAGAGGGAAGCGTGCGCTTCCCTTTGACAGATGTTTATGCAAGGATGATTTTATGAAAGACCTTTTTGCCTTTTTTGATGACGGCATACCCTTTTTCAAAGTCCGCCGCGGTCAGGGCTGCAAATGCGTCGGTCACTTTCACATCGTTGACCGAAACGCCGCCCTGGTCGATCAGGCGCCGGCCCTCGCCTTTGGACTTGATCAGCCCGGCCTTCACCATGACGTCAATCAGCGCGATCGCGCCGTCGGTAAGGTCGGCTTTCGTGATCTCGGTCGCGGGCATGTTTTCACTGTCTGCGCCGCCGGCAAACAGGGCTTTCGCAGTCTGCTGTGCCTTTTGCGCCTCGTCATCGCCGTGCACAAGCCTGGTCAGTTCAAAGGCCAGAATCTCTTTGGCTTTGTTGAGCTCGCTGCCCTGCCAGGCGGCCATGGTCTCGATCTCTTCCAGCGGCAGGAAGGTCAGCATCCGCAGGCACTTGAGCACGTCGGCGTCATCCACATTGCGCCAGTACTGATAGAATTCATAGGGCGAGGTTTTTCCCGGGTCAAGCCAGACGGCGCCCTTTTGGGTCTTGCCCATCTTTTTGCCTTCGGAATTCAGCAGCAGCGTGATCGTCATGGCATAGGCGTCCTTGCCCAGCTTTTTGCGGATCAGCTCCGTGCCGCCAAGCATGTTGCTCCACTGGTCGTCGCCGCCGAACTGCATGTTGCAGCCGCAGCGCTGATAGAGCGAATAGAAGTCATAGCTCTGCATGATCATGTAGTTGAATTCCAGGAAGGACAGGCCCTTTTCCATCCGCTGCTTATAGCATTCCGCGCGCAGCATGTTGTTGACGGAAAAGCACGCGCCCACCTCGCGCAGCAGTTCAACATAGTTGAGCGAAAGCAGCCAGTCGGCATTGTTGACCATCAGGGCCTTGCCGTCGGAAAAATCGATGAAACGGCTCATCTGCTTTTTGAAGCAGTCGCAGTTGTGCTGAATCGTCTCTTTTGTCATCATCTGGCGCATATCGGTGCGGCCGGACGGGTCGCCGATCATGGCGGTGCCGCCGCCGATGAGGGCGATGGGCTTGTTGCCCGCCATCTGCAGGCGTTTCATCAGGCAAAGCGCCATAAAGTGGCCGACGTGCAGCGAATCCGCCGTGGGGTCAAAGCCGATATAAAACACGGCCTTGCCGTTGTTGATCAAATCGCGGATCTCGTTTTCATCCGTGACCTGCGCGATCAGGCCGCGCGCCACCAGTTCTTCATATATTTGCATTGGGGATCATCCTTTCTTTTGCGGGTACCCCGACCCGAATCACATCATTAAAAAATATTTTACTATATTTTGCACCCGTCTGTCAAGACCGGTCGGGCGGGTTTTGCGCCGCATATTCCATCAGCTCACGCGCCGAAGACAGCGTGCTTTGTGTCACCACGTCGCCGCCGATGATGCGGGCCAGCTCCATCTCGCGTGCGTCGCCGGTCAGCGGCGTCACGCTGGTATAGGTCGCGTCGCCGGCCGCGCTCTTTTCAATCAAAAGATGCCGGTCCCCTGCCGCCGCGATCTGGGCCAGATGCGTCACGCAGATGACCTGACGCCCGTGGGCGACCTGACGCAGCTTGCGTGCGATTTTGCCCGCGGCGCGGCCGCTGACGCCGGTGTCGATCTCGTCAAAGATCATGGTCTCTTCATTCGCCTGCGACAGCACACAGCGGATGGCCAGCATCACGCGCGACAGTTCGCCGCCGGACGCGATCTTTGCCAGCGGCCGTGCCGGCTGGCCGACGTTGGCGCTGAACAGGAATTCCACCTCGTCCAGACCGGTTTCGTCCGGGTCCCTGTCACGGAAATCCACAACGAATTCCGCGCCGGGCATGTCAAGCTGCGTCAATTCATTCCGGACCGCGTCGGCAAAGGCGGCCGCCGCTTTTTTGCGGCAGTCGGAAATGTGACAGCCCTGCTGGAACACGGCGTTTTCAAGCGCGGCGCACTCCACCTGCAGCGCTGCCTTGCGCTCGTCGGCAAAGGCAATGTCCTCATACTGCGCGCGGGCGCTGTCAAGGAACGACAGCATCTCCTCCTCGGTCGCGCCGTATTTTTTTGACAGGCGATACAGCACGTCCAGCCGCGCTTCCACCGTGTCGATGTCGATCTGCGGCGCATCGTCCAGCGACGCATGCACGGTGGATAGGCAGTCTTCCATCAGGTATCGGAAGTTTTCGGCTTCGTCACGATAAGCTGTAAAGGCGTCGTCCGCATCGCTCAGGCGCGAAAGCGCACCGCAGAGCGTATACAACTGCGAAAGGATGCCGCCCGTTTCGTCGCCGTCGATGGCGGATGCGGCGTCAATGAGCGCACGCTCGATCTTTTCTTTGTTTTGCAGCTTGCGCTTTTCAGCGTTCAGTTCTTCCCATTCGCCGATTCGCAGGTCCGCATCCTCCAGTTCCCGGATCTGGAACGACAAAAAGTCCAGCCGGTTCTGTTTGTCGCGGTCGCTTTGCTGCAGGGCGCTCAACTGCCGCCGGGTCTGTTTCAGCTTTTGATAGGTTTCGCGGTACTGCGCCAGCAGCTCGCCGCAGTCCGCCAGGCGGTCCACATAATCCAGATGGCATTCGCGCTGCAGCAGACGCTGGCTGTCGTGCTGGCCGCAGATCGTGATCAGCAGTGTGCCCAATTGCCGCAGCATCGCCGCGGTCACCGGCTGGCCGTTCACACGGCAGACCGAGCGGCCGTCGTGGGTCAATGTGCGCGACAGCAGCAGCCCGTCGGCCGCGTCGATCTCCAGATCAAAGTCACGCAACAGCGCCGCCGCAGTGTCCGGTACCGCGTCAAAAAAGGCGCTGACCCGCGCGTCCCTGGCCCCCGTGCGCACAACATCCTTTGACGTGCGCGCGCCCAGCACGGCGTTGATGGCGTCGATCACGATGGATTTTCCCGCGCCGGTCTCGCCGGTCAGCACGTTCAGCCCGGCGTCAAAACGGATGGCCGCCCGTTCGATCACGGCGACGTTTTCGATGTTTAATTCCGTCAGCATCGGTTCTTTCGCCGGTTGCCCGGCCTTCCTTTCTTCAGCGGGTACTCTCGCTGTAATGTTTCAGCTTGGCCTCAACGGTCAGCGCGCAGGCCTCGTCGCGGCAAAGCACAAAAAACGTGTCGTCGCCCGCGATCGTTCCGACGATCTGTTCGTCGCGCAGCTCGTCCACGGCGGCGCAGGCTGCATTGGCCATGCCGGAATAACACTTGACACAGACCATGTTGCCCGCATGGTCCACACGCAGTACGGAATGGTTCAGGATGGAGCGGAACTTGTCTGCCACGCTCTCTTTTTCGCGCTCCGGCAGCGCGTATTTATACTGCCCGCCGGGCAGCGGCGATTTCACAAGCTTCAGCGCCTTGATATCGCGCGAGACCGTCGCCTGCGTCACGGCAAAGCCCTGCGCGTTCAGGCGGCGCATCAGGTCTTCCTGCGTGGCGATCTCTTCTTTTTCAATCAGCGCCAGCAGCGCTTCCTGCCGATTCTTTTTCATCGTTTTTCCCCCTATACCCTGCGTTCGATCATCTTGCGCGAAAGCAGGTCGGTAAAGCTTTCCGCCTTGATGCGGATGATTTTGGAATTGCGGTGCGCCTTGCGGATCACAAAGCGGCTGTCCGGCGTGATGTTCAATGTCTCTTCCCCGTCGCAAGACAGCAGCGGCCCACAGCTTTTGGCGTTTTTGACTTCGATCTCCAGCCGGGTATCCGGGCGGAACACCAGCGAGCGCGCAAACAGCGAATGCGTGCAGATGGGCGTGAGCAGAATGCTTTCCAGCATCGGGTCCACCACAGGCCCGCCGGCCGACAGCGAATATGCCGTGGAGCCCGTGGGCGTTGCAACGATCACGCCGTCGGCAAAATAATCGTTGACGGCGTTGCCGTTCGCTTTCACGGCAATGTCCAGCATCACCATCGACACCCCGCGGGCAAACACCGCGTCGTTGAGGCAATAGAACTTTTCAGGTTCCGCCCCCGGCCGGTGATGCTCCACGCAAAGCATCATGCGCTTGTCGATCGTATAATCGCCGGTGAACAGATGCTCCAGCAGATGCAGCTCGGTCTTTTCCAGCCCGGCCAGAAAGCCGAGGTTGCCGGCGTTGATGCCGAGGATCTCTTTGTCATACCGCGCAGCGTCGTGCGCCGCGTGGATGAACGTGCCGTCGCCGCCGATGGTCAAAAACAGGTCGCACTGTGTGCCGGCGGTCGCTTCGTCGCAAAAGGTCACGGCCTTTTTGCCAAACTGCGGCCGCAGCGCCTCGTCCATCAAAAGCTCGGCGCCCAGCGCCGTCAGCGTATCGCAGACGCGGTTCGCCACGTCAAAGGCGTGTTCCCGCGTCAGATTGACGCGCAATGCGATGTTCATACGTCCTCCCCCCTGTCGAGCGAAGCATGCGCCGCCTGCACAACCGAAGCGGCTGTGGCTTCTGTCCGGCGGACCGGCGCGTCGGATTTTTGAATGTAGGCCAAAAATTCAATGTTGCCCTGCGGCCCCTTGATGGGCGAAAAATCAAGCCCCAACAGGGAAAAGCCGTTTTGCAGCATGAACTGTGTGACCTCTTCCACCACGGAAATATGGATGCTTTTGTCGCGCACAACGCCGTTTTTGCCGACGTTTTCACGCCCCGCTTCAAACTGCGGCTTGATCAGGCAGACGGCCCTGCCGCCGTCACAAAGCAAATCATGCAGCACCGGCAAAATCAGCCGCAGGGAAATGAACGACACATCCACCGAAGCGAAGTCGATCAAATCCGGAATCTGTTCGCGCGTGACATAGCGAAAGTTGGTGCGCTCCAGGTTCACCACCCGCGCGTCGGTGCGCAGCTTCCACGCGAGCTGGCCGTATCCGACGTCCACGGAATAGACCCGGGCCGCGCCGTTTTGCAGCATGCAGTCGGTGAAGCCGCCCGTGGACGCGCCGACGTCCATGCAGACGAGGCCGCCGAGCGAAAGTGAAAACGCGGCCATCGCCTTTTCCAGCTTATAACCGCCGCGGCTGACATAGGGCATTGGTTCGCCCCGGACCTCGATGACGTCCTCCGGCTTGACGATTTCGCCGCTTTTGGTGCATTTTTGATCGTTGACAAAGACCTGGCCCGCCATGATGAGCGCCCTGGCCTTTTCTCTGCTTTCCGTCAGACCGCGTGAAAACAACGCCACGTCCAGTCGTGTTTTTTCCGTCATACGCTCACCCTGCTTCACAATCTCTGATGATGCGGCACATACCGTCCGCATCCAGGTCATAGGCTTTGAGCTGTTCTTTCACCGTGGCCTGCGCCACAAATTCATCGGGCACCGCCGTCAGGCGGAACGTGCCCCGGTACCCGCGCTCCAGCAGTTCCAGCGCGGCGCGCTCTCCGGTACCGCCCGAACGCAGCCCCTCTTCAAAAAAGTAAACCGCACGGCTGCCCAGCATCATTTCAAGGGCTGCAGCGGGCAGCGGCTTGATCTGATTGAGCGCCAGCAGACCGACGGCGACGCCCGCGCCGCGCAGCGTCTGCACCGCCTCCACCGCCTCGCCGGCGATGCGGCCATAGGTCACCAGCAGCACTTCGGTACCGTCTGTTTCCAGAGTTGCATACGCCACGTCGCCGCAATGCAGCGCCGCGGTGCGCGCATCCTCTCCGCCGCGGGGGTACCGCACGGCAACCGGCCCGTCGTCCGCCGCGACCGCCGTGTTGAGATCGGCGCGCAGCATCCGGTAATTGCACGGGGAATAGATCTTGACCCCGGGCACAGTGTTTAAAAACGCAACGTCCATCAGGCCCTGATGCGTTTCGCCGTCTTCGCCGACAAAGCCGGCGCGGTCCACGGCAAAAATCAGCTTGAGCTTTTGCAGCGCGGCGTCGTGAACCACCTGGTCATAGCAGCGCTGGAAAAAGGTGGAATACACCGCAAACACCGGCAAACAGCCGTTTTTTGCAAGGCCGGACGCAAAGGTCACGGCGTGCTCCTCCGCAATGCCGACGTCAAAGAAGCGGTCGGGATACTGCTGCGAGAACGCCTGCAGCCCGGTGGAAAGCCCCATGGCCGCCGTCACGGCGCAAAGCGGGGCGCCGTCCTTTGCCGCCTCACACAGCAGCGCGCCGAACTGAGAGGAAAAATCCGTCCGGGGCGGCGGCGCGGACCCGGTCGCGACCGAAAAGCCGGCCACCCCGTGGTACGCGCTGGGGTCCGCTTCGGCATAGGGATAGCCCTTGCCCTTTTGCGTCAGGACATGCAGAACCACCGGGCCTTTGACAGCCTTTGCCGCCTGCAGCGCGTCGATCAATACGGGGATTTCGTGCCCGTCGATGGGGCCCATATAACGGTAACCGAGGTCTTCAAAAAAGTTGCTTTGGGCATAGATTTTATTTTTGATGTCGGTCTTGAGGTCATACAGCCGCTTGACCAGCTTTTGCCCCACGCTGGGGATTTTGCGCAGCGTGCGTTCCGTGGACGCCTTGAAGGTATAATACTGCGGCGTGGAGCGGATGACCGCAAGATACTTGGCCAGGGCGCCGACATTTTCCGAAATCGACATTTTGTTGTCGTTGAGCACAATGATGTGCCTGGCGCCGCTGCGCCCGCCGTTGTTGAGCGCCTCATAGACCATGCCGCCGGTGAACGACCCGTCGCCGACAACGGAAACGACATAGCTCGAATCGCCGTGCATCTTTTTGGCCGCGGCAAGGCCCAGCCCCGCCGATACCGACGTGGAGCTGTGACCGGAATAAAAAATATCGTGTGCGCTTTCGTTCGGCCGGCAAAAGCCGGAAAGGCCGCCCGCCCTGCGCAGCGTGGCAAAGCGGTCGTATCGCCCGGTCAAAAGCTTGTGGGTATAGCACTGGTGCCCCACGTCAAAGACGATCTGATCGCGCGGGGAATCAAACACGCTGTGCAGCGCAACCGTCAGTTCCACCGCGCCGAGGTTTGATGCCAGATGACCGCCGTTTTTGCCGACGGTTTTGATAAGTACGCCGCGAATCTCACGGCAAAGCTGTTCCAGCTGTGTGGGGCTCAGACGTTTCACATCCGCCGGGCCGTTGATCTTTTCCAAATACATCGTTTTCTTCTCTCTGTGCAGCCGCCGCGGCAGCCGTTGATTTCATGTCAAATTCAGGCGTTGCGCTCGCAAAGGCGCAGGGCAAGCTCACGCAGGAACGCCGCCTGTTTGCCGAACGGCGCAAGGCGATCGACCGCACGGGCGGTCAGGGCCTCGGCTTCCCGCTTTGCCGCGTCAAGGCCCAGCAGAGATACATAGGTGGATTTTTCGCTTTCTTTGTCGCTGCCGATCGGCTTGCCCAGCGCGGCCTCGTCGCCCACCACGTCAAGCACGTCGTCCACGATCTGAAAGGCCTGGCCCAGGTCGTCGGCATAGCCGCGCAGCGCCGAAAGCTGCGCTTCTGACGCGCCGGCGATCACGCCGCCGATCTCACACGCGGCACGGATCAGCGCGCCGGTCTTTTTGGCGTCCATCGTCTGCAGCCGGTCAAGCGTGATACGCTGCCCTTCCGACCGCAGGTCGATCACCTGGCCGCCGATCATGCCGCCGACGCCGGCGTTTTCACTCAGCAGGGCGATCACACGCAGCGCGGCGTCCGGCGATTTTTTTGCAAACGGCGCGGTGCTGACCACGCGGAACGCCTCGGTCAGAAGCGCGTCGCCGGCCAGCAGCGCAATCGCCTCGCCGAACTGTTTGTGGCAGGCGGGTTTTCCGCGGCGCAGGTCGTCGTCATCCATGCACGGCAGATCGTCGTGGATCAGCGAATAGGTGTGGATCATCTCCAGCGCGCAGGCCGCGTCCACCGCACTGTCCGCATCGCCGCCGCAAAGCCGGCAGCATTCCAGCACCAGCACCGGGCGGATACGTTTGCCGCCGTTGGCAACGCTGTATCGCATCGCGTCACGCACCACACCGTCGGCGTCATGCGCGGCAGGCAGCAAACGGTCCAGCGCGGCATTGACCCGTGCAAGATCTGTTTGAAAGGTCACGTCAAACATCGTCGCCCTCCGCAGCCTGCAGGTCGCCGAGTGCGGCAATCTTTTGTTTTGCGCCAAGCAGCGCGGCGTTGCAGAACGAGATCAGATGCACGCCCTCTTCATAGAGCTGCATCGACATTTCAAGGTCATATTCATTTTTTTCCAGCAGCTCCGTGATCTCTTTGAGCCGCAGGAGCGCCGTATCAAGCGTATATTTTTCCATGGCTTTTCTTATCCTTTCTCATGCAGAACTTCGTCCACGGTGCAGCGCAGCCGCCCGTCCGCCAGACGGATCTCGACCGGTTCGCCGACTTCGGCGTCAAGCGCCGACCGCAGAGGGGTCTTGTCTTTTTTGGTGACGGCCGCATAGCCGCGCGACAGGATGCGCAGCGGGCTGCTGCCGTCCAGCCGGACCGCCGCTTCCCGCACGGCGCGGTCATAACGGTGAAGCACCGCCTGCATGGCAGACGACAGCCCTGCCGTCTGCAGCGACAAAAGCGTGCCGGCCGCATCCAGCGTTCGCAGCGGAGAGGCCGCGTGCAGACGCTGCGCATAGGATTGAACCGTCTGTGCACGGGCCGCGCATGCGTCGTCCGTCAACTGGGTCAGCCGGTCCAGCGTGCCGTCCAGCTGAAACAGCAGCTCGCGCGTGTCGGGCACCGCAAGCTCCGCCGCAGCGGAGGGGGTGGGCGCACGGCAGTCCGCAACAAAGTCCGCAATGGTAAAATCCGTTTCATGCCCCACGGCAGAGATCACCGGGATGGACGAATCATAGATCGCGTGGGCCACGATCTCTTCGTTGAACGCCCAAAGGTCCTCCATCGAACCGCCGCCGCGGCCGACGATGAGCACGTCGGCGCCGTTCAGTTCATTGAAACGTTTGATCGCTGCGGCGATCTGGGGCGCGGCCGCGTCCCCCTGCACCTGCACGCCCTCAAAGACGACCGTCGCAGCGGGAAAGCGCCGCTCCAGCACCGTCAGAATATCATGCAGCGCTGCGCCGGTGGGCGACGTGATCACGCCGACGCGCAGCGGAAGAAGCGGCAGCGGGTGCTTGGCGTCCTCGTCAAACAGGCCCATTTTTGCCAGCTTGTCCTTGCGCTGCTCAAACGCAAGATGCAGCGCCCCGGCGCCGTCCGGCTGCATATCCTCGCAATAGAGCTGATACACGCCGTCGCGCTCAAATATCGACACGCTGCACCGCACAATGACGCGCAGCCCGTTTTCCGGCAAAAAGCGAAGGCGCTGCGCCGCCGTGCGGAACATCACCGCCTTGACCGCCGCCTTTTCATCCTTCAGCGTGAAATAATAATGGCCGGTGCGATAGTGGTTGGTGAAATTGGAGATCTCTCCGCTGACATAGATGTTTTTCAGATTGCCGTCGCCGTCCACGACGGACTTTAAATAGGTATTGATCTGTGAAACCGTTAAAATCGTTGACATACCCTGTAATTTAAACACTCCCTTTTCAGGCAGTTTCCATCACATGCGCACCAGTTTCATCGCGCCGATGATCGCCACGCCCGCCGCGTTGTCGCTTGAATATTCCGGCGGGGCAAACACCGCGCCGAAGCGGTCTGTGAAGCGGGCCTTGATTGTTTTGTTGGACATCACGCCGCCGGCAAACAGCAACGGCAGACCGCTGTTTTTATTCCGGACCTCCAGCGCCATCGCTTCCAGCGCGGCCGTGACGCTTTCAAGACAAAAGCGCGCCACGTCGCAGGGCGCTTCCCCGGCGGCAATGCGCTTCATGCACTGGTTCTCGATGCCGGACAGGCTGGGACAGCCGTCGCGCAGCGTCGGTCGAATGCGAAAAGCCGCTTTGCTTTGCTGTGCCAGCTTTTCCAGCGCCGGGCCGCACGGAAAGCCGAGGCCCAGCAGCACGCCCACCCGGTCGATCACCTGGCCGGCCTTGAGGTCCAGCGACGACGCAACACAGGTGCAGCGGAAAATTTCGGCTGCGTCCGGCTCAACCAGCAGTGCTTCCGTGGTACCGCCCGACACATGGAACGCAAGGAAGGGCAGCTGCAGAAAATCGAGCCGCCCCGCGCCGAACAACGCGGCCGCAACGTGCCCGTGCTGGTGCGACGTGGTCAAAAGCGGCACACCGTGCGACGACGCCAGAAGCGAAGCCGCCGTCTTTCCGACCAGAAAGCAGGGCATATAAGAACCTGTTTCCATCCGGGGCGTCACCGACGCGCAGACCGCAGCCGGGCAAACGCCGTGCGCCGCCGTCAGCTCGTCAAACACCTGCGGCAACTGAACCGTGTGATGAAACACGGCGTCGCTTTGACGCAGGCCGCGTTCGCCCGCCTTGACCGGCAGCAGGCGCTTTGCCTGAACCAGCGTTTTTGCATCGGCGTCGTACAGCGCGGCCGAGGTGGTATAGTTGCTGGTATCGAACCCGAGGACCGCCGTCATGCGTTTTTGCTGCGGGCGATCGTGCCGAGCACGCCGTTGACATAGGACGCCTCTTCCTGCACGGAATACTTTTTGGTGATCTCCACCGCTTCGTTGATCGCCACGCCGTCCGGCACGTCGCTGTAAAGAATTTCATAGACCGCAAGGCGCAGCACCGCGCGCGCAACCTTGGAAATGCGCGACGCGGACCAGCCGACCAGATTGTCGTCGATGATCTGATCGATGCCGCCCAGATGTGCAAACACCTGGGTCACGGTTCCGGTCACAAAGTTGTTGACCTCAAAGAATTCGGATTCGGTCGCCGCTTCGATCAGTGCATCGACCGGCGCATCGGCCTGAAAGCCTTTTTCAAAGATGATGATGAACGCGACTTCGCGCGCTTCATGTCGTTTCATAAGCGACATCCTTCCGTTCCTATAGATTATAGTCGGAATTAGTATATCACTTTTTGCGCCGGATAACAACTGTTTTGTGCCATTTCTAAAAAATTTTTTATACAGCAGCCGTGAATTTTTATACAGCGCCCTGTCTTTCGCCGCATTTTTGATTATCGGATGCGCCTGTCACTTCGCCTCGGTGATCGTCAGGTTTTCTGCGCCGACGCCGGCGATCTGCTCCACGATTTCGGCGATCTGAAGCGATGACGTTTCATTGACGCGGCCGGATTCCACAACCACCCAGGCCTCGCCGTCCTGCAGCACGACCACGCACGCCCCGCCGACCTTTGCGGCGATCAGGGTTTCACAGTTGCTTTCCGCCATACAGACCGAATCCAGGTCAGACAGCAGCGACAGCACTTTTTGCTGCGCCGCGGCGTCCAGCTTTTCGCTGTCCAGCGCCGTTTCGATCGCATCCTTGACCGCATCGCGGCTTTGCGTCTTTTTGAGCTGCGCTTCGGAAAAGAATTGCTGCATGGCAGCAACGGATGCGGCCGCGTCATCGCCCGGTTCGTCCTGCGGCGCGTCGATCTGTGCCGTGCCCGCCACAAGCAGCGAATCCCCCAGCGACGCCGGCGGCGACTGATCGGTGCTTTGCGGCAGCCGGGCATAGTACCAATTGACGCCGACCGCCGCGGCCAGCGCGACAATGAGCGTTGCGGAAAGCACGCGGCGTTTTTTATCGGATGATTTCATGCTGACTCCTCCTTCGCTGCCATTTCGGCAACACTGACATTGGTGGATTTGATATCAAACAGCGCCGTCACCAGGGAAATGATCTGTTCCCGGATCACAGCGTTGGCGCCGCCCTCGCACACCACGGCAACACCGCGCACCCGCGGAAAGACCTCTTTCACGCGCAGTCCGCTTTCGCTTGTTCCGCTTTTGACCAGAACGACGTCGGACTTTCGGGTGTCGCTTTCGCCGCTGTCTTTGCGGTCAAAGGCTGCGTCGGTATCGGCGGCATAGACGGTTTCGCTTCCGGATTCAAAGGTGAGCATCACCTCGGTTTTTCCGGCCCCGCGAACACAGGACAGCAGCGCCGTGAGCTGGTCGTGCAGCGCCTGCTCACTGAACACGGCGGCCGGCTCGTCTGCTGCCGGCGCGGCCTTTTCTTTTTTTGCGCCGAACAGCACGATCGCCGCCATCGCCAAAAGACCTGCGACCAATAAAATCAGCGCGCGCCTGTCGGTTTTCAGACGTACACACGCTTTTTTCAGCGTCGGCCAAAGCATCTGCCCTTTCATGGTTGCTCCTCCGTTTCCCATGTGACCGCCGCGTCCGCCGGCAGCAAAGACGCCAGCAGTGCGTGCGCCTGCTCTGTCTGCGCCTCAGTCCCCCGGCCGCGAACGGTCACCTGAATCGCTATGCTTTCTTCCGTATCACCCGTGCAGAGGACCGCAGCCGTAAACGGAAGGCCCTGTGCCGTGAACGCGTCGGCCAGTTGTGTTTCCAGCGCGGTCTGCGCCGCCCAGAGCGCCGGCTGGTTCCGGACGTCTGACAGCGACGCCTGTGCGGCCGGGTCGGTTTGAAACAGTCCCCGCGCCGCCGAGCGCAGCACGCCCTCACCGGGAAAGCCCTGCAGCGCCGCGCAGATCAGGAACACGCCGCACAAATAGCCGAACGCACCCTTCATCTTTCCTTCGGGAAGCAACGCGCTGAGGACGGCGCAAAAGATCGTCACCAGGGCAAGCGTGCGTACCCACAACGACAGCCCGCTCATTCATCCGCCCCCTTTCAGGCTGAGCATGATCCCTGTTGCGATCAGCACAGCAAACAGCTGCAGCACCGCCGCCAGAAGCAAAAAGCGGACGCCGACGCCGAAGCCGCGGATCAGCGCGGCAAGATCGGCGCAGTCCAGCAGCTCTGCCGCCGTGGCGGCCAGCAAAAACAAAAAGTAAACCAGCAGCGTTTCAAGGATCGGGGGAACCAACAGCACCAACAGCACCAGAATGCCCACCACGGCCACCGACCCTTTGATCAGTTGCAGACTGCCGAGCACGGCGGCATAGGCGTCGCTGATGGAGCCGCCCACGACCGGGATCAGACTGCTGATCAAAAAGCGCGTGCTTTTGACCGATACCGCGTCCAGCGACCCGGACAGTGCGCTGCGCACACCCAGCACCGCTGCAAACACGCTGGCCAGCAGCCCCATCACGATGGACAGCGCCCGGTTCACGCCGCCCACAAAGCGCGACAGATTCATCCGCTGAGAAAAGGCGTTTGCAATCAGCAGCGCAAAAAAGCAGCCGACCATCGTGACGCACCCGCCGTCGCAAAAGGCAGAGACCCCCTGCGCCAGCGAAAACACCACGCCGCTGTATACGGCCGCACCCGTCGGCGCGCCGGACAGCGCCAGCAGCCCGGTATAGACCGGCACATACCCGTGCATAAAATCTGTGGCAACACGCATTGCGGAAAGCAGCGTGCTGATCAACGGTTCCATCTGCGCCACACTGAAAATCGCAACCGCCGAAACGCACAGCAGGCGCATCCCCTGCGCGGCAGAGGTATCGCGGATCAGCACACGCACCAGCGCAATCAGCAGCAGCAGTGAAGCAAACGGCAAGAACCGTGTGCCGACGTCACGCAGCGTGGATGCCAGCGACTGCGTGAAAAAGGCGGTGATGTTTTCCGTCGACACGTCAAACATGGTCTGCGGATCGGACAGATCCAGCCCAAAGGCGTGCAGCGCGTCGGACACATCGTCGTTCATCAGCGCACCCAGCGCCTGCGCGGTGTCATCCTGCACCTGCTGCAGGGCATCCTCTTCGGCGGCGGCCGCCGGCGCCGTCAGAAACAGCAGCAGCACCGCCGCAATCAAAACCCGGAACCGTTTCATCATCCGCAATAGACCAGTACCAGCCGTACTGCGCGCTCCATCAGCGGCAGCGCCAGCAGCACTGTCATGCAGCGTCCGGCAAACACCAGCACCTCGCCAACGGCGGCGTTGCCGCTTTCCCGGCACAGCGCGGCGCAAATTTCCGTCACGATGCAGATTCCGGCCCCTTTCAGCAGCACTGCGGCGTCTGTGCCGGCCAGTGCGCCCTGGTCCGCAAAGCCGCGCAGCCCCGCAATGATCTGACGCCCTGCGTTCAGCGCGGCGGCAAGGATCACCACGCAGCAGCCCAGCTCCAGCAGCAGCGCAAACTCACGTTTTTCTTTGCGCAGCATGACCGCCAGCAGCGCCGCACAAACCGCAAGGGCCGCAAGTTTCAACATCAGGCTCAAAACTCGATCAACTCCCGCACAGCGGCCAGCAGCGCCCGAATCTGGGGAATGAGGATCATCAGGACCACAATCACGCCCATCAGCGTTGTCAATGTCGCATACTCGCTCTTTTCCGCCCGAACCAGGATCTGGTTCAGAATCGAAACGATCAGACCGACCGCGGCGATTTTTAAAATCAAATCAATATCCATCGTTCATCCTCATGTCATAAACACAAACAGCGCAAACCCCGCAAATATGCCGCAGCCGTTGCAGACCGGGGCATATTTTTCATACCGCGACCGCGCACGCTGCGCCAGGTCCTCCATGGTGCGGCCGGCGCGGTGCAAAATCTGCAACTGGCCATTCAGGTCCGTTGTGCCCAGCAACGCACCCAGCGCGCATAGATCGTCGCGCGCGTCCTTGTCCAGCGGCAGCGTCGTTTCACGGATCGCCGCCGACCACGCAGCGGAAAAGCTTTCGCCCGCACGGACCGCCGCACAGCAGCGCGTCAAAAATGTCAGGTCGCCGGCGTTCTCTTCCAGCAGCGGCAGCAGCGGCAGCGCGGCATACTCCATCCGCAGGCGGATCGTTTCAAAAAACGTCGCCAACGCCGCCAGCGTTTTCCATCGGGCACGCAGCCGACGGCGCATCCACAGCCCCGCCAGTACGCTAAAACACCAGACCGACACGGCGAGCATATATTTCATCACGCAGCTCCTTTGCATCCATCATCGTTTCAACCCGGCCGGGCTGGCCGCCGCTTTTCAACAGCGCCACCGATGAAAAGGCTTCTGTTTCCAGCAGCGCACAAATCACGCGCCGTGTCAGCAGATCGTCACGCCCGGCCGCATGCACGCTGGCAATGAAACGGACCCCCGCGTTGACGCCGCTGCGGACCGCCTCCAGCTCGTCGTCTGTCACCAGCTCGTCACACACCATCACCTGCGGCGACAGGGTGCGCAGTGCGATCTCGATGGCCGCGGCCGTGGGGTACCCCGTCAGAACGTCGGTGTTCCAGCCCACGTCGTTTTGCGCCGTACCGTCGCGCACGGCAGCCAGCTCCTGGCGCGCATCCGCCACGCAAACCTTTTGCGCCGGCCCCTCGCTCCCGCCGGCAAGCAGCCGGATCAGATCGCGCAGCAGCGTGGTTTTGCCGCCGCCGGGCGGCCCGGCGATCAACAGCCCGCCCGGGACCGCTTTCAACTGTTCCAGCAGCGGCAGCGCACAGCCCGGCGCCTCGCGCGCGATGCGCAGATTCAGCGACGACACGTTGCGCAGCGACATGATCTTTCCGTTTGCGTCTGTCACCGCCGTGCCGCAAACGCCGGCGCGATGCCCGTTTTGCAGCGTGATAAAGCCGCTGACGATCTCGCTTTGAAAGCTGTGGACCGAATAAGCGCACAGGCGCTGAAAACAGTCCTGCAGGTCTGACGAAGCAAGGCGCACGCAGTTTTGCGCCGGAACGTCAGAAAGCGTTCCATCCTCCAGCAGCGCACATGAACCGTACCGCCCGAACAGAACCAACGGCTGCCCGGCGCGCAGGCGCACCTCATACGTTTCGCGCTTGATGTTGGTTTTCACCCGCAGCAGCCGGTCGCGCAGCGGCGGCGAAAGCGCCGACACCGCGCCCTCAAAACGCTTCATGGCCCTTCCCCCTTTCTCACTCCAAGGTATGTCCGGGCCGGAAAAAATATGCTTTATTTTTTAGAAAGCACTTGCACGCAGGGCCAAAATCATGTATCATATAGGATGGATTATCGGGCGGTGCCGGGCATCGCCGTCAGAAAGAGGGAACGCTATGCAATCCACGTCGCCGCTGCAAAAGCGTCAAAACATCTTTTGGCGCAACCGCTTTGTGCTGCTCGCCGTCCTGATGACGGCGGGGGTCATGTCTGTGATCTATCTGTGCGCTTCGTTTGCGCTGTTTCACGGAGAAAACACCATTTTGCGCATTGACCTGTATCACCAGTATGCGCCGCTGTTTGCGGAGCTGTATGACCGTTTGTTTGCGCATCAGTCGCTGACCTATTCCTGGACCACGGGGCTCGGCAGCTGCTTTTTGGGCAATTATTTCAACTATTTGTCCAGCCCCATCGGCGCGATCGTCGTGTTCTTTGGCCACAAGCATGTGCCGGAGGCCATCGCCGCGATGGTGCTGATCAAGGCCGCGCTGTCGTCCGGCACCTTTGCGTGGTATCTCAAGCGCTCGCAGCGCAGCCACACGCCCGTCATTGCCGCGTTCGGGCTGCTGTATTCCTTTTGCGGCTTTATGCTGGCGTATTATTGGGACGTGATGTGGCTGGACGCCATGGTGCTGCTGCCGCTGGTGGTGCGCGGCATTGAGCAGATCATCGACCGCCGCCGCTTTGCCCTGTTCACCGGCGCGCTGGCACTGAGCATGTTTTCAAATTATTACATGTCTTACATGCTCTGCCTGTTTTCGGTGCTTTATTTCTTTTACTATTTCTTTTCCCGCTACACGCTGCTGGACTGCGTGAACCAAAAACGCTTTTCACCCGGCAACGCGTTTTCGCTGCGCCTGCTGCGGGCCGGGCTGGTGTTCACCTTTGCCGCGCTGCTGGCCGCGGCGCTGATGGCTGCGGCGCTGCTGCCGACCTATCGCATTCTGCAAAGCTGCTCGGCCACGTCCGGCATCACGCCGAAGGAATGGAAAACCTATTTCAACTTTTTTGACTTTTTTGCCAACCATTTTGCGCTTTTGACGCCGACCATCCGCAGCAGCGAAACCGTTGTGCTGCCAAACATCTATTGCGGCGTGCTGACGCTGCTGCTTGCGCCGCTGTATTTCTTTACCAAGTCTGTTTCAAAGCGCGAAAAAACCGTCACGCTGTTTTTGCTTGCGATCTTTTATGTGTCGTTCAATTACAACATCATCAACTTCTATTGGCACGGGATGCACTTTCCCAACGACCTGCCCTACCGTTTTTCATTCATCTATTCCTTTTTGCTGCTTGTGATCGCATACAAGACGTTCCGCCGCCTGCGGGAGCTGGAGACGCGGTGGATCGCGCTGTCATGCATCTTTGTCTTTGCGTTCCTGGTCCTGGTGGAGGACGCCGGCTCGCATAATGTCACCGACAAAACCGTGCTGTGGACAAGCGTTTTTCTTGTGATCCAGGGGCTGCTCCTGATTTTGTTCAGGAGCGGGCGCACGTTTGCGCTGTCGCTGTCGATGCTGCTGTGCGTGTTCACCTGCAGCGAAGCGATCATCTGTGACACACCGGCCTTTTTGCTTGACAACCCGGTCAAGCAGGAATCCTATGAGGGCGACTATGACGAATTCCGCGGACTGAAAGAAAAGCTGGACACCATTGAGCAGGGTGACTTTTATCGCATGGAGCTCAGCCAACTGCGCGCCCGGATGGACAATAGCTGGTTCGGTTATAACGGCGTTTCCACGTTTTCTTCCATGGCATATGAGCGCATGGCAAAGCTGGAATACTCGCTGGGGATGATGAGCAACCACATCAACAGCTATACCTATCACCCGCAGACGCCGGTCTATAACATGATGCACGCGCTCAAGTACGTCGTCAGCAACACATCGCCCAATCTGCTTGTCAGCCCGCACTATGCCTATACCACCGACAACGGAAAGTTCCTGGCCTATCGGGTCAAAGAGAATCTGCCGATCGCCTATGGCGTCAACAGCGACATTGAAAACTGGAACACTGAGCTGACAAACCCCTTTGCCATGCAGACGGATTATTTCCTGCGCGCCACCGGACTGGACGGCAGCCTGTTTACCATTGCGCCCGCCGACTATGTCAATTACTTCAACTGCGAGCCCTTTGCCACCGATCTGGAGACCACGGAGTTCTATTTCACAAAAACCAGCGCCGGGCAGGAAGCCAGCGCCAATTTCCATGTGGTCGCACCCAAAAAGGGCAACCTGTATTTCTATTTCAAGGTGTCCGGCGCCAGCAGCAAAAGCGTCACCGTCAACACCAACAACGGCACCCTGACGCATTCCGCGCGTGAAAACTGCATCTTTGATCTCGGCTATTATGAAAAGGGCGAGGAAGTGAACATCACCATCCCGTTTGAAACCGACAGCGGCAGCCTGACCTTTGAGGTCTGCACCATGGACGAAAAGCTGTTTGCCGAGGGGTATGAGATCTTATCGGAGCGTGCGCTGCTGCTGACCGATTTCACCAACGACCTGCGCAAAACATCATTGACCGGCACCTTCATCACCGCCGAAGACTGCGTGCTGTATACCTCGATTCCGTATGACACCGGGTGGGTCGTCACCATTGACGGCGAAACGGTGCCGCAGGACGAGATCTTTGCCATCGGCAACGGGCTGCTGGGCGTGCGCGTCGGGCGCGGCAGCCACACCGTGCAGCTCACGTATCACGCCCCCGGGCTGCGAATCGGTCTGATCATCAGCGGGGCGGCCGCGCTGCTGGCGCTGCTGCTTGCGGTCGGATACCTCATCCGCAAACGGCTGCGGATCAAAAAACGTCTGGCAAACGGCGAGCGCGTGCTGCTGGCCGGCCGGGACGCCCCCGTCAGCGAGGACCTGTTCCTTGCCCCGCCCGCGCCAAAACCGGCAAACGCACCAGCACCCCCGGCACCGCCCGCGCAGCAGGCATCGGCCAAAGCTGCCCCGCCTGCCGGCGCACCAAAGCGCGAAATCATCACGCCGCCCAGGCAACAGGTCCGCCGCGAGGTGATCGGCGTGCCCGCGCCGCCGGCGTCTGAGGTCCCGACCGTGACGCCGCCGCAGTATGACGTCACAGAGCTTGCGCCGTTTGACGAATAATCATTCACAACAAAATAACGACCCCGCCGAAGTTCAGCCCCGGCGGGGTCGTTTGATCACGTTATAAATCAGACCGGTACAAAGCCGTCATACGTCAGTGTGCCGAGCTGCTCTGCCAGCCAGCCGATGCTGTCCGCGACCCAGTTTTTCACACGGGCGCAGACGTCGCCGCGCATCATCAGCGGAACGGCGGTCGAAAAGCCGTGCGTGCCGCGCGAATAGATGTGGCTTTCAAAGGGAATGCCGTGCATCGCGAGGGCCTGCTCCATCGCCAGCGTGTGGCGGATATCCACGGTCCGGTCGTCGCGGCCGTGGGCGAAAAAGCAGGGGCAGGTCGCGCTGTCCACGCATTGCTCCGCGGACGGAAGGCGCGGTTTGTCAGGCGTGACCACAGCGGGCAGGATCGAAGAATCCGGAAAGATCACGGGATAGACCAGCACGGCGGCCGCCGGCTTGTGCTGTGCCAGCGTCGCGGCACAGGCGGCAAGATGTCCCCCGGCAGAAAAGCCGACAATGGCGATCTTATCCGCGGCGACGTGCCACTGCCGCGCGTGATCGAGAATGAGCTGCATGGCGTCCTCATAGTCATCGAGCGGCTGCGGCCAGGCGCAGGCGTCGCCGACGGTATAGCGCAGCACAAACGCCTGATAGCCCGCGTTTGCATAGGCCAGCGCGATGGGCTCCGCCTCGCGGTCGGAGCAGAACTGATAGGCCCCGCCGGGAATGACCAGCATCGCGGGGCGCTCAAGAAAGCCGTATTCCCCGCCGACGTCCTGCAGATACGCCGTCAGCGTCACGCCACGTTCGGGATGCAAAGGAATCGTTTGTATCCTCATTTTTGACCTCCTTTGAATGCGCGCAGGCTGCGCTGCAGAATGCCGTGCATCTGCGCGATCGCCACGCCGTAATTCACCATTGGTACGCCGGCAGCTTTTGCAGTGTTGATCCGGGTCTGCATCGCGGTCTCGTTGAGCATGCAGCCGCCGCAGTGGATCACCAGCCGGTACGCGGACAGATCGGTCGGAAACGTGCCGCCGCTGGTGAATTCAAACACGGGCTCGGCCCCGGTGTAAGCACGAATCCACGCGGGCAGCTTCACCGTGCCGATGTCGCCGCACTGGCGGTGATGGGTGCAGCCCTCGCTGATGAGGACTTTGTCGCCGTCCTTCAGCGAGGACAGTGCTTCCGCCCCGCGTACCAACGTGTCCAGGTCGCCCTTGTACCGCGCGAAGAGGATCGAAAACGACGTCAGCGGCAGGTCGGGCGGCACCGTTTCGGCCACACGTTCAAACACCTGCGAATCCGTCACGACGATGCGCGGCGGCGTTTTGAGCAGCGACAGCGTCTGCGGCAGCTCTTCCGGCTGGCAGACAAAGCTCATGCAGTGGGCGTCCAGCACCTCGCGCAGCACCTGCTGCTGGGGCAGGATCAGCCGCCCCTTCGGCGCCGAGGCGTCGATCGGAACCACCAGCACCACGGCGTCGCCCGCTGTGAGCAGATCGCGCAGCAGGACCTTTTCTTTGGGACGCGCTGTGCCAAGGCGTGCCAGCGTTTCTTTCAGCGCATGGATGCCGTCGCCGGTTTTTGCGCTGACGTACACTTCGTTGTCAGTACCGTTCGGTACTACAGAAAGCAGGTCGGCCTTGTTCCGTACCACGAGGTATGGCGTCCCCTGCGCGCGCAGCAGCGAAATCAAATCCTCGTCCGCCGCAGTCAGGCCGCGCGTCGCGTCCGTCACCAGCACGGCAATGTCGGTTTCGCCGAGGACGCGCTTTGCCCGTGCCACACGCTGCGCGCCGAGCGCGCCTTCATCGTCCAGGCCGGGCGTGTCGATGATGACCACCGGGCCCAGCGGCAGCAGCTCCATCGCCTTTTTCACAGGGTCGGTCGTCGTTCCCTTGACGTCGGAAACGACCGACAGCGCCTGCCCGGTTACGGCATTGACCAGGCTCGACTTGCCGGCGTTGCGCACGCCGAAAAAGCCGATGTGCAGCCGTTCGCCCGAGGGGGTTGCGTTCAAGCTCATAAGCGTCCTCCGTTAAAAGCGGAAATCGCGGCGATTGGAATGTTTGATGTCTTCGATGTGCTGCCGCGCGATCTCACGGACCTTTTCCTTCGGGATCTTTTCCAGCTCACGCTCCACCATGGCATAGCCGATGGCTTTCGTTTCGGGCGAAGCGTAATCCTCCAGATATTCTGTCAGCGTCATCAGCGCGTTCGGGTGGCAGCAGTTGAGGATCTGACCGCTCTTGCACAGTGACATGAACCGGTCGCCGGTGCGGCCCTCACGGTAGCAGGCGGTGCAGAACGACGGAATGTGGTCGTTTTCCATCAGCCAGCGGACCACCTCGTCCAGCGTGCGCTGGTCGGAAACGTCGAACTGCTCGGTGTCATGCGGGCGCTCCTCTTCGGTATAGCCGCCGACGGAGGTGCGGGACCCGCCGCTGATCTGCGAAACGCCGAGCCGCAGCAGCTTGGCGCGGACGGCCTCGCTTTCACGCGTGGAAATGATCATGCCGGTATAGGGCACGGCCAGACGGATACAGGCCGTGATCTTGGCAAAGGTGTCGTCGTCGATCCCGCCGTCAAAGGTGTCGGGGTCAATGTCGTCCGCCTTTTTGACGCGCGGCACGCTGATCGTGTGCGGTCCCACGCCGTGCACGGCCTCCAGATGCTCGGCATGCATGATGAGTCCCGCGAATTCATACTTATACAGCTCCAGACCGAACAGGACGCCGAGGCCCACGTCGTCGATGCCGCCGTCCATGGCGCGGTCCATCGCCTCGGTGTGATAGTCGTAGTCATGCTTGGGGCCGGTGGGGTGCAGTTCAAGATAGCTCTTTTTATGGTATGTCTCCTGGAACAGGATATAGGTGCCGATGCCGGCCTCTTTCAGCTTGCGGTAATTTTCCACCGTCGTGGCGGCGATGTTGACGTTGACGCGGCGGATGTCGCCGTTTTTGTGGTGCACGCTGTAGATCGTGTTGATGCATTCCAGAATGTATTCGATCGGGTTGTTTTTCGGGTCCTCGCCCGCTTCGATCGCCAGGCGCTTGTGGCCCATGTCCTGCAGGGCGATGACCTCGGCGCGCACCTCGTCCTGGGTCAGCTTTTTGCGCGCGATGTGCTTGTTTTTGAGGTGGTACGGGCAGTACAGGCAGCCGTTGACGCAGTAGTTGGACAGATACAGCGGCGCAAACATGACGATGCGGTTGCCGTAGAATGCCAGCTTGATCTCTTCCGCGATCTTATAGATCTCTTCGATTTTTTCCGGAATGTCGCATGCCAGCAGCACGGACGCCTCGCGGTGGGTCAGCCCCGCGCAGACGCAGCCGGTCGCGGTCTTTTGCGGCCGGGCCTTTTGCAGAATCCGGTCGATCAGTTCAACGTTGTGTTTGTTTTCCTCAGCATACGCGAGGGTGGCCTGAATCTCTTCATCGTTGATGAATTCTTCGGCCTTCAGGGATTTCGGATCATAAATTGCCATAATGCGTTCCTTCTTTATTTTCAAATATTATTTGTCTTTTCGGTCGCCGCGATCGATGACAAGGGTGTAACCGATGGCTTCCATGCGGCGCTGCAGGCAGCCGCGGCACTGCGCGGATTCTTCACCGGTACAGATCTTGTTGTCATACAGCGCATATTTTTTCCGCACGTCAACGGGCGACAGGTTCGGCATGACGACGTTTGCCCCGGCAAGGATGCCCTTTTCGCGCCCCATCGGGTCAACGGTCCCCAGCGCCGTGGTCGCCGGCAGCAGCAGCGTGGGATCGATCAGGCGCAAAATCGACAGCAGATAGCAGGTCAGCGCCGCCGTGCCTGCCGGTTCGTTCGCGAAGGGCGTGTCCTTTTGCGGAATGAACGGCCCGATGCCGACCATCGCCGGACGAAAGGTCTCGATGAACTTGAGGTCCTCTGCCAGATGCTGCGCCGTCTGGCCGGGCGAACCGACCATGAAGCCGCAGCCGACCTGATAGCCGATGGCTTTGAGGTCGCGCAGGCACCGCATGCGGTTGTCATAGGACATTTCCTTCGGGTGCAGGGCTTCATAGTGCGCCCGGTTGGCGGTTTCATGCCGCAGCAGATAGCGGTCCGCCCCGGCGTCAAACAGCGCCTGATAGCTTTGTCGGCTGCGCTCCCCGAGCGACAGGGTCACGGCAACGTCCGGGTGCATCGCTTTGATTTGACCGATCAGATCGCAAAGCACGCCGTCGGTAAAGAACGGGTCCTCGCCGCCCTGCAGCACCACCGTGCGAAACCCGAGTTCGTACCCCGCAGCGGCGCAGGCAAGAATCTCTTCCGGCGCCAGCCGATAACGGTCGCAGTGCGTGTTGCCGCGCCGGATGCCGCAGTACAGGCAGTCGTTTTTGCAGATGTTGCTGATCTCGATCAGCCCGCGCGTAAAGACCGTGGTGCCGTAGATCGCCTTGCGGGCTTTGACGGCGGCGTCGGCCAACGTCTGCGCCAGCGCGTCGGTGCGCTTTTCGATCAGCGCGCGATACTCCGGCACAGTCAGGCTGTGCGTTCGGATGAGCCGTTCGGCAAGGGTGTTCATTTGGCCGAAACCGCCGTTTTGACGCTGACGCCGGGCAGCGCGCCGATCTTTCCCGCCAGGGCGGAGATCGTATCCTGCGGCGCATCCAGCGCGATGGAAATGATGTTGATGTGTTTGGCATGATACGGCAGGCCCATGCGGCCGATGATATATTCCCCGTATTCATGCAGCAGGGCGTTCATCGCCTCCACGGAATCGGCGTTCTCCACAATGATGCTCATCACAGCCACGCGTGTGTTTTCCATAAGCTTAACCTCCAAAAGAAAATTGCCGCACCCTGACAGATGCGGCAAGCTCCGCGCCAAACGGCACAGCATATTTGCAAAACGCACCTTTCACGCAGATCGGCTTTGCCGCCTTAGTGTCAGGATCAACAAGGATAGTATACCACGGTTCAAAACGATATACAAGAGGAAAATCAAAAAAACGCTGGTCTAAAAACGATTTTCTAAAATCCAACGTCTAAAATCTAACGTCTCTTACGCGCATCGATTCAGCATCGTCAGCATGTCCACATACAGCGGGCGGATGTTTGTCGTGACCAGCAGCCCGCCTTCCAGCGACATGTGGTCGCCGTCAAAGTCCGGCATGACATTCCAGACGCCGGGCGCGGGCGTGTCTTTGGTCCGGTCAAAGTCGGTCTTTGGGGCATTGAACGGCGCCGTGGCGGAAATGGTGTTGACCAGGCCGTCGTTCTTTTGCCAGCGTTCGTCAATGACATAGCCCTTTGGCGTGACGCCGGTGTAGGAGCCGATGCGCTTTGACGCCGCGCGGAACAGCGGCTCCATCTCGTCTTCTTTTGGCGACCATGTGCCGTCTTCGTTCTGCACCACCTTGGAGCACGGCAGCGAGAAATAATAGACGTCCGGCAGCGTTTCAAAGCCCTCGCACATCTCCATTGCGTTGTCGATGTACATGTCATACATGGCGCTGTCGTCTTCGATGCGGCCGTCGCGCAAAGGTGAAAGCTGCGACAGCACCGCCACCACCGCGCGTTCCTCTGCCGTGGCGTTCGGGTCCTCTCGAATCTCGTCGCGGACACTGTAGGCCGTGGTGCCGTTCATCGGCGCGGCCAGCGCCACAACCGCATGGACCCAGTCCCCTTTTCCGCCCTTGAAAAAGTCAGAGAGTTCATTTTCCGGCGTTGCGGCGCGCTCCGCCTCGCTGCCGGCATGCATGAGCTGCAGGAACATCAGCACCGTTGCCCCGCCGAAGGAATGGCCCAGCAGGTTGATCTTATCCGTTGCGCTGAAGCGCTTGATCAGCGGCCGGCCGACATAACTTTGCCCGTAGCGCCGGTGATGGCAGCGCTCGGAATGCTCCTTGCCGTAGTCCACGCGGGTCCCGGTCAATTGGGCATACAGCTCGCAGGCGCGGTCCCAGGCGCTGGCGCCTTCGTTGACCGAAGCTGCCGCACAGTTGAAGCCCCGCGCGTTGAGATACTTCATCAGGTCGCCGCCGCGCACGCCCCAGTACGGAAACATATCGTAATAGATGTCATACGCGCCCCAGCCGCCGAGGCCGTGCACAAAGACGTTGGTATAGGTCGTTTTAAATGAGTCCTTGTCCACCGTCGCTTTCGGAACGTTTGCCCACGGCATGACAAGCATGACGAACGACAAGATTGCCGATGTGATCTTTGCAAAGAGTTTTTGCATATGCAGCCCTTCTTTCTCTCTTTTTCTTTATTATAACATCGCGTTCACGATTTCGTCAAGATATATTCACAAAACATTTTCGATTTTCAAGCAACATCCCTTCCGGCAAACAATGCGCCCCACGGCAGCATCGGCCGCAGGGCAACAGTCAGCAATCGCTGTATTTTGAAAGATCGGTGCAGAGATACTCGTATAGGCGATCCGCAACCGTAAAGCCCAGTTTTTCATACAGGTCTTTCGGCGTATCCTGCGCGTCCGCGTGCAGAAAGACAAGCGACCCTTTCGCCAGTTCTGTGACGTGCGAAAGCAGCGAGGTTGCAACGCGGCGGTTTCGGAATGCTTCGTCCACAATCAGCCCGTCGACACAGGTGCAGCCCGCTGCCGCCGCGCTGTAGCACGCGCCGACCAGCCGACCGTCCATATAGGCGCCGCAGTAATCCAGTACATTGTAAACGGTCGTTCCGTCGAAAAGCGGTGCGCGATCTCTGCCTCTGCAAGGCGCGTGATTTCCATGGCTGCTCCCCTTTTCGTAACCGCAGAAATTATTCAAACCCTTCCAGCGTGACGTTGGTCTTTTTCATCGCGTCTTCGGCACTCAGCAGCGCGCCCATCGTGGGCAGCGTCTTGCTCTTGTAGCGACCGGGTTTCACAAATTCGCCGGGTACATACGGCCGCACGACGCTGATTCGGTTGCCGCGCTTGAGGGAGAAGCAGGCGACGCCCTGCGTGTCCTTGGTCGTCTTTGGCGAGATCATGGCCGTGTCCAGCAGCAGGTACCGCCCGGCCGTGGTCTCGATCACAACCTCGGTATCCTGCGGCAGCTGCATCATGCAGGCAAGCTCCGCTTTGTCGCTGTAGGACTTCACCAGCTTTTTGCGGTTTGCCTTGGTTGCGTAGGACGACAGCGTAACCTTGGCGGCTTTGCCGTTCTGGAACAGGAAGAGCACATAGCCCGCGTAGCGGTCATCCGTCACGGCGCAAAAAACGGTCGTTTCGCCCTCTTCCATGTCCAGTTTTGCCGGAATATAGTCGCCGAGCACACTGGCTTTGCTGTCGGCAAAATCGCTCAATTTTGCCTTGTAAACCTGCATGCGGTCGGTGAAGAACAGCAGGTCGCGGTTGTTGGTCGTCTCCTGCTGCAAAATCAGGGCGTCCCCCTCTTTCAGCTTTTGCTCACTGCTCATACGCAGCGACTGCGGCGTGATCTTTTTGAAATAGCCGTCACGGGTGAAAAAGACCGTCACCGGATAATCCGGCACCGATTCCTCCTCTGCTTCGTCCTCGATCGCATGGGTTGCCAGCAGATCGCTGCGGCGGTCCTGTCCGTACTTTTTGCTGACGGCCTCCAGTTCTTTGATGATGACGCGGCGCAGCTTGGCCTTGTCGCCAAGGGTGCTTTTCATTTCGGCAATGGCGGCTTCCAGGTCTTCAATGTCCTTGAGCCGCTTGAGGATGTACTCGCGGTTCAGGTGACGCAGCTTGATCTCTGCCACATACTCCGCCTGGGTCTGGTCGATGCCGAAGCCGATCATCAGGTTCGGCACCACCTCGCTCTCCTCCTCCGTTTTGCGGATGATGGCGATGGCCTTGTCGATATCAAGCAGAATCTTTTGCAAACCCTCAAGCAGATGCAGCTTGTCCTGCGCTTTGGAAAGATCGAAGCTGATGCGGCGGAACACGCTGCGCCCGCGAAAGCGAATCCATTCGATCAGAATGTCGCGCACGCCGAGCACTTGCGGATGCCCGCTGATGAGCACATTGAAATTGCAGGAGAAGGCGTCCTCCAGCGGCGTGATCTTATACAGCTTTGCCATCAGCTTGTCGGGGTCGGTGCCGCGCTTGAGGTCGATCGTGATTTTCAGACCGTTTTTGTCGGTCTCGTCGCGGATATCGGTGATCTCTTTGAGCGACCCGGCCTTGATGCGCTCGATGATCTTGTCAATGATCGCCTCGCACGTTGTGGTGGGCGGGATCTCAAAAACGTCGATGCAGTTGAACGCTTTGTCATACTTGTATTTTGCGCGGACCTTGAAGCTGCCGCGGCCGGTGCGATAGATCTCTTCCATCTGCTCACGGTCATAGAGGATCGTGCCGCCGCCGATGAAGTCGGGCGCGGGCAGCGTGTCGATCACCTCATGCTTCTGGTCGCGGATGAGGGCGACGGTCGTGGCGCACAGCTCGCGCAGATTGAACGAGCAGATGGAGCTGGCCATGCCGACGGCGATGCCGAGACTGACGTTGGCCAGGATTGTGGGGAACGTGACCGGCAGCAGCGTCGGCTCCTTCATGGTACTGTCGTAGTTATCCACAAAATCCACGGTGTTCTTGTCGATCTCGCCGAACAGCTCGCCGCAGACCGGTTCCAGCTTTGCTTCGGTATACCGCGGGGCGGCATAGTGCATGTCGCGGGAATACGCCTTGCCGAAATTGCCCTTGGAATCCACAAACGGGCACAGCAGGGATTCGTTTCCGCGGGCCAGGCGAACCATCGTTTCATAGATCGACGCGTCGCCGTGCGGGTTCAGACGCATCGTCTGGCCCACGATGTTGGCAGACTTTGTCCGCCCGCCGGACAAAAGGTTCATCTTGTACATCGTATAAAGCAGCTTGCGGTGCGAGGGCTTGAAGCCGTCGATCTCCGGAATCGCGCGCGAAAGGATGACGCTCATCGCATACGGCATGTAGTTGATCTCCAGCGTATCGACGATGCTTTGCTCAATGATGTCGCCCGCGTCGGCAATGTGGGTGTTCAGAAGCGGATTCGCCGTGTCTGCGGGGCGGTCCGGCTTTTTTCGTTTTGCCATGCGTCGGCCTCCTTTCAGCTCACGTCGGTCATGTCGATATACAGATGACCGTAGTTTGCAATATAGTCTTTTCTGCCCTGCAGGTTGTCGCCGAGCAGCAGATCAAATTTTTCGCTGGTCGCTGCGGCGTCGGCCGGTTCAATCTTGATCAGCCGGCGCGTTGCGGGGTTCATCGTGGTCAGGTTGAGCATCTCGGCGTCGTTTTCGCCAAGGCCCTTGGACCGCTGCACGGTGTATTTTTTGTCGCCGATCTGCGCCAGGGCATCGGCCTTTTCTTTTTCGGTATAGGCAAACCAGGTCTCTTTTCCGCTGGTGATCTCATAGAGCGGCGATTCCGCGATAAAGACCTTTCCTTCGCTGATCAGCGTGGGACACAGACGATACAGCATTGTGAGGATCAGGGTGCGAATCTGATAGCCGTCCACGTCGGCGTCGGTGCAGATGATGATTTTGTTCCAGCGCAGGTTGTCAAGGTTGAAGGTCACCATATTTTTAACGGCTTTGCCTTTGACCTCCACCCCGCAGCCGAGCACGCGGACCAGATCGGTGATAATGTCGCTTTTGAAGATTTTTTCATATTCCGATTTCAGACAGTTGAGGATTTTGCCGCGCACCGGCATCAATGCCTGAAACTCGGAGTCACGGGCCTGCTTGCAGGCGCCCAGCGCGGAGTCGCCCTCCACAATGAACAGCTCGCGCTGATCCACGTCGCGGCTGCGGCAATCCACAAATTTTTGCACACGGTTGGTGACGTCGCCGGTGGCGGTCAACGTCTTTTTCAGATTTTGACGTGTCGCCTCGGCACGCACGCGCGAACGCAGATTGATCAGCACCTGCTCGCAGATCTTATCGGCGTCCATCTTGTTTTCGATGAAATAGACCTCAAGCTGGTGACGCAGGAACTCGGTCATCGCCTTTTGAATGAACTTGTTGGTGATCGCCTTTTTGGTTTGGTTCAGATAGGACGTTTCGGTCGAGAACGACGACGACACCAGCACCAGACAATCGGCAATGTCCTGAAATTTCACCTTAGGATCGCTTTTCTGATACTTTCCGTTCTGTTTCAGATAGCCGTCGATGAACGACACAAAGGCGCTGGTGACGGCCTTGTCCGGCGAGCCGCCGAATTCCAGCCAGCTGGAATTGTGATAGTATTCGAGCAATTGCACCTTGTTGGAAAAGGTCAGCGCCACGTTCAGCTTGACCTTGTATTCCGGCAGATCGTCACGGTCGCGGCCCTGCCGGTCGGCGGACCAGAGCTGGATGCCGGTCAGCGCGTTGTCGCCGACAATCTCCTGCACATAGTCCTTGATGCCCTCTTCATAGCAGTATTCCGTCGTTTCAAAGCCGTCCTTTGTCTCGACGCGCAGCTCAAAACGCACATGGCTGTTGACGATGGCCTGCCGCCGGATGGTCTCGTGATAATATTCCACGGGAATGTCGATGTCGGTAAAGACCTCAAGGTCCGGCTTCCAGCGGATGCGGCTGCCGGTGTCGCGTTTGTTGTACGGCTCTGCCGTCAGGCCGCCGACGTTTTCTCCCTTTTCAAAATGCAGGGTAAAGCGCTGGCCGTCGCGCTTGATCTCGGCGTCCATGAATTCACTCGCGTACTGTGTGGCGCACAGACCGAGCCCGTTGAGACCGAGGGAATATTCATAGCTGCCGCCCGCGTTGGTCTTGTACTTTCCGCCGGCGTACATCTCGCAAAAGACAAGTTCCCAGTTATACTTGCCGTACTTTTCGTTGAACCCGACCGGGATGCCGCGCCCGAAGTCCTGGACCTCGACCGTCCCGTCCAGGAACCGCGTCACAAGGATGCGGTCGCCGTAACCCTCGCGCGCCTCGTCGATGGAATTGGACAAAATTTCAAACATTGAGTGCTCGCAGCCCTCGATCCCGTTGGAGCCGAAAATGACTGACGGACGCTTTCGGACTTTGTCCGCACCCTCCAGAACCTCAATGTCCTGATCGCTGTAATTGTTATGCTTCGCCATGATTTGATCCTTTCATCGCAAAATCTGCAAATGATCGCAAACGATTCTACCAAATATTGTGTACCTTTCTATTTTACACATTTTTCAGAAAAATGCAAGTCCCTGTTTGAAATTTGCGGAACATTTTTTCCGCCGGGCGCTATGACTTGACTTTCTTTCCACCGTTTGCTATACTGAAAGGCACCCAAAGGAGGCAGACCCACATGATCAAAAACATTGTATTTGACATCGGGCGCGTACTGGTGGAGTTTGAACCGCACGACTATCTTTGTTCGTTCGGCTTTTCAGAAGACACGGTGCAGGCGCTGGAAGAGACCGTTTTCGCCCGGCACTGGAACGCCTATGACCGCGGCGACTATGCCACCGTGAACGACATGCGTGACGCGCTCATAAAACTTTACCCCGCATGCAAAACGGAATTGGAGCTTGTGCTGCAAAGCGACTGGGTCAAAATCCACGCATTGAAGCAGGACACGGCGGCGTATCTTGCGGCGCTCAAAGCCCGCGGCTACCGCGTCTATCTGCTGTCGAACCTCTCAAAGGATTCCTATGACTACATCACGGCGCTGGACTTTTTTCATCAGGTGGACGGCGGCGTGTTCTCCTATCAGGAACACGTCTGCAAGCCGGAGCCGAAGCTCTATGAAACGCTGCTTTCACGCTGCGGCCTGCAACCGGAAGAGACGGTCTTTCTTGATGACACCGCCAAAAACATTGCCGCAGCGGAAAAGCTCGGCATCCACGGCATCCTGTTCACCGACTTTGACAGTGCAAGCGCAGCACTGGAAACGCTTTTGCAAAAAGCATGACGCGATCGCATAATACAGAAAGGGCCGGGCAGCCAGAAAGCGGTTGCCCGGTCGAAATTTGTTTCATAATTCCTCTCTGTTGCTTTTGAAATAAAAAACCGGGAACTGTTACAGCCACGGTTTCAGAATGTGTAACAGTCCCCGCTTTGTGTCACTTACTTTTTCAGCGCAACGGCTTGCTTCGCCTTTTCGGCGATGTGCTCGGCGTCCAGGCCAAAGAGCTTGAGCAGCTTCACGGCCGGGCCGGATTTGCCGAAGGTGTCATACACACCCAGGCGCAGCACCGGAACCGGGCAGCTTTCGCTCAGGACTTCGCACACCGCGCCGCCAAGACCGCCGATCACGCTGTGCTCTTCCGCCGTCACGATGGCGCCGGTCTCTTCGGCTGCCTTGACCAGCAGGTCCTTGTCGATCGGCTTGATCGTGTGGATATTGATCACGCGCGCGTCGATGCCGTCCGCTTCCAGCAGCTTTGCGGCCTCCAGCGCTTCAGCGACCATCAGGCCGGTGGCGACGATGGTGACGTCCCTGCCGTCCTTCAGCGTGACGCCCTTGCCAAGCTCAAATTTGTAATCCTCGCCGTTCACGCGCGGCACCGCCAACCGGCCAAAGCGCATATACACCGGGCCGTCGTGGTCTGCGGCGGCCAGCACCGCCTGGTACGCTTCCACGTCGTCGGCGGGGTTGATGATCGTCATGTTGGGCACGACGCGCATCAGGGCGATGTCTTCGCAGCACTGGTGGCTTGCGCCGTCCTCGCCGACCGAGATGCCGGCATGGGTGGCGCCGATCTTGACGTTCAGCTTCGGATACGCGATGGAGTTGCGCACCTGCTCAAACGCTCTGCCCGCAGAGAACATGGCAAAGGACGAGGCAAACACCGTGTAGCCCGTGGTGGCAAGGCCGGCGGCCACGCCCATCATGTTGCCTTCCGCGATGCCGGCGTCGATGAATTTGTCGGGATATTCCTTTTTGAACACACCGGTCTTTGTCGCCTTGGCAAGGTCCGCGTCAAGCACAAGGATGTCGTCGCGGGTTCCCAGCGCCTTCAGCGCGTTGCCGTAAGCGTCTCTTGTTGCACATTTGATGACGTCTGCCATAATCACGCCTCCACTTCTGCAAGGGCAGCGTTCAGCTCTGCCATTGCCTGTTCATACTGTTCGGCATTCGGTGCGCTGCCGTGCCATTCGCATTTGTCTTCCATAAACGAAACGCCTTTGCCCTTGATCGTTTTGGCAACGATGCAGGTCGGCTTGCCCTTGCAGGCCTTTGCCGCCGTGAACGCGTCGTCGATCTGATCGAAGTCATGGCCGTCGATGGTGATGACGTTCCAGCCGAACGCGGCGAATTTTTCATCGATCGGGCAGGGCGAGTTGACCTCGTCCAGCGTGCCGTCGATCTGCAGGTTGTTCCAGTCCACAATGGCAACCAGGTTGTCAAGCCCCTTGTTGCCGGCGAACATGGCCGCCTCCCAGATCTGGCCCTCTTCGATCTCGCCGTCACCGAGCGGGGCATAGACGCGGAACGCCTTGCCCTGCAGCTTTGCGCCGAGCGCCATGCCGACCGCTGCCGACAGGCCCTGACCGAGCGAACCGGTGCTCATATCCACACCGGGGGTATAGTGCATGCTGGGGTGGCCCTGCAGGATGGAATCCGGCTGACGCAGCGTTTTGATGTGGTCCCATGAGAAAAAGCCCTTGAGCGCAAGCGCGGCATACAGCGCCGGCGCCGTGTGCCCCTTGGAAAGCACAAACCGGTCACGGTCGGCCCATTTCGGGTTTGCCGGGTCCACGTTCATCTCATTGAAATACAGATATGTGACGATGTCCGCGATGGAAAGCGAGCCGCCGGGGTGGCCGCTTTTCGCGTTGCCGGTGCCCTCAATGACGCCCATGCGGACTTTGCAGGCCAGCGCCTGCAGTTCTTTTTTCTTGGTCGTATCCATAGAATACCTCCTTTTGGTTCTTTCAACCGCTGCGTGAAGCATCGGCTTCTTTTTGTTCCCGCTGAATGATATATTCGATCAAATCGGCGACCGCGCCCCGGTTGCAATGGCAGGTGACCAGCTTCGCGATGTCTTTCATCCCCTGCGGCGCCTGCCCGCAGCAGGCGGGCACAGCGACCGATCTGAGCATTTCATAATCGTTGAAGTAGTCGCCGATGGCGGCGGTTTTCGATGGGTCGATACCCAAATGCTCTGCAACCTTGAGCACGGCAACGCCTTTGTTGGTTCCGGTATTCACCACCTCAAAGCTGCAGACGGAGGAGCGCATCAGATTTGAAGTCTCCCCGTTGTTTTTTTCTTTGACAAAGCGTTCCACACGGTTGATGACCGACGGCAGGCCGGTAAAGATCACCTTGCACCAGTCCCCTTTCGGAACGGCGTCGATCGTGTGATAGCGCGTCATTTTCATTTTGGATGTTTTTGCAAGGATCCATGCGCCCACGTCCGGGCGGACCATCCGCGTTTCATCAACGGTGACCACCTGCACCTGCGCCATGGGGAACCGTTTTGCTGCGGCAACGACAATGTCGGTCAGCGTTTCACTGAGCTGATTCAGCCAAAGCACCTTTTCCTGCCTGTAATCATAAATGCCGGCGCCGTTCTGGAACACGGCATAGCCGTGATTCAGGCCAAGGCGGTTAAAATGCTTTCGCATGGACTCGATGGAACGGCCGGAGGCGAGAATGAATTTCCCGCCGTAGGTATAGACGAATTGATGAATGGCGGTCCGGTTGCGCTCCGGCAGCTTTCGCCGCTTGTTATTCAGCGTGCCGTCGATATCCGACGCGATCAGCCAATCAGAAAGAGAAAGCTGTTTAGTCTCCATGAGAGAGTCTCCTTAAAAATGCGGTGAAATACGCCGGCAGTTCGCTTTCGATTTCGATGTACTGCCGCGAACGCGGATGTTTGAAGCCGATCAGCCCCGCGTGCAGGCATTGACCGTGCAGGTCGGTGATGACCTTTTTCGGTCCGTAGACCGGATCGCCGGCAACCGGGTGCCCGATGTATGCCATATGCACACGGATCTGGTGCGTACGCCCGGTCTCAAGCCGCACGCGCAGATGCGTGAAGCCGTCGAAGCGCCGCTCCACCTCATAATGTGTTACGGCAGGCTTGGCGTTTTTCTGTGTCACGGCCATTTTTTTGCGGTCGTTCGGGTGGCGGCCGATCGGCGCGTCCACCGTGCCGCTGTCAGCCTGAAAGCCGCCGTAGACCACGGTCTGATACTCGCGCCTGAACGAGTGCGCCTGGATCTGTTCGGCAAGCGAAAGATGGGCAAAATCGTTCTTGGCAACGATCAGCAGCCCGCTGGTGTCCTTGTCGATGCGGTGCACAATCCCCGGGCGGATCACGCCGTTGATACCGGACAGACTGCCCCGGCAATGGTGCAGCAGCGCGTTGACCAGCGTGCCGTCTTCATTCCCGGCGGCCGGGTGGACCACCATGCCCTTCGGCTTGTTGACCACCAGCAGGTCGTCGTCCTCATACCGCACATCCAGCGGAATCTCTTCCGGCAGAACATCCAGCGGCTTCGCTTTCGGAATCACGACCGAAACGCGGTCGCCGACCTTTGGCTTATAGCTTTTGCCGACGGTGACGCCGCGCACGCTGACGCCGCCCTCGTCAATGATTTTTTGCACCGCCGACCGTGTCAGCTCCGGCGCAAACGCCGTGACCAGCCGGTCGATCCGTTCCCCGGCGTGAGCGTCGTCCACAATAAAGATCATTGCGTCAACCATCGGCGGGCTCCTTTTGCCTGCGGCCGGAGCGGATCAGGTCCGCGATCTGATAAAACAGAATGGCAAAAGCGCCGACGGTGATCAGGCAGTCCGCAAAATTAAAAATGTAAAAATCAACAAACAGCACCTCGATATAGTCCACGACATAACCGAAGCGAAGGCGGTCGATGATGTTCCCCAACCCACCGGCGATCACAATCGTCAGGCAGCCGTAAAGGAACCCGGGCTTCAGCTTTTTTGAAAACACGATGTACAGCAGAACGGCCAGAACCAAAACGGCGGCGACGATCATCACGGAGCGTTTGCCGGGCAGACCCATCATCGCACCGTCATTTTCGGCATAATGCGCCTGCAAAACGCCGGGGATGAGCATCCTGACACCGTTTGGCGCAAGGTCGCGCGTCACGGCGTATTTGATCCACTGGTCCGCGCCGGTCAGGGCCGCCACGATCAACAAAGTCAAAACTGCTGCCATAGGTCTCCTCAGTCGTCAAATATATCAAAGTTTTTGGTCAGATGGAATTTGAAGCTCTGCGTCGGCGTATCGTCTTCTTTCGGCGCTTCTTTGGGCGCTTCTTTCGGCGTCTGATAGGTAAACAGCGGTGCGGGCTCCGCAGCGGCCGGAGCGGTTTTGACCTCTGCCGGCGGCACATCAAACGTCAGCTGACGGTCCGGTTCCGGCGCGGCAAAGTCAAAGAGAGAACGCTGCTGGTCCGCATTCAGCGACGGCAAAGCCTCGGTTTTATCCAGATCAAAGGCCGGCGGAATATCAGAGACACGCACGGTGCTGTCTGCGGCGTCATCTGTGATCTCTTCCACGTCATCATATTCAGGCACGTCTGCCGGGGCCGCCTGCTCTGCGGCGTCTTGGGCGGTCTCTTCGGGTGCAGCCGGCTCGGGCTCGTCATCTTCCGGCAGATCAAACAGCGCTTCCAGCGACAGCGTCGGCGCCTCGCCCACCTCCGGCGTCACCTCCGGAATGCTGGTCTTTTTTTCAAACAGGCCGCCGTCGTCAAATTCATCGACCGAAATATTTTCGATCATCGGGGTCAGTTCATTCAGAACGCTGAGCGCATCGGTACGGAACGCAGCAATGCTGCGCTTGGTCGTTTCCATTTCGACCTTGGCGCGGGCGATGATCTCGTCGGTCTTTTGCTGCGCGTCCTGCGCGTCTTTATACGCGGCGGCAACGATCATCGCCGCCTTTTCGTTCGCGTCCGCAATGATTTTTGCGGCCCGGGCGTTGACGTCGTCGGCATACTGCTTGCTCTGTGCCTCCGCCTCGGTCATGATGCGCTGCATCTGCGCGTGCATTTTTTCATAGTAGCGGTCGGCGGTTTCTTTTTTTTCTGCGGCATAGCGCTCCGCTTCGGCGGTCTTTTCGGCGATCGGCGTTTCCGCCTTGCCGTTCGCTTCGGCCAGCACCTGCTCGGCGGCGGTTTTGGCCGCTTCCGTCGTCTGGTCGGCCAGCGCCTGTGCCTTGACCAGGGCGGTGGCGATGGCGTTTTTGCCGGCGTTGTATTCCTTCACAACGTCGCTCAGCTCGGCAAATTTATTTTTCAGCTCGTTGTTTTCCTGCATCAGATCACCGTAGGAATAGGACACGCGCTGCAAAAAGGCGTCCACATCCCCGGCGCGGTATGCACCGCGGCTGACTTGCGGAAAGGTTTGTGTTTTGATTTGATTCGGCGTCAACATGGACATGATTTTGCCCTCCTTGATTTTAATAAAGTGTATCCTGGTCGATCTGACTGAAGAAATCGCCCGACAACTCCGCCGCTTCCGGAACGATCAGATAGATCTTGGCAGAGATGTTTTCAATGCGGGAATTGCAGACATACTTCACGCCGTCCAGAAAATCAAGCACACGGCGCTGCTCGTCGGCAGTGATCTTGGTGAAATCGCAAATGGTCACAATGTTGCGCTCGATCATGCAGTCGGCAACATTGCGCGCGTCGTCCATATCCTCAAGGACGAACAAAGAAACCTTCAGTTTGCCGGTCGGCTTCGCTTCGTTCATACGGTAAATATTCCCTGATCCTTTCTTCGGCGCCGGCTGGGCGTCGAGCTTGCTGTTGAACTGGTTGGTCTGCGGGGCGCTGAAAGAATTCTGATAGCTCCCCAGGGGGATCGTCTGCGTTGACGACGGGGTATACGGCGTATACGGCGCAACATTGAGCGGTGCGGCGCTCACCTGGCCGGGCTGCGGCGCAGAGGCGTCGGGCGCGGCGTCATAATCGTCATAGCCGGCATAATCGTCGTCGCCGTAATCCTCATCGTCTTCGATGTAGTCGTCCTGAAAGTTGATCGCGTTTTTTACATTGTCCTTCAGCTTTTTAAAAAGTCCGTCCTTCATTTGTTTTGCTCCTCCGATATTTAAATTTATAAAATTTGCTCAGTATAATCTCGGCCCGAAAATCGACGAGCCGACACGCACCATGGTCGCGCCGCACAAAATGGCCTGCACATAGTCTGAAGACATGCCCATGGACAAAATCTCCATATCTTTATTATCTAACTTTTTCGCCCGAATGTCAACAAACATTTTATGCATTTTTTCAAAATATTTTTCCAACTGCGCCCCTTCGCAGATCGGCGGGATCGCCATCAGCCCCTTCAGGCAAAGGTGCGGCAGCCCGCGAACCGTTTCGATCAGGGCCGGCGCGTCGTCAAACGGGACGCCCGTTTTGCTTTCTTCATCGCCCACATTGACCTCGATCAGGCAATTGGTCGTCACGCCCAGGCGCGCGCTTTGCTTTTCGATCTCCAGCGCCAGGCGCTCGCTGTCGACCGACTGGATGGTTGACACCTGCCCCACGATCTGGCGGACCTTGTTGGTCTGCAGATGACCGATCAGGTGGACGTCCACGCCGTCCAGATTCAGATACTCTTTTTTGCCGAGAAATTCCTGGACCTTGTTTTCGCCGATCAGGTCGATACCGCAGGCAATGGCGTGGTTGATAAAGACCGGCTCCACGGTCTTGGTCACCGCCATCAAACGAATGTCGCCGCGGGTGCGGCCGGTTTTTTTGGCGGCCTCTTCAATGTTGTGATTGATGAACGCCAGGTTCTCTTCGATCGTTTTGAAGCGCGCTTCAACTGATAACTTTTCCATCATGCAGATTCTTTCCTTTCACAATCACCTGATCAAAGGTTTCCAGCTTCGGATAAGACGGCGTTTCCGTATCGTCGCCGGGAATCTCTGTTGTTTTCGGGCGGTAGGACGTTGCAATCACATAGCTTGACGCATCATAGAGAATCGTGATCGGCTTAAAGACCATCACGTTGCCGCTCAGAACATAGACGCCGGTCAGGCCGTCCTTTTCTTTCAGGGCGTTGCTGTCGATGCGATAGCCGTCATAGCTGTTGATGGTGATTTCGGCGCGCTCTTTTCGCAGCGTTGACAATGCCTCGTTCATCGAGGTGCATTTCAAAACCAGCGCAACGATGTCGCTGTTGCGGTCCGAAATGCTGTGGACGCGCATGGACACGTCATAGATCCCCTTATCCGGAAAACTGACCATCACATTTTTGCCTTTTGACAGCGCGCCGATCTCTGCAACCGGCACACTGCACAAATAGTACCAGGTATGCTGACCGATGATTTTGCCGAAGATGCCGTCGGTCGGGCGCGGTTCGGTTTTGATCAGTGACGAGACCTGTTCGGGCGTGACGCCTTCTTTTTGCAGGGACGAATAATCAAACACACTTTCGTACCCGTCTGCATCGCTGACAAAATAGCCGGCATAGGGCGTTGTGACCAGGCGCGGTGCGGTCATTTTCTGTTCCAGCTGCAGCTTTTCACTTTCCAACTGTGCCAACTGCGCCGAAAAATCAAGCTGCGATTCCGGGTCCGCGATCTGGCGGATGGTCAGTTTGTAATCCACCGTCTGCACGGCGTCTGCCAGACCGGCCAACTGATTGGAATCGATCAGCTGCATATAGTGATCCACGGCAGACAGGATCTCGGAATTCAGCGCGACCACGTCGATATAGTTCAGATTCTGCTGCTCCTGCAGCGCCTGCAGCGTTTTGAGCTTTGCTTCCACAGCCATGTGATCGTGATACAACTGGGCCTGTGTTTCGCTTTTGAAGGCATAGGCGATGGTGTCGCCGGCAGTAACGCTGGTGCTGTCTGTCACCGACGGAATATAGGTTTCATCCGCCTGCATCTTCAAAAGAGAAACCCCGACGCCGTCAACCGTGCGGTTCTCGTCACGCACAACGATGCCCCGGACCGAAATGTTTTCACGCTCTGTTGTCAAGAACAGATAGTCTGTGCGCAGGTCGCCGGACCAACTGAAATACATGTCCTGCACCACATACGCCAGCACAATGACAGCCATCACGATCAAAAGGATGCTCACGGTTTTTGTGTCTCGTGATTTTTTCTTCATAGCGTATCTCCTAAAAAACGATTGATGATCCGCCCGCCTGCGTCCAGCAGCTGCGCCGGCGTGTCCCTGTCGATATACAGCCAGTGGATGTCCGGATTCCTGCGGAACCAGGTCAACTGCCGTTTGGCATAGCGCCGCGTTTCACGCTTCAGCCGTTCAACGGCGCTTTCCAGCGGTTCGGCGCCGTCCAGATAAGGCTTCAGCTCTTTATAGCCGATGGCCTGCTTCGCCGTCGGCACATGCCCGGCCGCAAAAAACCGGCGCGCTTCGTCCAGCAAACCGTCTGCCAGCATGCGGTCCACACGGCGGTCAATCCGGTCATAAAGAACCTGACGGTCCTGCGCGGTCAGGCCGAGCAGACAAAACCGAAAGTCGGCAGACTGCAGATGCGACTGCGCACGCTGCTGCGTCATGGTCAGCCCGGTTTCATAATAAACCTCCAGCGCGCGAATGATGCGCTTTTCATCGCTCACATGCAGCTTTGTCGCCGTTTGCGGGTCGATCTCTGCCAGCGTTTGCAGCAGCGCCGCGGCGCCGCGTTCTTCCATCTCTTTTTGCAGCGCGGCACGGTGGCCGGTACCGGCGTCCGGCAAAAAGCGCGTGTTGTTGACCACGGCGTCGATATACAGGCCGGTTCCGCCCACCAGGATCGGCAGCTTTCCGCGGCCAAGCACATCGCGAATGGTCTGATTGGCCAGCGCCTGATACTTTGCCACGCTGAACGGCGTGTCCGGGTCCAGAAAGCCGATCAGATGATGCGGCACCCCGCCCCGCTCGTCGGCGGTTGGCTGCGCGGTCGCGATCGGCATGCCGCGATAGACCTGCATGGAATCCGCCGAAACGATCTCACCGTCAAACTGTTTTGCCAGCGCCACGGCCAGCGCCGATTTTCCGCCGGCGGTGGGACCGACCACAGCAACGACCGCACCCCGATAATTCAATGGTTCGTTCATGCGTTTACCCCTGAATGCGGCCGAACTGCTTTTCAAGGTCATACCGGCTCATCTCGATGACGGTCGGCCGCCCGTGCGGACAGTACCGCACATCGTTGTGATAAAGGACCCGCTCTGCCAGCGCCAGCAGCTCGGCGGGCGAATTGTTGTTTCCGGCCTTGATCGCGGCCTTGCAGGCGGCGGTGGCACAGATGCGGTCGATCAGATCAGACTGCGCGTCTGTTTTGGTCAAAAGGATGTTTGCGGCAATGTCCATCACCACATCCTCCACATCTGCGGCGTCCAATTGCATCGGGCATTCGCGCACAAGGATGCGGCTGCCGCCGAAATCTTCGATCAAAAAGCCGCACGCCGCAAACGCGTCCGTCTGCTCCAGGGCCGCAGTGTATTCCGGCCCGCTGAGCGTCACGGCCACGGGCGCCAGAAGCGTCTGACGCGCCGGTGCGGTCTGATTCGCCTTGATGCGGTTAAAGATCACGCGCTCGTGCGCCGCGTGCTTGTCGATCATACAAAGCTTGCCGTCATATTCGCAAAGGATGTAGGTTTTGAACGCCTCACCGATCAACCGCAGCGGCGGTTTCGGCGGCGCATCTGTCACAGTGACTTTGGGCTGTGTCTGCTGCGGCACAGCCGGTGCGGACGGCTGCGGGTCAGGCGGCGCCGGGGCAACGCTTCGTTTGCGGTACCCGGACAGAACATCCGGCTCATCCTGCGCGGTCTGCATCCGGTTGCCGCTGCGCGGAGAGGCAAGGGTCTGTTTTCGGAAATCCGCAGCCGACAACTCGTTCCAGAACGCCGGCGACGGCGCGGCCGCCTTCACTCGCGGCGGCGCGGCGGGAAGCGGATCCTCTGCCATCTGAAGCTGAACCGCCTGCGGTTTCGGCTTCATCGTGAGCTTTGAAAGATCGGCCTGCGGATGGGTATCGTCAACCTCCAGCGCAGAACGCACCGCATAATACACCGCCGACGAAACCTTTCGCTCGTCGCTGAACCGGACCTCGGTCTTGGCCGGGTGCACGTTGACGTCCACCACCCGGGCAGGAACCTCAAGGTTCAGCACACAGCTCGGAAACTTCCCGATCATAATAAAGTTTTTATAGGCATTTTCCATCGACGCGGCGCAGGCGCGCGCACGGATGAACCGATGGTTCAAAAAGAAAAACTGCATGGACCGCGACGGACGCGACGCTGTGGGGCGGCTGATGTAGCCGGTGACGCCGACGCCGTCCAACGCATAGTTCACCGGGATCAATTGATCGGCAAACGCACGGCCGAGCACGGAATAGATGGCCGACAGCAGCTTGCCGTCTCCGGGCGTCAGCAGCGTCTGCCTGCCCTCGCGAATGAAGCGAAAGCTGATTTCCGGGTGCGACAGCGCCAGACGCGACACCACGTCTGCCACGGCGTTTGCCTCGCTGACGTCTTTTTTCAGGAATTTCATGCGCGCCGGGGTGTTGAAAAACAGGTCGCGCACCACAATGGTCGTGCCCACCGGGCAGCCGGCGCTCTGCACCTCGCCGGGAACGCCGCCGGCGATTTGAAACGCGGTTCCGGTCTCGCCGCCGGGCGTGCGTGTCAGGACCTCCACCCGGGCGACCGCCGCAACCGAAGCAAGCGCCTCGCCGCGAAAGCCGAGCGTCAGGATGGCGTCCAGGTCCCCAGCGGAACGGACCTTGCTGGTCGCGTGGCTGAGAAAGGCGCGGGGCACGTCGTCCGGCTCCATGCCGCAGCCGTTATCGGTAATGCGGATGTAGGATACGCCGCCGTGCTGAATCTCGATCGTGATCGCACTTGCACCCGCGTCAATGGCGTTTTCGGTCAGTTCCTTGACAACCGAGGCAGGGCGCTCAACGACCTCTCCGGCCGCGATCAGATCGGCAATCTCTTTTGCAAGCACATGGATGCGGCCCATCGTCATCCCCCTTTCGTCATTCGTTGCGTGCTTTCTGAACCAGCCGGTGCAGCGTCGTCAGCGCCTCCAGCGGGGTCAGGGTGTCGGTATCGATGTTTTTAAGCGCGTCGATGATCTCGTCATCCCGCGCGGCGGCAAAGCTCATCTGCAGCGGCCCGTCTTCTGCGGCGGCGGGCGCAGCGGCAGCGATGGGCGCCGGCCCGGCCTGCGCTTCCAGCGACTGCAGAATCACGCGCGCCCGATTCACCACCGGCGCGGGCACGCCGGCCAGCTTTGCAGCCTCGATACCGTAGCTGCCGTCTGCCTTGCCGCGCACGATACGCCGCAAAAACGTCAGCGTGTCGCCGCGTTTTTTGACAGAGATGTTATAATTCCGAACGCCGTCGATCTCGTTTTCAAGATCGGTCAGCTCGTGATAGTGCGTGGAAAACAGCGTTTTGGCGCCGATGCGTTTTTTGTCCGCCATATATTCCAGCACCGCGCGGGCGATGCTCATGCCGTCAAAGGTGGACGTGCCGCGCCCGACCTCGTCAAAAATCACAAGGCTGTGCCTGTCGGCATTTTTCAAAATCGCGGCCACCTCGCTCATTTCAACCATAAAGGTGGACTGGCCGCCGGCCAGGTCGTCTGACGCGCCCACACGGGTAAAGATGCTTTTGACAATGCAAAGGTTTGCCCGCTTTGCCGGCACAAACGACCCGATCTGCGCCATCAGGCAGATGAGCGCGACCTGGCGCATATAGGTGGATTTGCCCGCCATGTTCGGCCCAGTGATGATCGCGCAGCGGTCCGCGTCGCAATTCAGATAGGTGTCGTTCGGCACAAAGGGCGCGTCCTTGAGCATCCGCTCCACCACGGGGTGGCGCCCTTCGACGATCTCGATCGCGTCGCCGTCGTTCATTGTGGGGCAGACATAGTTGTATTCAATCGCGTCGCGCGCAAAGGCGCACAGCACATCCAGCGTGGCCAGCGCGACCGCCGTGGTGCGGATGCGGCGATAGGCGTCCGCCACCGTCTTTCGTACCTGGCAAAAGATTTCATATTCCAGCTTGACGATCCGCTCGCGGGCGCCCAGCACCTTGCTTTCCAGGTCCTTGAGCTCCTGCGTGATATAGCGTTCACAGTTGGCCAGCGTCTGTTTGCGGATATAGGTTTCGGGCACCAGCGCCTGATAGGAATTGGTGACCTCGATGTAATAGCCGAACACGCGGTTGTAGCCGATGCGCAGCTTCGGGATGCCGGTGCGTTCTTTTTCGCGCGCCTCGATCTCGGCGATATATTTGGTACCGCCCTGTTCGATGTCGCGCAGCGCATCCAGCTCTTCGTTGAATCCGGGGCGGATGACGCCGCCCTCACGGATGGAAAACGGCGGTTCGTCAACGATGGCCGCGTCGATCAGGTCATGCAGCTCCGGCAGCAGGTCGATCGACCCGTCCAATTGCCGCAGCAGCGGCGCCTGCAGCGACGAAAGCTGCGCCTTGATGCGCGGAAGCTGCTCGATCGTCTGCTTCAGCGCCATCAGCTCTTTGCCGTTGGCGGACTCATAGATCACGCGGGAAATCAGCCGCTCGATGTCAAAGACCGCGCTCAGCGCGTCTGACAGTTCCGACAGCACGATGCTGTTTTCCGCCAGCTCTTCCACAGCGGCCTGCCGCTTCACAATGCGGGTATAATTGGTCAGCGGCTTTTCCAGCCAGGCGCGCAGCAGACGCTTGCCCATGGCGCAGCGGGTCTTGTCAAGCACCCACAGCAGCGAACCCTTTTTTTCACGCCCGCGAATGGTTTCGACGATCTCAAGATTCCGCTTTGTTGCAAAATCCAGCGCCATGTATTGCGCGTCGGAATAAAAGTTGATCTCTTTCAGGTTTGCAACATCGTTTTTCTGCACGGTGCGCAGATACTTGATGGTGGTGCCCAACGCGCTGATCGCGGCGCGGTTGCCCGTCAGCAAAAGCGCGTCCAGCTTTTCCCGGGAAAACTGGTCGTCGCAAACGGCAAGGCAGCTTTCATAGGAAAAATAGTCGTCGTCCGGCACCTCGCAGGCAGCGTCCAGCCGCTGAGAAACAAAATCTGAAATGCGCGTGTCTGCGGCACACTTCGGATTCAGCAGCAGCTCGCTCGGCGCATAATCGCCCAGCGCGTTGATCACACGCTCCTGCGGTTTTTTTTCGCTGAACGCCGTCAGGTTAAGCGTACCGGTGGAAATATCGGTGAAGCAAAGCCCCGCTTCCCCGGCGCCAAGGAACACCGTGGCAAGATAGTTGTTTTTTGACTCGTCCAGCATGCTGGTTTCAAAGACGCTGCCCTTGGTGACGATGCGCGTCACCTCCCGGGTCACCAGGCCCTTGGCCAGCGCCGGGTCCTCGGTCTGCTCACAGATGGCGACCTTATACCCCTTTTCCACCAGGCGGGCGATATAGGAATCCGCGGAATGATACGGCACGCCGCACATCGGCGCACGCTCCTCCATGCCGCAGTTGCGCCCGGTCAGGGTCAGCTCCAGCTCACGCGACGCGGTTTTGGCGTCGTCAAAAAACATCTCATAAAAATCGCCGAGGCGAAAGAACAGAATGGCGTCCGGATATTCCTTTTTGACGTCAAGATATTGTTGGATCATCGGGGTCATTTCAGCCATATTGTCTTTCACCTTCCGCTCGGATATTGATCAATCAGTGGTGGCAATCAGAGCCGCAGCAGTCGCAGTCGCCGCCGCAATGGTCATGTGCCTCCGGCTCGCAGGTCATCGGGTCCGCCCCGTTGACGCACAGGCCCAAAATGCCCATGAGATAGTTCATCAGCTCGTCGATCTCATGGCGCGCCAGTTCATATTCTTTCATGTTTTCGTTCTGCATGAATTTGGTATAGATTTCGTTGAACTCGCGCTCATAGTTCGCCATTTTCTGCGAATCCGGCTGCTCTTTGCCGGCCTCCTGCTGATAGTTGAGCTGCACAAACTGGATCTGGCCCATCAGGTCCAGCAGCTCTTCATCCTGCTCGTTCTTTTCACGCGCCGCAGCAAAGCGGAGATACCGCTCGTCCTGCTGAATGGCCGCGCCGAGTTCTCTTGTCAGTTTGATGATGTCCATGTGAAAAACTCCTTTGTGATTTATTGAAACGTCGTTGACGTTACATACAAAATGATGCGGGGTCCGCCGGTTCGCCCTTGAGCACCCAGGTTCTCGGTTCAGTCACGCGCACCTGCTGAAACGTGCCGATCAGCCCGTCGTCCCCCGGAAACTCGATGATGATGTTGCCTTCGGTCCGGCCGGACAGCCACCCGTCGGTTTTGGCCGGTTCCTCAACCAGCACGCGATAGGTTTTGCCGTTCATGGCGGCGGTGCGTTCGGCGGCGATCGTTTCCTGCAGCGCCGTGAGCGCCTGAAAACGGCGGCTTTTTTCTTCCTTTGGCGTCGGGTCGTCCATCAGCGCCGCTTTGGTACCCGGCCGCGGAGAAAAGATAAAAGTAAACAGCGATGTATATTTGACCTGCTTCACCAGCGACAGGGTGTCTTCAAATTCCGCGTCTGTTTCACCGGGAAAGCCCACGATGATGTCGCTTGTGATCGAAAGCCCAGGCATTTTTTGATAGGCATAGTCGATCAGCGAAAGGTAGCGCGCGCGGTCATAGTGGCGGTTCATCTCGCGCAGAACGCGGTCATTGCCGGACTGCACCGGCAAGTGCAGATGCTTTGCCACCTTGTCACAGTCTGCCATTGCATCCAGCAGCTCTTTGGAACAGTCGCGCGGGTGGCTGGTCATGAAGCGGATCAGGAAATCGCCGGGAATGTCGTTGACCGCCCGCAGCAGCGCCGGAAAGCGCAGATGCGCCGGTTCGTTTTTATGATAGGAATTGACGTTTTGCCCCAGCAGCGTGATATCTTTGTACCCCTGCGCAGCCAGGTGACGCACCTCGTCCACCACGGTGTCAAAATCGCGGCTGCGCTCGCGTCCGCGCACATAGGGCACCACGCAATAGGAACAGAAATTGTCGCAGCCGTACATGATCGGCACAAAGGCCTTGAACGTGCCGTCGCGCCGCACGGGCAGCCCCTCCACAATGTTGCCGTCGCCGCCGGACAGGTCAAACACCCGTTTGCCGCCGCACAGCACACGGTACAGAAACTCCGGCAGCTTGTGGATCACATGCGTACCGAACACCAGATCAACAAAAGGATAGCTTTTTTTGATCTTTTCCGCCACATACTCCTGCTGCATCATGCAGCCGCACAGCGCGATGATCAGGTCGCGCTTTTGCGCTTTGATGGGCTTGAGCTTGCCCACGTTGCCAAAGACGCGGTCCTGCGCGTGCTCGCGGATGGCGCAGGTGTTATACAGTACCAGGTCCGCCGCGGCCAGGTCGTCTGTCAGACCAAACCCGACCGACGCCAGAATGCCCTTGATCTTTTCGCCGTCGGCAACATTGCCCTGGCAGCCGTAGGTATGCACAAAGGCCAGCGGCTTTTCGCCGGGATAGCGCGACTGCAGCACCGTTTCCACCAGCGCGGCGTATTCCTTTTGCCGTTCCAGCTCTTCGGCCGGCACGGCAAACTTTGAAAGGTTCCGAGATTCCGTCATGTGCCCTCCACTGCATCCGCACCGGCGGACTGCTTTTCGATCGCCGCCGCCAGCGCAATCAGCTTTTTCAGGCGGTGATTGATCGCCGACACCGACAGTTCCGGCGTAAACAGCCTGCCAAGCTCGCGCAGCGACGCGTCCGGGTTTGCTTCACGCGCCTCGGCCACGGCCCGCACATCCGGCGCCAGCAGCCCAAACTGCCCGGCCTCGCGGATCACACGGATGGCATAGATCTGCTCGCACGCCGCCGCCGCGACCCGTGTCAGATTTGCTTCGTCAAAATTGGCCCGGCGGTTGGATACATTGCGAATGTTCTTATAGATTTTGATGTTCATGATCTCAAAGGCAGACATCGGCGCGCCCATCAGGCCCAGCAAGTCCTCGATGCTCTCGCTGTCTTTGACATAGATCACGTTGACGTACCGGCGCACCATGTGCTTGGCCTTGACGCCGGCCTCGGTCAGCAGCTTCATCAGATCAAAGCTGAGCATGCGGTACGGAACCACAAATTCAAGATGATAGCTTTTGTTGGGGTCGCTGATCGTTCCGCAGGACAGGAACGCGCCTTTGAAAAATGCGTTGCAGCAGCAGTTCATGCCCTCCTCTTCTCCGCTTTCATTCGGAAGATTGCCGCGATTGACGCGGGTGATGGCGGCGTTTTCGCTGACCGAAAACGCAGAAAGCACGGCAGGCACGTCGTTTTCTTTGACCGCCACGGTATAATTGCCCGCCTGAGAGCAATGCACCTGCGGCAGCACGCCGGCTGTCTGCTGCAAAAGCGACTGATAGGTTCGCGCCACCGCTTCATGCTCGGTCATGATCGATATGCCGCTGCGGTCAAATTCCCGCGCAAACAGCAGCATGCCGTAGGCCATCGCGTGCAGACAGCACGGCGACGCCGGCAGCGACGCGGCAATCTCTTCCTTGACTTTTTGCGAAAACGACACGGCGCGTCCCCTCCCTTCTTAAAACACAACTATTCGTGATATTTCATTGATACTGTCGCGGCACTGCCTTTGCTCTTTTAGACAGGACCGCCGAGCAACAAATCAAAGCCACACCGGCAACAGCCAGGATTGCCACAATGACCGGCAATACGCGCCGCAGACCGGAGGCGGACGGTTTTTTATTTTCGGTCGCCTGCGTCTCCGTCGGCACAGGGCTTTCAGCCGCATCGTCAAAACGGATCGATGCATTCATCAGCGCGTCGTTTCCTTCATCCGAAATACTGATGGTGCGCCACTGCGTCTCATTTCCCAGATAACAGACCTCTGTCAGCGCATCACAATATTGGAAGGCGTTTTTCCCAATTTGTTTGACACTGCCTGAAATGACGATCGAAGTCAGCGCAGTACAGCGATAGAAGGTATAATCCCCCACAGACACCACGCCGGCAGGAATCGTGATATCACGAAGCACAGAGCATTCATAGAACGCGCTTCCCCCGATATTGTTCACACTGTCTGCGATCGAGACCGTTTCAAGCGATGAAAAGAAAGCGAATGCTCCGTTGCCGATGCGCTCAACGCCGTTGTCAATCACGACGGTTTTAATACGATCTTTATAACCGGACCAAGGTTCATTGCTTGCGTATTTATAGTCCCCCATTTCACCGGTTCCGCTGATTGTCAGGGTCCCTTCGCCGTCAAACGTCCATGTCATGTGATCGCCGTCCGCGCCGCAGATTCCGCTGTCCACGTTCTCCGCACATGCCCCCACCGCAAACAGCAGCATCACCGCAGCCGTCAAAACTATAAAACATAGTAGACGATTTTGTCTCATATGATACACTCTCCACTCTTCACTCTCCACTCTATTTCAGGATGTCCCTGTGGCTCACGCTCGCGGAATACTTCTCGCGCAGGTCGTGGAACAGCAGCTCGGCAATCGTCACGGACCGGTGGTGCCCGCCCGTGCAGCCGACGGCAAAGATCAACTGGCTGCGTCCCTCTTTGTTTGCAAGCTCCAGCGACAGCTCCACCAGTGTGCGCACGCTGCCGTAAAACGCGGCGGAATCCTCGCTTTGCATCACAAAGTCGCGCACCTCGCTGTCCTGGCCGGTCTTGTGCTTGAGCTCCGGCACATAAAACGGATTCGGCAGCGACCGCGCGTCAAAAACAAAGTCCGCGTCGTTCGGCAGCCCGTGCTTGAACCCGAACGACATAAAGTGCACATGCAGTTGACGGTCTGTTGCGCCGGAAAACATTGAAAGCACCCGCACCCGGCACTGCGTTGCCGACAGGTTGGACGTGTCAAGAAAGTAGTCCGCTTTGGCACGCGCTTCTGCCAGCAGCCTGCGTTCTTCATTGAGCGCGGCTTGGATGGAATCAAACGTGTTTTGCAGCGGGTGGCGCCGCCGCGTTTCTTTATAGCGTTTCATCAGAACTGCGTCGTCCGCGTCCAGAAACATCAGTTTATAAGGGATCTGCAGCTCCCGCAGGCTGTCAAACTGTTCAAACAGCTCTGAAAACGACTGGCCCGCGCGCACGTCGGTCACCACAGCCACACGCCGATGCTCCGATCCCTTGATGAGCTGCGCAAACAGCGGGATCAGCTGCGCCGGCAGATTGTCGACACAAAAGAAGCCGGCATCCTCCAGCGCGTTGACGACACAGGATTTTCCCGCGCCGGACATGCCCGTGACAACAACAAATTCCATGGTGCGCTCCCCTTTCCTTCGTTTGCAGTCAATTCAAGTTATCTTTCGCCGACAAAGCGGACCTCGGTCTCCAGTGTCACGCCGAAATTTTTGAAGACCGTTTCGCGGCAGACGTCGATCAGATTCAGCACATCGGCCGTGGTCGCGTCGCCGACATTGATGATGAACCCGGCGTGTTTTTCGCTGACGGCCGCACCGCCGACGCGCCGCCCCTTCAGGCCGCTTTGCTCGATCAGTGCGCCCGCAAAGTACCCCTCGGGCCGTTTAAAGACGCTGCCCGCGCTGGGATATTCCAGCGGCTGTTTGTCTTTGCGCCGCCCGAGCAGATCGTTCATTTTTTCTTCGATCAAAGCGTGGTCGCCGGTTTCCAGCCGCACGACCGCGCCGGTCACGATGCAGCCGTTATTCATATACGCGCTGTGCCGGTACCCGAAATCAAGTTCGCCGCCGGTCAGCCTGCCGGGCGTGCCGTCCGGCGTCAGATGCTCGGCAAAAGACACGACCTGCTTCATCTCGCCGCCGTAGGCCCCGGCGTTCATGAACACCGCGCCGCCCACCGTGCCGGGGATGCCGTAGGCAAACTCCAGCCCGGTGCAGTCTGCCGCCAGCGCGGCCTTGCAAAGGCGGATCAGTCTGGTCCCCGCAGCCGCAAAGAAAGTGACGTCGTCCAGTTGCCGCACCTCATCCAGTTCACACATGGAGATGACCAGCCCGTCGATCCCCCTGTCGGAAACAAGCAGGTTGCTGCCGTTGCCGAGGATCAGCGGCCGCACGCCGCGTGCACTGCAAAACCCGAGCAGGGCGGAAAGCTGGTCCACCGTCGCCGGCGAAGCAAACAGCGCCGCCGGTCCGCCGGTGCGGAAGCTTGTGTGGTTTTTCATCGGTTCGTCTGTCAGAAACGGAATCTGATGCTCCGTCAAAAACAACGTGGTCTCGTTCAAAAGGACCCCTCCGTCCAAGTCGTGATTACAGCAGCGCCGCGCCGATGATGCCGGCGTCGTTGCCCAGCGTTGCGCGGCAGATCTCGGTCTGCACGCTGCAATAGCGGCTGTAGCGATTCTCTTCCACCAGCGCGCGGATCGGGCGCAGCAGCGTTTCGCCTTCGTTGGATATACCGCCGCCGAAGCAGATCATCTCCGGCTGCAGCATGTTGACGATGTTGACCGTGCCCACGGCCACATAGCGGATATAATCGTTCACGACCTCGGTGCCGGCCTGATCGCCGGCGCGCATCGCGTCAAAGGCTGTGCGGCCGCCCGCGTTTTCCAGCGCACCGCCGGTCAGCTTCCACATATAGCTGTCCGGGCACTGCCGCATTTTTTCTTTGGTCTGGCGGACCAGCGCAGTGGCCGACGCATACCGCTCCCAGCAGCCGACACGCCCGCAGTTGCATGCCTCGCCGTCCATCTGAATGACCATGTGGCCCAGCTCGCCGCCCGCGCCGTTGCAGCCGGACAGCACCTCGCCGTCCAGAATGATGCCGCCGCCGACGCCTGTGCCCAGCGTCACTGCCACAAAGCTCTTTTTGCCCACGCCGGCGCCCGCCAGCGCTTCGCCCAGCGCGGCGCAGTTCGCGTCGTTTTCAAGCTTATACTCCGTGTCAAACATGGATTTGAGGATCGCCACCGCCGGCACCTTGTTGAAACCGAGGTTGTTGGCATACTCGATCATGCCGGTCTCGCGGTTCACCGTACCCGGCGTGCCGATGCCGACCGACGCAACGTCGCTGCGGGTCAGCCCGGCATCCGCCAGCGCCAGGTCGATCGCGGCAACAATGTCGCGCAGGATCTCTTCCGCCGGGCGCGGGCTGTTGGTTTTCTTTTTGCCTCTGCCGATGATGTTATTGTCCTTGTCAATCACGCCCACGGCGATATTCGTTCCGCCAAGGTCCACTCCAACTCGATACATATGCATGCTTCCTTTCCGAATCAATATAAAATCATTTTTAAAAATTACCCCAGATTTCAAGCTCGTCTTCCTGCGGGATCAGGTCCTCGACCATGCCGAGGTTGTGCATCAGCTCCCGCGCGGCGTTGTAACCCATTTTCTTTTGCCGGTTGTTCATCGCCGCAACCTCGATGATGATGGCCAGGTTGCGCCCGGGCTTGATGGGCACCACCGTATATGGCACATTGACCGAAAGGATATCGATGCTTTCATTTTCAATACCCATGCGGTCATAGACCTTTTCGCTGTCCCACGGCTCCAGCTCGATCACCATGTCGATCTTTTCCGACAGCTTGACCGCGCCCATACCGAAGATGCGCCGGGCGTTGATGATGCCGATGCCGCGCAGCTCGATAAAGTGACGGATATTGTCGGGCGCCGCACCGACAAGCGTTTTGGCCCCGGTCTTGCGGATCTCGACGGCGTCGTCCGCAATCAGGCGGTGGCCGCGCTTGATCAGCTCCACGGCGGTTTCGCTTTTGCCGACGCCGCTGTCGCCAAGGATCAACACCCCTTCGCCGTAGACCTCCACAAACACGCCGTGGCGGGTGATGCGCTCCGCCAGCTCCACATTCAGATACGCGATCAGCCGCGCCATGACGCCGCTGGTGGCATCCGGCGCAGAAAGCACCGGCACCGCAAATTCCTTTGCCAGCGCAAGGATATCCGCCGGGCACGCGATGCCGCGGGTCACAACGATGGCCACGGGCCGTTTTTCCATAAAGGAACGGGTGCGCTCGCGGCGCGTCTGTGCATCCAGCGTGTCAAGATAGTCCGCTTCGGTGATACCGATAAAGTTGATGCGCGCGTTGTCGAAGTAGTTTTCGTACCCGGCAAAAAACAAACCGGGCCGGTTGACGTCCGGCGAGGTGATCAGGATCTCATCCGCATCCTTCGGCAGATAGATGACCTCCATCGGGTGATCTTTCAATAGCTTTGACAGCTTTACGGAATAACCGGGGTTCATGGCCGCTCCTCCCATTGGGTCTCAATTCGTTGTAGACGAACCCAATTTAACCAGTTTATTATAATATAAAAATGCGATTCTGCCAACAGTTTTTTTAATTTTTACAAAAATTTTTTATTTTTTTCCGGAATCACGGCGGCGCACGGGCATTTTTCCGCGCCGGGGCCTCATACATTGAAGCGAGGTGAGACGGATGCTGGCATTCTTAAAGCTTGTGCTTTCCAACCTGTTTTTTTTGACGCTGCACCTGAAGGGCGGCAACTCTTTTCCGAAGCCGCTGTCTGCCGAGCGGGAACGCGCATTGCTGCAGCGGATGGCGACCGACGGCGACGCCGGCGCGCGGGCAGAGCTGATCGAGCATAACCTGCGTCTGGTGGCACACATTGTCAAAAAATACTATGCCGCGGCGGATGATCCGGAGGACCTGATCTCCATCGGCACCATCGGCCTCATCAAGGCGGTGGATTCCTTCAACGCGTCCAAGGGCGCGCGTCTTGCGACCTATGCCGCCCGCTGCATCGAAAATGAAATTCTGATGCACTTTCGCGCACAGCGAAAAACGGCGGGGACCGTTTCGCTGAGCGAACCGGTGGACACCGACGGCGACGGAAACGAACTGACGCTGATCGACCTGATCGCGACCGAGGACACCATTGCCGACGACATGGACCTGAAGCGCAACACGCGCCGGCTGTATACAGCGCTTGACCGATTGCGGGACCCGCGTGAAAAAGAGATCCTGACCCTGCGTTACGGCCTGTACGGGACCGCGCCGCTGACACAGCGTGAGATTGCGGACCGCCTGGGCATTTCACGCTCTTATGTGTCCAGAATCGAAAAACGCGCGATTGAAACGCTGCGCACCGATTTTGGCGTCTGACCGTTCCCCGATGTGAGCGACTGCAGAGAACAAAGATGAATGAATCGCTTGAAAATTCTGAATAATTTGTGATTTTTTTCAAGAACTCCTTGATTTCATTTTCCTCTTTGGCTATAATGTAATGTAATTAAGTTTGTAGTTCATCACAAAACCGTTGCAATGCAAAGGAGTTCGGAATATGGCATCATCCAAAAAGAAACAGAATCCGCCGCCGGCGTCTTCGGTTCCGGCTGTCAAGAAAAAAAGAAAACGCAAAAAGAAAAAGCACCCCATTCTGTTTACGATCTTTTTGATTTTCATCACCCTGTTTATGTCTGCGCTGATGACGATCGTCATCGTGGGCGGCAGCGTCTATTCCTATGTCAATCATTTTGTCAACGGCGACAAAGACATCGACCTGGATTTTTACAAAAGCGAACAGTCCCAGACCTCCATCCTTTATGCCTATGATGAAGACGGAACGCCGATCGAGCAGCAGCGTCTGCACGGGGAAGAAAACCGCATCTGGATCGATTATAAGGATATCCCCGACAATCTGATCTGGGCCTTTGTGTGTCTGGAGGACAAGCGTTTCTTTGAGCATGAGGGCGTGGACTGGGTCCGCACCGTGGGCGTGTTTGTCAACCCGAGCTACAGCGGTCAGGGCGGCTCCACCATCACGCAGCAGCTGATCAAAAACCTCACCGACGAAAAGGAAGCAACCTATATCCGTAAGTTCAACGAGATCCTGCGCGCGCTGAATCTTGAAAAATACTATTCCAAAGAAGAAATCCTTGAAGCATATCTCAACACGGTGTATCTGGGGTCCGGCTGCTATGGCATCCGCACCGCCGCCGAAAAGTATTTTGACAAAGAAGTCAAGGACCTCAAGCTGGTGGAATGCGCCACGCTGGCCGCAATCACCAAGGCGCCGTATACGCTGAACCCCGTCGTCAACTATGACAAGTGTATGGAGCGGCGCAACCTTTGCCTGCGCTATATGAAAGAAGAGGGCAAGATCACCGAAGAGCGCTATCAAAAGGCGATTGCCCAAAAGGTCAAAATCGTCAACAAGGTCACCAAGAACGAACAAAATCAGGAAGAGGTCAAGCTTCTGTCCTGGTATGAAGAATATGTGATCGATCAGGTCATTGCCGATCTGCAGGAGCGTTACGGCTACGACTATACCGAAGCGTGGCGCAAGGTCTATTACGGCGGACTGAAAATCTATTCCGCGGTTGATCTTTCGCTGCAGGCGCAGCTGGAAGAGATCTATAAGAACCGCTCGTTCGTCGATACGCTCCATCGCTACGGCTACTATGAGCATACCGATAAAAACGGCAAGCTGCCGCAATCGTCCATGACGATCATGGATTATCAGGGCCGCATTCTGGCGCTGGTGGGCGGCACCGGTGAAAAGACGGCCAACCGCGCCTATAACCGCGCAACGGACAAGCGTGCCAAACGGCAGCCCGGTTCGTCCATCAAGCCCGTGGCGGTCTATGCGCCCGCAATGGACCTGGGCATGATCACGCCGGCCTCTCCGATCCTTGAAAAAGCCATGTATATCGATGGCCGGCTCTGGCCGCGGAACTTCAACGGCGACCACGGCTCCGGCGGCTACATCAGCGTGCAGGAAGCGCTGGTCCGCTCCCTCAACACCGTTCCCGTCCGCATTCTTGAAGAGATGCTGGGGCACGACAACGCGATGGATTACTGCAACAACCACTTCCATCTGAACCTGACCGAAAAAGACAAGATTCCCTCCCTGGCCGTCGGCGGCACCAACACCGGCGTCACCACGCTGGAAATGGCCGCCGCGTTCGCGACCTTCGGCAACGGCGGAAAATACTACAAGCCCTACAGTTACTACAAAGTGCTGGACCGCAACGGCAAGGCGATCCTTGACAACACCCACAACAAAGCGGAACAAGCGCTGAAGCTGGAAACGGCAAACTCCTGCCTGTCGATGATGACCAAGGCCGTAACACAGTCCAACGGCACCGGTTACGGTTCCAAGATCAACCGGTTCCAGACGTTTGCCAAAACCGGTACCACGTCTGACAACTGCGACAAATGGTACTGCGGCGGCACACCGCACTATGTGACCGCCGTCTGGTACGGCTATGACTATCGCGCTGACCTGTGGACCCATGCGGAAAACCCGGCGAAACGAATCTTCCAGTATATCATCGGAAAATTCAGCGAAGGTCTGCCGGATAAAACCTTTGCCGACGTGATCGTGGAATGCGGCGGCAAGGAATCTGACGCCAACGCCATCCTTGCAACCAGCTCTTACCGGTCCTACACGACCACCAAGCGCGACGATGAAGATGAAGATACGACCGAAAAGACCACGGAAGAGCCGACCGAATCAACGTCGGAAGCGCCGACCGAATCAACATCGGAAGAACCGACCGAAACCACCGAACCGACGACGGAACCAACCACCGAGCCGACGACGGAACCCACAACGGAACCGACCACCGAGCCGACCAGTGAACGCCCGACAGAGCAGCGGCCTGACCCGACAAGCTCTGCGCCGGCGCCGTCCTCTGACGACCCGACGATCGACGCGGCCGCATAGCGGAGGTCCGCATGGTCATTTTAGCCATCGACTACGGAGATGCACGCACAGGGCTTGCGGTCTGTGATAAAACAGAGCTGCTCGCCTCCCCTGCCGGCGTCATCCACGAAACGTATGCCCCGCGCCTGATCGAAAAGCTGCGGCCGGTCATCGCAGAGCATCACCCGGAGCAGTTGGTCGTCGGTCTGCCGAAAAACATGGACGGGTCCTTCGGTCCGCGCGCCGCGCAGTGCGCCGCCTTTGCCGAAACACTGGAAACGACGTTCGGCATCCAAACCGTCACCTATGACGAACGGCTGACGACCGTGGCCGCGCACCGCGCCCTGAACAACGTCAATGTACGCGGAAAAAAACGCAAAAATGTTGTGGACGCCGTTGCCGCCGTGATGATTCTGGAGGATTATCTGCGCGCACGCCGCGCCGCCGAAAACCAAGACTGATATCAAACCGATGACCGCCGAGCGGGGTTCCCGACCGGCGGTCACACTTTTTTTGCGGCCGCATAGGATGAAACGAAGGCGGCTTGCCGGCGCGCCGCAGGCTGCCTTCAGAATTCCTGGGTGTGCTGTGGAATCTGCAGCAGCCCAAAGGAGAGATTGCATTGAACAATTACAGATACGGCTGTTCCGCGCCGCCCATGCGCTCGGGATATGACCGCTGCGGCTGCCCCTGCGGCAGCGACCGGGGAAGCATTGGCGCACTGCCGGAAGCCCCGGTGGTCGCAATGGCCTATGTGCCGTTTCAGACGGATGCGGACGTCTATCCCGTGGAAAAGGCGCTGCTGCGCGGCACCGCGTTCCCGGCCCTTGACAAACCGTTTCTTGCGGGGTGTTTGCAATGAGCGTACAAGATGATCTGAAAACCCGCTTCATGGCGATCCGCTTTTCGATCTGGGATCTGCACTTGTATCTTGACACGCACCCGGACGATGCAGCCGCACAGGCGCTGCTGGAGAAATACCGCGCGCAATATGAAGAAATCAGCCAGGCCTATGTTGAAAAGTACGGCCCCTACACGTCTGCAGACAGCCCGAAAGCGGCCGCCTGGCTGAAAGCGCCCTGGCCGTGGGACAACACAAGGGGGAATTGCTGATGTGGCAATATCAAAAAACGCTGCAGTATCCGATCAACATTCAGACGTCCAACCCGCTGTATGCAAAGATCATCTCGTCGCAGCTCGGCGGCCCGGACGGCGAATTGGGCGCATCGCTGCGCTATCTGAACCAACGCTTTTCTGCGCCTTACGCCGATATCCAGGGTCTGCTGACTGACATCGGCACCGAAGAGCTGGCCCACATGGAAATGATCGGCACCATCATGCACCAGCTGACCAAAAACCTTTCGGCCGAAGAGATCAAACGAGCCGGGTTTGAAGGCTATTTTGTGGACCACACCAACGGCGTCTATCCGGCGTCCGCCGCGGGCGTCCCATTCACAGCGGCCTATCTGCAGAGCAAGGGCGACATCATCACCGACCTGACAGAGGACCTTGCCGCGGAGCAGAAGGCGCGCACGACCTATGACAACATTCTGCGCCTGATCGACGACCCCGATATCACAGGGATCATCCGCTTTTTGCGCGAAAGAGAGATCGTGCATTTCCAGCGCTTCGGCGAGGCGCTGCAGCTTGTCACCGACCGGTTGAACGACAAGAATTTTTACGCATTCACACCGGGCGTCGACCGACCTGTGGACCTGCGCTGAGCAAAACAAAAGCAGTCGGGAACCCTGTGCGGGGCCGCCCGACTGCGCTTTTTGTTTTGATATATCAATCCGCACACTGCGTATACAATGCGCGCAGATTACTTGCTGACCGTCACAGTCTCGTCCTCCGCCGGCTCGGACGGCCGGTTCGTCTGTTCTGCGCGAGCCGCACGGTTCATTTCTTCGATCCGGCGGTTGATGTCTTTTTCGCCGATGTGGCGGTACGGCCTGATGCAGAGGAATATATACATCAGAAACGCACCGAGGAAATTCAGAACGATATCGCCCATGGTGTCCATGATCGGGAACCGCTCCGCCAGGCGTTCCGCACTCATCGGGAACATCTGAAAAATGTTTTCGGGGCTGCCGCCCGCTTCATTGAGCTCAAGCTGATAGTTCCAGTGCTGGGCGTCGCCGCCAAAGAACTGATCGTAAACGAACTCAAAGACCTCCCAGGCGCTGGACAGTATAAAGCCGAACCCGAGCGCACCGAGGTTGACGATCTGGTACGGCGCGGTTTTTCTCAGTTTCAACTGCGTGGCACACAGATACTCATAGCCGATATAGACCGCCTCTGCCGTTCCGAACACATGCAGCGCCTTGTCATACATCGGCAGGATATAATACAGGTTCAGATAAGCGCCGCCGAAGGAGCCGAGAAAAAAGCCCAGCGCAGTGACGTTCTGGAACGAAGAGGACAAAAAACGCAGCCGGTTCTTTTGCGGAAAAAAGAGCTGGATCAGTTCAAACGCAAACATGCCGACCAGATTTGCCACGATCTGGATCGGCGGATTGCTGGCAGAGTATTCGCTGCCCCGCAAAAACGCCGTATCAATCAAAGCAAACACCATCGCGCCGCGCAGCAGCCACCAATAGATCAACTGCCCGGGAGTGATCAATTCCATCATTTTGCGATAGCGTTCCTTCAACATTTCAAATCCTCCGTTTTGCCAGATACGACGGTACGATCTGCCCACAGAGCTGTGAACCGATCGTACCGTGTGTTCATATTTTATCACGCAGCGCAATAATAAATATTCCGAAATCGAATTAAATTGTAAAACCATTGTGAAATCGAAAAATAACGGCTGCAAACCCCGGACAGTTTCATGCGTCACCAAGCCGGATGATCTCTTCGATCGGGCCGCGCTGCGCGCCCGGCAGATGGCGCAGCAGCCAGGGCGACGGCCTTTTCAGGATCGGGGCAAATCTTGCGGTTTTGACCAGCGTGGGCATCTGATAGCGCGACACGGTGCGAACGATCTCTTCTTTGGCCGGCAGATTTTTGCGCGCCGTGATGTTTTGCAGCCGCACCTCAACAGCCTTGTTCGGCGCCACGTTCAGCAGCGTCAGCAACAGCTTGCCCCCGCGCCGAATGACGGTGCACGGCCGCTTGCGCCCGGCAACGCGGACCGTAACGGCGTCCGAAGCTGCAACGTCGTCAAAGATCAGCGTATAGTTTCTGCTTTCCGGAAGAACGGCGCTGTCCCCCCTTGCCGCGTCGATCCAGAAGGTGAGATCGCGCCCGGCCAGGCGTTGGCGCAGTGCCGTCACCGCGCAGGCACCCTCTTCAAAGGCCACAGTCTCGCCGTCATCCTCATAGAGGTCAAAGCGCCCCGTTCCGCGAAAGATGCGCAGTGTCATCGCCGCCGGGTTGTGCCAGTCGTTGCTGCGGTCGTCGTCTGACAGCGGAACGATCGCGCCCGCCCGGGCAAGGACCGGAAGGTGCTCAATGCCGCGGTACATTGTGACAAAGCGCCCGCCGTGATAGATGCGGCCGGTGTACCAGTCTGTCCAGCGTCCATCCGGCAGCCAGACCTTTGCCGGCGCCAGACCGGTCACCTTGTCTGACGGGCATGTGATGGGATGCACCAGCAGCGCCCCGCCGAACAGGTATTGATTCGGCACCTGATAAGCGTTTTCTTCCTCGGGATAGGCATAATACATCGGCTCCACCAGCGCGCGGCCGTTCTGATGGGTCTGACGGTTTGCGCTGTAAAGATAAGGGATCAGGGCGTGCCGTTCCCGCAGCGCGGCGATTGCGGCCTGCTGCGCGGCAAAGCCGACCGTCCACGGTTCCTTGCCCATAAAGGGGTCGTTGGTGGAATGCAGACGCATGATCGGGCTGAACTCGCCAAGCTGAAGCCAGCGGGCATACAGCTCATCGTCACGCACGCCAAACATATGGCCGCCGATGTCGTGGCTCCACCAGGTGTAACCGATGTTTGACGCGGTCGCCGTGAAGTACGGCTGAAACCGCAGGCTGGCCCAGGTGATCTTTGTGTCGCCGGAAAAGCCGAGCGGATAGCGGTGCGACCCCGGGCCGGCGTATCGCGACAGAATCAGCGGCCGCTGCCCGGTGCCGCGAAACGCCAGCGTGTGATAATGGTTAAGCGCCCACAGCGGGTCCAGACCTTTGATCTTCGTTGTTTTTTCCTGCTGCCAGTCGATCCACCAGAAGCGCACGCCCTCGCGCTCCATGGGGCGGTGCAGCACATCGAAATAGGCCTCGACAAACGCCGGATCGGCGATATCAAACTTTACCGGCCGCCGGGTCGCCGGGTCGATCCCCATGGCGCGGGCCATGTCTGCATACCGGTCCTCAAAGAAGCGGACGCCCTGCGCCGGGTGCAGGTTCAGCGTGACCGTAAAGCCGTTTTGGTTCAGCCAGTCCAGCAGCGCCCGATGGTCCGGGAACAGGTCGGTGTTCCAGCTGTAACCCGTCCACCCGTCGCCCTGAAACAGCGCCGCCAGCGAAAAGCGCCGGCCCGTTTGCTGCGCCCGGATGGCGGGGCCGAATTTTTCCTTGACCTTGACCCAGTGCCAGTCCATGTCGATCGTGGCAACCGTGACCGGAATCTCCTTGTCAAGAAATTCCTGCATCAGCGCCCGGTATTCCTGCTGCGTATAGGCCTTGTAGCGGCTCCACCAGTTGCCGAGGCAGAATCGCGGCACCAGCGGCGGCGCCCCGGTCAGGCGGAAGAAATCGCGCAGGCAGGCACGGTAATCTGTTCCGTATGCGAAAAAGTAGCTGTCCATCCCGGTCGCGGGCCGCTCCCGAACGGTGCCGTCCTCTGCCAAAAGGCAGGTGCGCCGGTCGTCAAGCACCGCAACGCCGCTGCGGCTCATCAGGCCGTCCGCCAAAGCGATGCGCCCGTCTGCGCCGTCCAGCGTCCGCGCGGTGCCGCCGAGGTTTCCGTGTTTGAAATCCGTGATCTCTTTGCCGTTTTTCAGCGTCACGGCGCGCATGTGTCCGCCAGCACAGTCAAAGCGAAAGATCGTTTCCGCCGTCCGGATCACAAGGTCTGTTCCGTCTTGCTCGGCCTGAAAAGGCGGCGCGTCAAAATCACGGAACCAGACCGCCTGGGTCGGTTCGTCTGTGAATCGCCCGGCGCGGTCCGCCTCCACGCGCAAAAGGCGCGGCGTCAAAACAGAAAAGCGGAACCGACCGGTACAAACCGTTTGACGCGCATCGGTTCGCGGTCTGCATTCCGGACGAAAGGCAGCTTGAAATGCGGATGAAGGTTCTTGCATACAGGATCACTCACTTTCAATCAGCTTGATTTCATCATACTATAAAAATAGCCGGGACGCAACGTATCTGTTGCGATTTCTGCAAAACGAACAAAAAACAGGCGGTTTTTTCTACACAAAAAAAATAAATAGAAAGAAAAAAAGACGAAAAAGTTATGGAAAAATTCGGAACAATATGTTAATATAAAGATGTATATTTATAGCTCCGTCTGTGAGGAATCGGAATGAATATTATCATCATCGGCTGCGGAAAGGTCGGCGCGACCCTGGCAGAACAACTGACCAACGAAGGGCATGACATCACGGTTGTGGACGTGGACCCGGACGCTGTGAAGCGTGTCACAAGCATCTGCGACGTGATGGGGATCGTAGGGAACGGCGTTGCCCACCGGGTACAAAAAGAGGCCGGCATCGATTATGCCGATCTGCTCATTGCAATGACCGGCTCTGACGAGCAAAACCTGCTGAGCTGCCTGATTGCAAAAAAAGCGTCGTCCTGCATCACGATTGCCCGCGTGCGCAATCCGGACTATATCACCGAGCGCAGCTTTATCAAAGAAAAGCTCGGCATCTCCATGATCGTCAATCCGGAGCTGGAGGCGGCCAATGAGATCACGCGCCTGTTTTCGATCCCATCCGCCATCGAGGTGGACACCTTTGCCCGCGGCCGCATCGAGCTGATGAAGACCATTTTGCCGCGGCATTCCCCGATTGCGGGCATGACGATCAAAAACGCGCTCGGCAAGCTGTCCGGCCGCATTCTGATCTGCGTGATTGAGCGCGGCAGCGAGGTCATCATCCCCTCCGGCGACACCATGCTTTGCGCCGGCGACGCAATCTCGTTTGTCACCACGCGCAAAGACGCGGCGTCCTTTTTCAAAAAAGCCGGCCTGCCCAGCAGCCATATCAGCTCTGTTGTAATCGTCGGCGGCGGCAAGATCTCGTTTTATCTGGCGCAAAAGCTGTCGGAAATCGGGTTCCACGTCAAGATCATTGAAAAAGACAAGGAACACTGCGAATTCCTGACCACGATTTTGCCCAACGACGTTGTGATCATCAACGGCGACGGCAGCGACCAGAATCTGCTGCTGGAAGAGGGCGTCGACACCGCAGACGGCTTTGCGTCCATCACAGATATCGATGAAGAGAACGTGATGCTGTCGCTGTTTGTCCGTTCCAACTTCACGGCAAAAACCGTGACCAAGGTCAACAAGCTCAACTTTGAGGGCATCATCGACAAGCTCGACATCGGGTCGGTGATCTATCCGAAGTATATCACGGCCGAAATGATCGTCAGCTATGTGCGCGCGCTGGAAAACACCACCGGCAGCAACGTGCAGACGCTGTATAACATTGTCGGCGGCAAGGTGCAGGCGCTGGAGTTCAACGTTCGGTCTCAAAGCGCCGTTGTCGGGGTACCGCTGAGTGCGCTGCGGCTCAAGCCCGGCTTGCTGCTGTGCTGCATCAGCCGCCACGGGCAGATCATCATCCCCGGCGGCAGCGACTGTGTTGAACTGGGCGACACCGTGGTGGTGGTGACCACCAGCAAGAGCCTGAACGACCTGAAGGATATTCTCGCATAAGGAGCGCGTATGAATCTAAGAATGATCTCTTACCTGCTCGGCTGGGTTTTAAATGTGCAAAGCCTTTGTATGCTGCTGCCGGTCGCTGTGGGGATCTTTTATCAGGAACCGCAGTGGCAGGCCTTTGGCATCGTTGCGTTTTGCTCACTGCTGCTCGGCGTTTTGCTGACGTTGAAAAAGCCGAAACGCACCGCGTTTTATACCAAAGAAGGCTTTGTGACCGTGGCGATGAGCTGGCTCATGCTCAGCCTTTGCGGTGCGGTCCCGTTTGTGCTGACCAAAGAAATCCCCAACTATATCGACGCGGTGTTTGAAATGGCGTCGGGCTACACCACCACCGGCGCCAGCATCTTGACCAATGTGGAGGCGCTGTCGCAATGCTCGCTGTTCTGGCGCAGCTTTTCGCACTGGATCGGCGGCATGGGCGTGCTGGTCTTTTTGCTGATGATCGTGCCGCTGACCGGCGGCAACATGATGCAATTGATGAAGGCGGAAAGCCCCGGCCCTTCGGTGGAAAAGCTGGTGCCCCGCGTGCGCCAGACGGCGGTGATCCTGTATTCCATCTATTTTGCGCTGACACTGCTGGAAATACTGATGCTGCTGGCCGGCGGCATGCCGTGGTTTGATTCCATCACCACCGCCTTCGGCACGGCCGGTACCGGCGGTTTTGCCATCAAAAACGCCAGCATCGGCTATTACCACAGCTATTATCTGCAGGGCGTGGTGACGGCGTTTATGCTGCTGTTCGGCGTCAATTTTTCCGTCTATTATTTTCTGCTGTCGCGAAAGTACCGCCAGGCCTTCGGCAGCGAAGAGCTGCGCTGGTACTTCGGCATCGTTGCCGTTGCGATCATTTGCATTGCGCGCAACATCCACGCGGGTTTTTATCCGGACAGTTGGTTTGACGCATTCCACAACGCGGCGTTTTCCGTATCCACCGTGATCTCGACCACAGGGTTTGCGATCTCAGACTTTTCACAGTGGCCGCAGGCGTCCAAATTCATTTTGTTCCTGCTGATGTTCATCGGTGCCAGCGCCGGCAGTACCGGCGGCGGCATGAAGGTGTCCCGATTGATCTTGCTGATCAAAAGCTCGCTGCGCGAGATCACGGCCATCGTGCACCCGCGGGGCGTCCATCTGGTCAAGCTGGACAAAAAGCGCGTGAGCGACGACGTGATCAAGGGAACCACGTCTTACTTCACACTTTTGATTCTGATTTATGCGTTGTCGGTTTTGCTTGTCAGCTTTGACAATTTTGACATGACAACGTCTATGACGTCAGTCGCCGCCACACTCAACAACATCGGCCCCGGGCTTGCGGCAGGCATCGGACCGAAAGGAAACTATGCGTCGTTTTCTGTGCTTTCAAAGCTTGTGCTGATCTTTGACATGCTGGCGGGCCGGCTGGAGCTGTTCCCCATGCTTGTGCTCTTCAGCCCGAAAACATGGAAAGGCAGTCTCGGCGCGATCAAAAGGAGGATCTCATGGAACAGAAAAAGTATGTACCAAGAAAAGAATCCGTGATCTATGCGGTCGCGGCGCTCGGCCAGGGGTTGGTCTACAGCTGTATGAGCAGCTATATCACCGACTTCTATATGAACGTCCTGATGCTGAGCGCGTGGTTCGTCATCCTGCTGATGCTGCTTGCCCGTGTGTGGGACGCGGTCAACGACCCGCTGATGGGCCTGATCGTGGACCGCCACATGACCAGGTGGGGCCGCATGCGCCCCTACCCCGTCTTCACGGCAATTCCCATTGCGATCCTGACGATCCTGATGTTCACCCACCCGATCGGCTTTGAACACGGCAGCCAGAGCACCGGCCTTTACATTTATGTTGCGGCGGTCTATGTCCTTTGGGGCATGATCTATACCGCGTCGGACGTGCCGTTCTGGTCGCTGCCGAACGTCATGACACCGAACCCGGCGGAGCGCGGCAACATCATCTCTTACGGCCGCACCGTCGGCGGCATCGGCTCCGCTGTCACCGTGGCGCTGCCGATCATCCTCGGCTTCATCCCGATGCTGGCAAAACGTGAAGATTTCAACTCGATCAAATACCCGATCATGGCCATCACAATGGCAGCGATCGGCATGCCGCTGTTTGTGATGTCTTCCTTCAAGGTCAAGGAGCGCGTGGTGCATCCCAACGCCACCAAGCGCGCACCGGGCGAACCGTCGTCCCTGTCGCGCATCTTTCACTGCAAGCCTCTGATGCTGGTCGTGCTGACGGGCGTGCTGTCCTTCGGCCGGTACATGCTGCAGTCTGCCGCCCCACATGTGGCACGCTACGGCGGCTTTTATATGGGGATCGACAAAGAGACCATGACCGTAGAACAGTACACAGGCAATTTGAGCAAGATTCAGATGATTATCCAGATTTGCACGGCGGTCGGCATGTTCGGCGCAATGATCTTTTTGCCGAAGCTGTTTAAAAAGTTCGAGTACCGCACGCTGATGATCGTGTCCTGTTTTGGTGGGTTTGTTGCATCGGTCGTGACACTTCTGGTCGGCTGGTACACCAAAAATCTGCTGTTCTGCATCCCGTTCTTCATCATCTCCGCGATTCCGCTGGGCGTGATCAACAACGTGTCGGGCGCCATGGTGTTTGACTGTATCGACTTTATGGAGTGGAAAACCGGCTACCGCGACAACGCGCTCGGCTCGGCGTGCCAGTCCTTCGTCAACAAACTGGGCAACGCTTTTGCCACCGTCATGATCATTGCGATGTACCTCATTGTCAAAATCGACCCGCAGGAGATTGCCGGAGGCAAAGCGCAGGAAATGATGGAGTTTGCAAAGAACATGGGCAGCGCGCAAAATTTCGGCATGTATGCGCTCATCTCGATCGTACCCGGCATCAGCCTGTTGCTGTGCGCCATCCCGATGCTGTTCTATGACATTGTGGGCGACAAGAAAAAGAAAATCACCGAAGAGCTTGCCATCCAGCGCAAAGAGCGCGGCATCGTCATCAGTGATTAAAAAAAACGGAATCAACTGCTGAAAAGCAGCGTAAAAATCATCGGAAACATTTTTGAAAGGGGAATTTTTATGAAAGACTATCTTATCCTGTTCTGTCCGGTCGTCATCGGCGCCATCTTTTTCGCGCTCTTCACCGTGAAGTGCCACAAGCAGCGCAGTGTCGGCGGCGTATTCATCAAAAACGCGGTCAGCGCCTTCTTTATCATCACGGCGGGCATCGCCCTCTGGCAGCACCCGTGGAATTTTAAGTATGGCCTTCCGATCCTGGTCGGCCTGGTGTTCGGCATGCTGGGTGACATCTATCTGGACCAGAAGTGGGTCTATCCCGACGACATGAAAAAATATCTGTACGCCGGCTTCGCCTCCTTCGGCATCGGGCATCTGTTCTATATTCCGGCGATCTATGCCGCGGCAGACATCCCGCTGAAGTATTGCTGGATCCCGCTGCTCTTCGGCGCGGTGGTCTGCGTCTTTAATCTTGCTACGGAAAAAGCAACCAAACAGAACTTCGGCGAATTCCGTCCCACGGTCTCTGTGTACGGCGTCATCGTTGCGGGCATGGCCGGCACCAGCATGCTGGCCGCGGTCATTACCAAAAAGCCGGCGTTTATCTGCTGCGCCGTCGGCGGCGTCATGTTCCTGATCTCTGACCTGATTCTGTCTCCGATGTACTTCGGGCCGAAGGAAAAGAACAATTCCGCCAACTTCTTTATCAACCACCTGACCTATTACATTGCGCAGTATCTGCTTGCGATTTCCATTGCACTGCTCCCCTGCAGCGCCTGCTGAATCACATAAGCATAAGACTGTATTCCGGCTGTGTCCTTTTGGGCGCAGCCCTTTTTTACACAAAAAAGCCGCCCGAACGGCGCCTTCCGTAAGAAATTGCGCCGCAGCTAAATTCGGCTCCGCCGAGCTGTAAGGCGAATTTAATTTAGCTGAAGCCGTATGGTTTCAATTTAGCTTTTCCCACTTGACACTTTCATAATTTGAAAGTGTCAAGCGGGATTATTTTACTTCCTTATGTCAGGTCGCCCGAAGGCGGCATTATATGTGCTTAAAGATTTGATTCAGCCGTGCCACAGCTTTTGATCCAGCGCACGATACTGCACAGCCTCTGCCATGTGGGCGCTTTGGATATGCTCACTGCCGTCAAGGTCGGCGATGGTGCGCGCGATGCGCAAAATCTTGTCATAGGCACGCGCCGACAACCCCAACACCACAAAGCTGCGTTCCAAAAGCGCTTTTGACGCGTCGTCCAGCGCACAGAATGCCCTTGTCTGTGCAGGCGTCATCTTGGCGTTGCATGACGTTGCCGTTCCGGCAAAGCGCCGACGCTGGATCTCTCGCGCCGCATTGACCCGCGCACGGATCGTTTCAGAAGACTCGCTCATGCTGTTGTCAGACAGCTTTTCAAAATCCACCGGCGCCACCTCAACATGAAGGTCGATGCGGTCCAGCAGCGGCCCGCTGACGCGCGAAAGATATTTTGACACCGCATCACCGCGGCAGGTGCATTTGCGTGTCGGGTGGCCATAGTATCCGCAGGGGCAGGGATTCATCGCGCAGACCAGCATGGTTTCGCACGGATACGTCAGGGACCCGGATACGCGCGTGATGGTGATGACGCCGTCTTCGATCGGCTGACGCATCGCCTCCATTGAAATGCGCGGAAACTCCGGCAGCTCATCCAGAAACAGCACGCCGTTGTGGGCCAGCGACAGCTCGCCCGGTTTCGGGACCCGACCGCCGCCGGACAGACCGACCGCAGAGATCGTGTGGTGCGGCGCACGGAACGGCCGCCGCGTGATCAGCGACTGCTCGTTAGACAGCAGCCCGGCAATGGAATAGATCTTGGTCGTTTCCATCGATTCCTCTTCGGTCATGTCCGGCAGAATCGACGGCAGCCGCTTTGCAAGCATGCTTTTGCCGGACCCCGGCGGGCCGACCATCAGCACGTTGTGGCCGCCGGCCGCTGCGATCTCAAGCGCACGTTTGGGCATGAACTGCCCCTTGACGTCTGAAAAATCAAGCGCCGGTCCGATCTGCCTTTGCGCCATCGGGAACATCTCTCTGCTTGCCTTTTGCAGCGGCCGATAACCGGAAAGATGATCAACCAGCGTTTTGCAGTCCGGCACGGGATAGATATCGATGCCGTCCACCACGCAGCTTTCGGCAGCGTTTTCCATCGGAACAAAGACGGCGTCCATGCCCTGTTCCTTTGCATGGATCACCATGGGCAAAATGCCGGCCACGCGGCGCACCTCACCGTTCAGCGACAGTTCGCCGATCAAAGCGCAGTTGCCGGGATTCTGCCGCAGTTGGCCGGTTGCCAGCAAAAGCGCAACCGAGATCGGCAGATCATACATCGACCCCTCTTTGCGCTTATCCGCGGGTGAAAGATTGATCGTCACACGTGACGCCGGGAAGAAAAAGCCGCTGTTCTTGATCGCGGCGCGCACCCGCTCCCGCGATTCGCTGACCGCCATGTCGGGCAGGCCAACAATATCACAGCGCGGCAGTCCCCGGTCGACCGAGACTTCCACGCTGACGGGATAGGTGCTCATTCCAAACAAACCGATGCTGTTCACCTGTGCAAACATTGCAGGTCTCCTTCCAAAGCGATCAATGAGACGGCGGACGTTCAAACGACAGGCGGCCCAGCTTCCCCGCGCGGTATTCATCCAGCAGCATGGCGGCGGCACGCTCGGTGTCGATCTCTCCGCCGCGGATACGCATGCCGCGCTTTTGGCCGATCTGTTCCAGCAGTTCAAAAGGCTGCTGCGTCGCCAGAGCGTCGTCGGCCAGCGCATAGCGCTCTTTCAGCAGCGCCGGATGCTGTGCCGCCAGCACCGCCAAAAGCCGGCAGGCCATGGTTTCCCCGTCCAGCACCTCATCTTTGACGGAACCGATAAATGCCAGCTTGTCACCGATAGCCGGGTCGTCAAACCGCGGCCACAGCACACCCGGCGTATCGAGCAGCTCAATGCCGCCCCCGATCGCAAACCACTGGCTGCGCCGTGTCACGCCGGGCCGGTCCGCCACGGCTGCGCGGTTCTTTTTTGCCATACGGTTGATAAACGAGGATTTTCCGGTGTTCGGGATGCCGACCACCATGACGCGCAGCGCCTTGCCGGGCATCCCCTTTTCTTCGTTGGCTTTGATCTTGTCGGCCAGCACCGTGCGCACCAGTGCGTGATAACGGTTCAGGCCCTTGCCGCTGCGGCAGTCCACCGCAATGGCGTGCTGGCCCAGCGACGCAAAATAGCGCACCCACTGCGCCGTGATCTCCGGGTCTGCCATGTCGCATTTATTCAGCAGCACGATGCGCGGTTTTCTTTGCGTCAGCTCATCCAGCTCCGGATTGCGGCTGGAAAGCGGGATGCGCGCGTCCAGCAGCTCTGTCACACAGTCCACCAGCGGCAGATACTCTTTGATCTGGCGGCGGGTCTTTGCCATGTGGCCGGGGAACCACTGCACCGTCTGCTTTTGAAAGTCAGGCATTTCAGGCCTCCTCGGCGTTCTTCGGCGTCAGCGCCGCCTGCCTGATCCGCCATGCGTCTGTCGGGTACCAATGAAAGCTCTGCTTTCCGGTCACTGGGTCCTTGGCCGCGTTGAACGGCCGCACCTTGACCACGCCGAGGATATAGTTTTCATCAATAAAGCCGAGTGTATCGCCGGTCGGCGAAAGCATAAAGGACCGGCTGTCGGCAGAGTTTTCACGGTTGTCACCCATCACAAAGACCTTGCCCTGTGGCACAGTCACCGGGTACTGCGCCTGCGTGCCCATCTGCGGGTTGGTCTGCATCGGCAGGCCGGTGATCGGGTCCGTATTGATAAACGGTTCATCCAGCAGCACATCGTCCACATAAACGCTGCCGTCACGGATGTCAATTGTTTGCCCCCCGGTCGCGATAACACGCTTGACCACAGGCTCGTTAAAAGAGTTCGGCTGTGTCACGATGACGACCTGACCGTATTGCGGCTTGCCGTTCAAGGGCGTCACCATCAGCCAGTCGCCGTCGGTCAGCGTAGGCACCATCGAGCTGCCCTTGACACCGACCACGCGGAAAAAGAAGGTGAAAATAATCATGATCGCAACCAGCGCCGTCGCCAGGACCGATGCAAAATCATACACGTTGATGACCGAACGGTCCCCGATCGTCAAATCTTTTTTATCTTTTTTGGTCAAATCCTGCGGCATGAGGATCATCCTTTCCAAACTGTATAATTATATTGATTATAGCATAAAGAAACGGAAAAATCAACCTTTGCCTCTGATTTTCTGCGATTCATCGTCTGCACGCTTGCTTTTTCGACAGAAATGTGCTATAATACCATCAGGATCGGAGGTGAACCGTATGGAAGAAAAAACGCTGCTCATTCTTTGGATCGCCCTGGCCGTCATCTTTGCCGTTGCAGAGGCCGCCACCGCGCAGATCGTCACGCTGTGGTTTGTGATCGGCGCCATCGGTGCGATCATCGCCAACGTGCTGCACGCATCCGCGCTGGTGCAGGGCATCGTCTTTGTGGGGGTATCGCTGCTGACGCTGCTGGTTGCGCGCCCGTATTTCAAGCGCTTTGTCAAGACAAAGATCCAGCCGACCAACCTTGACATGTGCATCGGGCAAACGGCGCTGGTGACCGAAGACATCGACAACACCCGTGAAGTGGGCGCGGCCAAGATCCGCGGCAACATCTGGACGGCGCGCAGCCAGGACGGCTCCCCCATCCCGGCGGGCACACCCGTTACCGTTGTCGCCATCGAGGGCGTCAAACTCATTGTGAAAACCAATTAAGGAGGTCATTGTATGGATATCACTCTTATCATTGTCATTGTTGTGCTTGTATTGTTTGTTGTTGCGCTTGTCGCTGCCAACATCAAGATCGTGCCGCAGTCCCGCGCCTATGTCATTGAAAAGCTGGGCGCATACAGCGCGACCTGGCAGACGGGCCTGCACGTCAAAATCCCCATCTTTGAACGCATCGCAAAGATCGTGTCGCTCAAGGAGCAGGTTGTGGATTTCAAGCCCCAGCCCGTGATCACCAAGGATAACGTCACCATGCAGATCGACACCGTGGTCTTTTATCAGATCACCGATCCGAAGCTGTACACCTACGGCGTGGAGCATCCCCTGTCTGCCATTGAAAACCTGACCGCCACCACGTTGCGTAACATCATCGGCGAAATGGAACTGGACCACACGCTCACCTCGCGCGATACGATCAATGCCAAAATTCGCGGCATTCTGGACGAAGCGACCGACCCGTGGGGCATCAAGGTCAACCGCGTGGAGCTGAAAAACATTCTGCCGCCGCGCGAAATTCAGGACGCGATGGAAAAGCAGATGAAGGCTGAACGTGAGCGCCGCGAAGCCATCCTGCGCGCCGAAGGTGACAAGGAAAGCAAAATCCTTGTGGCACAGGGCCAGAAGGAAGCGAAAATTCTTGCCGCGCAGGCGGACAAGGAAGCCGCCATCCTGCAGGCTGACGCCGTGCGTGAAAAGAAAATTCGCGAAGCGGACGGCGAAGCGCAGGCCATCCTTGCCGTGCAAAAGGCAGAGGCGGAAAGCATCCGCCTGATCAACGAAGCGAACCCGTCCAAGGCCGTGATCGCCCTGCGTTCGCTCGAATCGCTGGAAAAGGTCGCCGACGGCAACGCCACCAAGCTCATCATCCCGTCAGAGATTCAGTCCGTCGCCGGACTTGCGGCGTCGGTCAAGGAACTCATTCAGGAATAACAACCACAAATAATTGTACCCCGCAAAGGTTCGCGCCTCTGCGGGGTTGCTTGTTATTCACCGTAGGTATCGATCAAATGGTCCATCGCCATCAGGTACCCGTCGAAGCCGTAGCCGGCAAAGCGCCGCTCGGCATACAGGCCGACATAGGAGATCTGACGGAACGTTTCGCGCGCGTCCACGTCGCTGATGTGGACCTCCACCGTCGGGATACCCACCGCCTTGAGTGCATCCAGAATCGCGATGCTGGTGTGGGTATAGGCGCCGGGGTTGATGACGATGCCGTCCTCTGCCTGATACGCCGCCTGAATGCGGTCCACGATGGCGCCCTCGTGGTTGGACTGAAACAGCGCCACCTCGACGCCGCGGCTCTGCGCATGTTCACGGATGCGCGCGCACAGGTCGTCATAAGTGCTTTGCCCGTAAATGTGCGGCTCCCGGATGCCGAGCATGTTGAGGTTCGGCCCGTTGATGACTAACAAACGCATGAAATCACCCTTTCAACCGTTGTTTCTATGGAATCGTCCACATCAACAATGACGTCTGACGCGGCTTCATAGACGCCTTTTCGCTGTGAATACATCGCCTTCAGCGCCGCAGCGTCAACAGAAAGCGGACGCCCGTTCCGTGCAAGTTGTTCCAGCGGCCGCCGCAGCCAGACCACAAACCCGTTTTGCCGCAGGGCGTCGCGGTTTTCCGCACGCATCATGCAGCCGCCGCCGGTCGCGATCACCTGTCCCAGCTCTGCGCCAAGCTGCCGCGCCGCCGCCGTTTCTTTGTTGCGGAAAGCTGCCTCGCCGTCCTCGGCAAAAATGGCGGGAATGCTGCGCCCGTCCGTCGCTTCCACCAGCACGTCGGTGTCAACAGCCGGGCGGTCCAGACGCTTGGCAAGCGCCGCGGCAACGGTGGACTTTCCGCAGCCCGGCATGCCGATCAGGACGATGTTGCGCCGGCCCATCGTCACGGCGCGTTCGATCTCGCCGATCTTTGTCTCGTCAATTATCGTATCAAGAAAGCGTTCCGCCGACCGCAGCGCCTGCGCCGCCAGCATGGAAAGGCCGTTGGCATACGGAATGCCCAGCGCCTCCGCCTGCAGGAGCAGTGCAGTTTTCAGCGGATTATAGATCAGGTCCAGCACGCATTCCAGCGACCGGAACGGCGTCAGGTCCAGCGGCGAAACGCCACACTTCGGGTACATCCCGACGGGCGTGGTATTGACCAGAATCTGCGCGTCCGCGTGGTCAAACACGTTATTATAATTCACGTTTCCGCTGCGGCTGACGACGATAACCTCACATGCACCGGCGGCTTTGGTGACCACCTGCACTGTGCGGCTGGCCCCGCCGCTGCCGAGGATCAGGACCTTTTTGTTTTTGAACTCGGCGCCCGCCTGCTTTGCCATGTAAGAAAAACCGAAGGCGTCGGTATTGTCGCCGAAGAGCGTGCCGTCTGCGCGGCGCACCACGGTATTGACGCTGCCGATGGCTTTTGCCGTGTCGCTCAGTTCGTCGCAGGCGTGAAATGCGTGGACCTTATACGGGATCGTCACATTGAACGCACGGATGCTTTCATCCGCAAAGAATGCCGGCAGCTCCGCTTCTTCGCGTTCAAACAATTCGTACCTGTACGGCGCAAGGTACCCGTGGATCAGCGGCGACAGCGAGTGCGCCAGCTTGCGCCCCAAAAGACCGGTTCGCATCGTCATTCCTCCGTATAACTGCCAAGATAGGTGAACGCCTCACAGTCGGCCTCCAGCTCCGCGATCAGCGCTTTCAGCGCCGGGGAATACACGCTTTCTTCCACGTCAAAATAAAACATGAACTGAAAATCGGTGCCGGCAACCGGGCGGCTTTCCAGCTTGGTCAGGTTGAGGTCCAGCGCGGCAAAGCGCGCGATCATGTGATAGAGTGCGCCGGGGTGGTTGCCCAGCTTGAGCATGATGCTCGTCTTTTTCGCGCCGGGATAGATCTCCGGCGTCTTTGAAATGCAGATGAAGCGCGTATAGTTGTTTTGCATGTTCTGGATGCCGGTCTTTGCCGTCTGCAAGCCATAGAGCGGCGCACAGTCCGGCGACCCGATGGCCGCAATGTCGGTGCGGTCGCTTTGCGCCACCAGCTTTGCGGCCTCTGCGGTGTTTTTGCAGATGTGCCATTTTGCGCCGAGCGATTCAATGAAGCTGCTGCACTGGCGCAGCGCCTGCTCATGCGAATAGACCTCGCGAATTTCAGACAGCTCTGTACCCGGGCGCACCAGCAGCGCGTGCGGAATGAACAGCCGCAGACTGTGGGTGATATAGAAATGATATTTTCCCATCAGGTCATAGACGGCGTTGACGGAACCGGCGGTGCTGTTTTCCACCGGCAGCACGCCGTAGCGGCAGTCGCCGCGCTCCACCGCCTTGAACACGTCCTCAAACTGTGAAAGATAGACGATCGTGGGGCGCTTGAACATTTTGTCGCAGGCATGCTGGGAATATGCGCCCTCCACACCCTGGCAGGCAACCACGGCGCGGTCCGGCCGCATCTTCGGCGTATTTGCCGTGACGTCGTCAATCAGCCGGCAAAGCGCGCTGGGCGTGCCGATGCACTGCCGCTGATAGGAACGGCTCAGATCAAACAGCGACTGAAACAGCACGCCGGTATGGGTGCTGAATTGCGGTTCGGCCATTTCAGTGACCTGATTGAGAATCTCACGCTCGCGGGCGGAGTCAAACACCGGCAGATGGTGCGCCTGTTTGTACCGGGCGATCTTGCCGCAGATCTCCATGCGCTCCTGAAACAGCGACGCCATGGTCCGATTGATGTCGTCCAGTTGACGGCGATAGTCCTGAATATCCATAAAGGCTCCTTTGATTACAAAAGATTCATCAGTGCAATGGCCGCCGCAGCCTCCACGCACGGCACGGCGCGCGGCACAATGCACGGGTCATGACGGCCTTCCACGGTCAGCACCGTGTTTTCACCGGTTTGCAGGTTCACGGTGCGCTGCGGCTGCCCGATGGAGGGCGTCGGCTTGAACGCCGCCGTGAACAGAATCGGCATGCCGCTGGTCAGGCCGCCCAGCACGCCGCCGTGGCGGTTGCTTTCGGTTCTGATTTCGCCGTCCTCAAAACAAAACGGGTCGTTGTTTTCGCTGCCGCGCAGATTCACGCAGTCAAACCCATTGCCGAATGCCACAGCCTTGACGCCGGGGATTGAAAACACCAGGTGACTGATCACGCTTTCCACGCTGTCAAAGATCGGGCCGCCCACGCCGCCCGGAACCCCGAGCACGGCGCATTCCACCACGCCGCCGACGGAATCCGCCTGCAGACGCGCCTGTTCAATCACGCGGCACATCTCTTCGCCCGCGCTGTCGTTTTGTACGGGGAACGCCTTTGCTTTGATTCCACAAAGTGTCTGCCGATCCAGCAAAATGCCGTCATACGGCATATCCTGCACAAAGCCGATGCGCCGGATGTGCGCACCGACTGTGACGCCCTTTGCTTCCAAAAGCTGCATGGCGAGCGCCCCGGCGAAGCAGAGCGGCGCCGTCATCCGGCCTGAAAAATTGCCGCCGCCGCGAATGTCGTGCGCTGCGCCGTACTTCAAAAAGGCGGCGTAGTCCGCATGCGACGGGCGCGGGCAGGCGCGCAGGGCGTCGTAATCTTTGGAATGCGCGTCACCGTTCAAGATCAGCGCGCACACCGGGGCGCCGCAGGTCACGCCGTCCACCACGCCGCTGACGATCTGCGGCCGGTCAGATTCTTTGCGCTGCGTGGCAAAGGCCGCGTTTCCGGGCGCGCGCCGCTGCAAAAAGGCGGCGATCTGCGCTTCGTCCAGCCGGACGCCGGCCGGAACGCCGTCGATCACGACGCCGATGGCTTCGGAATGCGATTGACCAAACACGGTCACTTTGAATTTGTCACCAAAACTACAAGACATGAACCTGTCCTCCGCATTTCTGATAGTCTGTAAAAAATGAAGGATACGATTTATTGACGGCCTCTGCGCCGCAGATCGTCACCGGCCCGGCGCAGCGCTGCGCGGCCACGGCGGCGGCCATCACGATGCGGTGATCCCCCGCCCCGTCCACGGTTCCGCCGGCAAGCGTGGGCCGCCCGTCGATCAGCAGCCCGTCGTCGGTTTCCTGCACCGTACCGCCCAGGGCGGTCAGCATGGCGGCGGTGGCGGCGATGCGGTCACTCTCTTTCAGCCGCAGCCGCGCCGCGCCAACGATGCGCGTGCGCCCTGTTGCTGCGGCGGCAAGGACCGCCAGCACGGGCACCAGGTCCGGAATGTCGGCGGCGTTGATCTCGCAGCCGTGCAGACCGCCGCAATCGGCACGCACTGCGCCATCCGCAGCGTCCACCGTTGCGCCGAAGGCGCGCAGGCAATCCAGCACGCGGCGGTCGCCCTGCACCGACGTCATGTCCAGCCCGCGTACCGCGACGCCGGCACACAGCCAGAACGCGGCGTTGGACCAGTCGCCCTCCACAATGAAGTTGCCATGGCGGTACCGCGCAGCCGGAATGTCAAAAGAATTTGCTTTTTCGGGAATCATCACGCCGAAGCGTGAGAGCGCCTGCATTGTCAAATCAACATATGGCCGCGACTCCAGCGAACCCTGCACGCGCAGCAGGCTTTCACCGCCGCACAGCGGCAGCGCCAGCAGCAGCCCCGTGATAAACTGGGAGCTGATATTTCCCGGCACCGTAAATACGCCGGGCCGCAGCTTTCCTGAAATGCGAAGCGGAACCCCGTCAGCGACCGCCACGCCATGGCTGCGCAGCGCGTCGAGCAAAGGCTGCATCGGGCGCTGTGGCAGCCGCCCGCGGCCCGTAAACGACGCTTTGATCCCAAGCGCCGCGGCGATCGGTACCAGAAAGCGCAGCGTTGACCCGCTTTCGCCGCAATCAAAGTCTGCCTCTTCAGGGTACTGCGCCGGGGGCGTCACGGTCAGGCAATCACCGTCCGCTGTGATCGTGGCGCCAAGGGCACAGAGGCAACGGAGCGTTGCGTGGATGTCTTCCGACGTCGCGTTCAGGCTCAGGACGCTCGGTCCGTCTGCCAGCGCGGCGCAGATCAGCATGCGGTGCGCGGCCGATTTTGACGCGATCGCATCAACGGTCCAGGACAGCGGCGCGTTCGTCAAAGTCACGGTCATGCCGAAAGCAGCTCCTTCCATCTGGAAATCGGCATGCGCTCGATCAAGCAGTCGCCGATCTTTGACGGAAGAACCAGCGCGATGCTGTTGCCGGCACATTTTTTATCGCCGGTGGTCAACGGAAAGAGCGCTTTGTTCTCATACGGACAAGCCGTTGGCAGCGCGTTCGCCTCCAACGCGGCGGCAATGCGCCCGGCGCAGGGCTCGTTTGCATAACCAAAGGCTTCCGCGATCCGCGCGATGCGGACCATGCCCATGGCGACCGCACGGCCGTGGCTGATTTGATAGTTGCTCTTTGTCTCAATGGCATGGGCCAGCGTGTGCCCGAAGTTGAGCAGCGCACGCTTGCCGGTGTCGAATTCATCTGCGGCAACCACGTCGCGCTTGATCTCAACGCAGCGTGTCACCACGTCCTCAAGATCATCTGGCGCCACGCCGTCTTTCACACGGTCAAACAGTGCGGCGTCCGCGATCACGCCGTATTTGACGACCTCTGCCATGCCGTCGGCAAAGTCCTCCGGCGCCAGGGTTTTGAGGTATCCGAGGTCGCAGAGAACCAGTGCCGGCTGGCGAAACACGCCGCACAGGTTTTTGCCGCCGTCCAGATTGACGGCTGTCTTGCCGCCGACGGAAGAATCCACCATCGACAGCAGCGTGGTCGGCATCTGCACCAGCCCCATGCCGCGCATAAACAGTGCAGAGGCCAGGCCCGTCAGGTCGCCGGTCACGCCGCCGCCGAGCGCAACCAGCACGTCCTTGCGCGTGAAGTGTTCCTGCGCAAGGAATTCCAGCAGTGACAGCAGCACGGCTGGATTTTTTGACCGCTCCCCGTGCGGAAAAATATAGTGCGCCGTGTCGATGCCGGCAGTTTTTGCCGCCGTTTCCAGCGCCGAAAGATGCAGCGGCGCCACGCGGTCTTCACTGACAAAGCAGACGCGGCCGCCGGGATAGAGCGTTTTCAGCCGCGCCGGCAGCAATGCGGACACACCGCCGCCGATGACGACGTCATAAGTATTTGATGCATGAACAGTTACTGTTTTCATATGCTCCCCTTATCCGTTGACTTTCTTGGTGGCGCGGCCCTCTTCCAGAAGCGCGGACAGCGCCGCGGCGTCATTTGCCTTGATGGCGGCGCTGTAGGCCTGCAGGTTTTCGATCAGGGTGTCGATCTCGTCCGCAAGGTAATCCGCGTTTTCCAGAAACAGCTCCGTCCACATCGGAACGTTGAGCTTTGCCACACGGGTCATATCCTTATAGCTGCCGGCGGAAAACCCGCGCTGTTTTTTGGCGCTGGGACTTTTGACATAGGCGTTCGACACCACATGCGCCAGTTGAGATGTGAAGGCGATCACGCGGTCGTGCTCCTGCGGGGTGGTCAGCGTCAGCTTTTCAAACCCGATGGCAGAAAACAGCGCGTTGAGCTTGTCAAGCAGCTTGATGTCATAGGTCCCGTCAGAGGCAAGGATCATGGATGCGCCCTTGAACAGCGTGGTCCGCGCATGGCTGTAGCCCCAGAACTGGGTGCCGGCCATCGGGTGCCCGCCGATGAAGATGAAGCCGCGTTCCTCTGCAATGGGCGTCACCGCGTCCCACACATAGCGCTTGACGCCGCAGCAGTCGATCACAACGCAGTCCTCGCTGATGCAGTCCGCGTGCGCCTGAATATATGCCACCGTTGCCTGCGGATACAGGCAAAGAAACAGCACCTCACACCGGGGAAGCGATTCGTCCGTCAGCGGGCCGTCCATCTTTCCGGTCTCGGCCGCGTTTTCCATCGCCTGGGGCGCTTTGTCATACGCCAGCACCGTGTGATCTGTATTCTCTTTGATCGCGCCGGCCAGCGACCCGCCGATCAAGCCCAATCCTACAACGCCGATTGTCATGTTCCTCATTCTCCGTTTCCTGAATATATGAAATCCGCAGCGGAAGCTTCCCTGCGGATCATCACTCCTGTCTTTTCAGCGCAGCACACCCGCCCTATTAACTTTTGTTAATAAAGCGAACGTAAAAGTATGCAGTTGCAAAACCGGTACTCAGCATGATGTGCGCCATCCTTTTGTGTGTTGTTTTTATCTTATCACAATGCGCGGCGTTTGTCAAGTCATATATTTTATTTTTTTAAAGTTTTAAACCGTGAAAGTAATTCTACTTTTGAACGCCGGGAAAATCGCCGTCCTCCGGCGCGTGCAGCTTCGGATGCCGCACGCCCAGCGTCGCGCCGCGGATCAGCGTTCCTTCGCCGAATTTGAAGCGAATCGCGTCCATGGCGGCGTCCACCCTTTGCTGTTTTTGATTTGCGGCGGGCCTGCCGCCAAACAGTGTCAACTGTTCTTCGCCGCGGTCGGTCAGCTCAGACAGCGCAACACCGATCAGCCGCAGCGGGGTTCCGGCCCAATGCGCACGCAAAAGCTGCCGCGTCGTCTGATAGATTTCTTTCGTCACATCTGTCGGTACGTCCAGCTTGGTCTGGTGCGACTTACTTTGAAAGCGCGTGTCGCGCAGCACGATGGCAATATTGCGGGCACATTTTGCGTCGTCGCGCATTCTGGCCGCCGCAGCGTCAGACAGCGACAGCAGCAGTGCGTCCGCCGTTTCAAAATCGGTGACGTCGTCCTCCACCGTGATCGAATGGCTGTAGCTTTTTGCCGCAGGCGACGCCGTCACCACCGGGGAAGGGTCGATTCCGTTGGCGTAAAAATGAAGCTGTTCGCTCATCTTTTTGCCCACCTGCGCGCGCAGCAGCGACAGATCGGCCCGCGCCAGATCGCCGACGGTACGGATGGAAAAGCGCTCCAGCTTTTCTGCCGTGGACCGCCCCAGAAACAGCAGGTCGCGCACCGGCAGCGGCCACAGCTTGGTTTCAACCTCTTCGCTGAACAGGGTGTGGACCTTGTCCGGCTTTTCAAAGTCGCTGGCCATCTTTGCCAGCAGCTTGTTGGACCCGACGCCGACATTGACCGTGAAGCCCAGCTCGTTTTTGATGCGGTCCTTCAGCTTGTATGCAGCGTCAAGGATGTTCGGATACAGCCGCTCCATGCCGCTCATATCAAGAAAGCATTCGTCGATGGAAAACGATTCGCGCAGCGGAGAAAAATCGTCGCAGATCGCCTTGAACGCCCGGGACGCCGCAGCATACAGCCGAAAGCTGGGCGGGGCGACCGCCAGACCCGGGCACTTGCGCAGCGCCAGACCGATCGGCTCGCCGGTCTGGATGCCGTATTTTTTGGCCGGAATGGACTTTGCCAGCACCACGCTGGTGCGCTTGCCGGGGCTGCCGCTGATGACGGCCGGCACGGTGCGCAGGTCGCTTTCCCCGTTTTTCAGGCGCTCCACGGACGTCCATGACAAAAATGCGCTGTTGACGTCAATATGAAAGATCACGCGCCGCATGGGGCACCTCCTTTCAAAATACGGGAACGCCGGCGGTCAGATTCCACCGGCCGCCGTGCGCTATTCAGAGTGGTTCGTCTTAATCGTACACGACCATCGGGTCACCGAAATCATAATAAAGGATTGCGTTTTCCGGGGCTTCTGACAGCGTCAGGCTTCCGGTCTCCTCCTGCGTAGAACAGTCAAAGGCTTTGACGTCATAATCCGTCATGGTGAACAACTGATCGCCAATCATAACGCCGCGGAAGAAACTGCAATACCGTGCCCCCGTCCACTGCGACCTTGCATCCGTTTCGCTGTGCAGGTACGTTTTCTCATCTGTAAAGGCACCGTTCCCGACGCGAACCGTCTGATAAACATGACGTGTTCCAAAATAATCCCAGTTTTCCTCGTCCCAAAGCTCATAAGTCAGCGGAAAGCCGAGCGTCGCCGTCTCTTCGTCAAAAATCACAGATTTCGGGTCATCCTGTGCGCTGCTGTAAGCATCTTCCAACACCAGCTTGTCAACCTCTTTCGGCGCCGCCGGGTCGCTGACGTCAAAGAGCGAAAGCTTCACCGTGCTGTAGTCCGCGCCGTCGTCGTCACCGCCGTAGCCGATGCCGACAAGGTAACCGTTGCCCACCGGATGCAGGTACGACGAAAAGCCGGGCAATTTCACTTCACCCTTCACGGTCGGATGCTTCGGGTCGCTCAGGTCGATGACAAACAGCGGGTCGGTGTTTTCAAACGTCACGACATAGGCCGTATCGCCGAAGAAGCGCGTGCTTTCCACCGCTTCGTTGTTTGCAAGGTCTTCCAGCTTGCCGATCACCTTCAGGTCGCGGTCCAGCACATACAGGCTGCTGACGGCAATGGTTCGATAGAAATCCCCATCCTCGTCCATTTCTTCACGGCGATTGGTCGTCGTGATGCGGAAGGTGTCGCCGGACTGGTCCATGCTGTACTGGTCGTTCACGCTGCCGGGCACCGAGCCCTTGGCCGCAAGCCGCAAGGTCGTGCCGCTGAACGAAAACGCATACAGGTCTGTGCGGGTGTGGCCTTCTTCGTCGTCCCAGATATAAGCGGTATCAGCGACATACAGCGTATCCGTCGAGCAGTACAACTGATCGCTGCGCCCCAGCAGGCTGATGCGGCTGGGCGTGCTGTCCGGCTTTGCGGTATCCCACGCGGTCAGGATCAGATAGTCGGTCGTGTTCTCTTCCGGGTCGCGGATATAGATGTCTTCGCAGGAGATTTTCTTACCGTTGATCCGGGGCACGCAGGCGTAGTCGATGTCCTTCTCCGCATACACCTGCGGGCTGTAATTGGTCACGGTATACAGCACGTCGCCGACCATGCGGGTGTTCTGCAAGAACCCGTCCTGCGTCAGGGTGCCGATCTGTTTCGGGTCGGAACGGTCGGTGATGTCAAACAGCTCCGCAACCGACTGCTGCCGAAATCTTTGAAAACGATACCTTTTGTAGGGCGCATCCGTCGTTGTAGCCTCTGCCGCGTCATCGGCCGCAGTGGTGTCTGTCGCTTCATCCGGTTCATTTTCATCGTCCGCAACCGGCACGTTCACATGCCGCAAAAGAATCAGGCGGTCGCCGCCGACATAAAGATTTTCATAGCCGGAGTTCATGCGATCGGCTTCGTTGTCCAGCTTCTTTGACCAGACCTCGGTCATGGTTTCGGCGTCCACAATGGTCACAGCCGTACCGCGCGAAAGATACAGATACCGCCCGTCGGTCTTGACAATGTCGGCCTCGTCCACGCCGCTGACCTGGGTGTTGGTTTTGCTGTACGACCGCGCACCGGCAAGGTCATCCGTCGCGCCGTTGACGCTTTTTGCGTTGGTCGTCGGCGCAGCCTCGTCGTAAACAACGCCATAGCCTGCCGCGGAATCGACTGCATAGGTCGGGCCGAAGTTCATGTCCGACGAACGCATCAGCTCGGTGAAATGCTCGCGCAGCGCTTCGTCGCTTTCAAACTGCGGCAACAGGTCGCTTTTGACGCGTTCAAACACGGCAGCGTCGTCCGCAGCGCCCTCTGTCATCACAGTCGGCTTTGACGTGTTCCACTTCGGCGCAACGGCAAAGGCTGTGACAAACACCGCCAGCGCCGCCGCGATCGCCGCAACCCGGGGCCAGCCCTTGCGCACCGGACGGCGGTTGTTTTTCTTTGGTTCTGTTTTGACCTGCCGTGCCTTCAGCCGACGCACAACGGCGTCGGGTTCCAGCGCATCCGGCAGCTCAATCTGCTGTGCGTCAAATGCGTCGCGCAGCACGTCGGGTTCGTTTGGTTCATTTGTTCTTTTCATGACGGCACCTCCGTGGACAGCATGTCCTGCAATGTTGTTCTGGCCCGTGACAGACGCACGCGCACCGCGCCGGCTTTGAATTGCAGCAGTTCGCCGATCTCTGCGCTGGTGTAACCGCCGACGTATGACAGCAAAACGATCTCGCGGTCCACGTCGTTCAGAGCTTGCAGCGCCGCACACAAATCCATCCCCTCCGCCGCGGGCGGAGCAACGGTCAAAACAGCCTCCTGCGTTTCCAGCGGCAACCGCTGCAGCGCAGCCGCCTTTTCTTTTTGCTGTTCCCTGCAGCAGTTGCGCAGGATCGAAAACATCCACGCGCGGAAAGACTGCGCCTTGTGAAGCTGCGCAATGTGCTCAAATGCCGAAAGCACGGCGTCGCTCACGGCGTCTTCGGCACGGGTCGGGTCGCCGGTCTGATAGAGCGCAAAACGATATAAATCTGTTGCAAGCGTCGTATACAGTGCGCCAAAGGCGTCGGCGTCGCCCTTTTTTGCCCGCCGGACCAGAGCGGTTTGATTGTTGTCTGAACTCATGTGATCACATCCGTTCCGTCATAATAGATGTGTTTTTAGGGTCGATTGTTACACGGAATCGAAAAAAAATATAAAGAGGGATAAAAAAGCCGCACAAGGGGTGTACTCCGCAAGGAAGAGCTTCCTTGAGAAGTACACCCCAACAGCGGTGCGGCTCACAAAGGGATGCTTATTCGCTTTGCGCTGCTGTGATCGCGCCGTCCGCGCCCACGGTCACCAGCCAGATCACGGTCTCGTCGGCGTCGGTCTGCTCCCACGGCCGGGCATAATGGAAGGTCACGGTCGTGGTGCCCGCGCTTTGCGCCGCAAAGGTGAAGTAGTGCACGCCGCCCACGCCGGCCATCGGCGGGGTCACACTGTCGGAAACATACCTGTCTTCGGTCAATTTGATGTGGTCGTTGTCGGTCTTTGCCGTCCAGTCATAGCCGGTGGTCGCGTTGCCGCGCAAAGCAAACGTGATGGCGCCGTCCTGCACAGTATAAGTCCCCGCATCCGGAACCGCAGGTTCAACCGGAGGCTGGCTGCCGCCGATGTGGATGCCGAAAAAGGCAAGGATGGCAATAAAGATCGCGGTGATCCGCTGTATGATGGCTTTCATATAATCATCTCCCTGTTTTCATTATATCCGCTTTTTTGATTTTGTCAAGATGCGTGGAACATTTTTTCCAAAACAGCCGGCCCATCAAAGCGACGGGCCGGCCGGGATGCGGTTGGTTTATTTTGTGGTCACGGCCAGCGCCTTGCTCCAGCCGGAGAAATAATTCTTTCCGCCAACAGTGTGGAAGGTGCGGATGCGCACATAATACTTCGTTTCCGCCTTCAGTTTCGTGATCTTTTTCGCCGTGGCGTCGGCGTCGCGGACGGTCACGATCGAGGCGTTCTTGGTGAACTTTTTGTTCGTGGCATATTGGATCTGATAGCCGGTGACCTGGGTCGTCAGCGCCTTCCAGACAGCCTTGAACATCTTTGTGCCGCCGACCACCTTGGTCAGTGAGGTCGGGCGCGGATTGATCTTGAACGCGATATTCTTGGCGCCGCTGTAACGGCCCTTGAACGTAACGGTCACGATGGCGCGGCCGACGTTCTTGTTGTTCTTATAGGTCAGCGTGAAATACTTGCTGGCGACGGTCTTGCCCGCGGTGTCGGTCACGACAACGGTCGGCTTCTTATTCTTGCCGGTATAGGTGAACTCTGTTGCGGAAAGTGTGAAGGTCTGGGGCATTCGGATCTTTGACGTTTTGGCAACCGCACCGCAGGCAGAGCAAACCTTGACGATCTTGCCGTTCTTTTTGAGCGTGGCGGGCGTGATCTCATAGGAATAGGTATGTTCGGTCATGGGAATGATCTCGACCTTTGTCGCGCCGCAGACGGTGCAGGTATAGGTGGTTTCGCCCGTTTCGGTGCAGGTGGCTTCTTTGGTCACCACGCCGGCGTCATAGGTGTGCGCTGTGTGGCCGGAGGGGATCTTTTCCCATTTTGCGGTCAGCTTTTTGTTGTTGGTCCCTGCAACGAGCGTCTCGTTGATAATCAGATTGTTTTCCGCGTCGTACCAGCCCTTGAAAATATACCCTTCACGCGTCGGAACCGGAAGGCTGCCGTAAGGCGCGTCCAGCTCCAGCGTCAGCATTGCCGGATCAACCGTGCCGCCGTTCGCGTCAAAGATCACGTTGATATACAGGCCGCTGCCCTTTTTCGTCCACTTCGCGGTCAGTTGTTTGTTGTTGAGGCCTTCAACAATCGAGTCCTTGGTGATCAGGTTGTTTTCCGCGTCATACCAGCCGTTAAACTTATAACCGTCGCGCGTCGGGGTCGGCAATTCGCCATAAGGTGCGCCAAGCTCATAGGTCATTTTTGTCGGGGAAACCGTGCCGCCGTTCGCGTCGAAAAGGACGTTGATATAGGAGGCGTTTTTGATCCACTTCGCAGTCAGCTTCATGTTGAGCTGATTCGGAACAATCGTCGTATTCTTCACAACAATGTTATTTTCATCGACCCAGTTTGCAAATGTATAACCCTCACGCGTCGGGGTCGGCAGCGTGCCGAACGCTTCGCCGCAGGGATAGGATTTGGACGTCGGGTCGACTGTGCCGCCGGCCGGATCAAAGGTGACCAGATTATTCATCTGCCACTTTGCCGTCAGCACATGGTCCTCTGCCTTTGTCACAATGCTTGTCGCCGTGATCTTGGTCTCGCCGTCGTACCAGCCGAGGAACTTGCGGCCGCTGCTCGACGGGATCGGCAGGGAGCCGTAGGCCACGCCGTAGGAGACGGTCTTGGTGGTCGGGCTGACAAGGCCGGGCGCCGCGTTAAAGGTCACCGTGACATTTTTGTATTCGGCCGCCGGGAATTCGACCCAAATGTTATAAACGCCGTTCACCGGCTTTTCCACTTCGACCGTCTTGCCGGCAACTTCAAACGGCGAACCGATAGGCAGGCTGTAACAGAAATCCGTCTTGAAGCCAATGCCGAGCCCGTAAACCTCACCCTTCTGGAACGTTTCATTCGCTGCGATCTTGTTGAAGTGACCGGGCATGCCCTCTTTATACCATGCGATGTCCAAAATGGTCAGGCCTTTCGTGATCTTTGCGTCAGCCGTTGCAGCCTTCATTTCGGCATAGGGAACATCCACACCGGTGATCGCAGCTTTGGAAAGAACGGTTTCCTCTTTCAGCGGCGGGTATGTATAAGCGATATAATATTTACCTACATAGCTTTGGTAGAAGGTGTCGGCTTCTTCCGTATGGACATATGCTTTGTAATTCGGATCCATCGTATATCCGCTGCTCACAGTGACGATCACCAGAAGCGTATATTCCGTGCCAAGGATAAATGATCCGCTTGAGAGATGCACATAGTTGCCTTCCGAATTCTTAATTGTCCATTGAATACTGTCAACGTCCACGCCTGACGAGACCTTGATGCCGTCTGTGGTGATCTCCCGGCCGGCTTTCGGAACGACGCTGCCGCTCACCGTGATTTCTTTGACGACGGTATCATCGCCGCCGGCAAAGGCGCCCACCGAAAAGGCAGACAGCGCCATCAAAAGCGCCAGCAACACCGAGATGAGTCTTTTGGTTTGTTTCATGTGAATGACCTCCTTTGATTTGTCGGAATGCTTGTGTTACCGTTTTTTCGCGCCGAAGAGCGAATACAGAACATTGTGAATGATTTGGATAAAGAAGCCGAAAAAGCCGTGGTGCTCGCCGCCGCAATAGACGCAGCCGGTTGCCGCCCCGGGGGCGTCGTCCTGATCCTCCTGTGCAAAGAAGGAATACTCCCAGGTGACCGAGGTGCCGTACGCGGAAGACCCCACAACGACGGCGCCATTGTGGCCGGGAATCACGCAGGAAGTCGTATTGGCATCCAGCCGATACCCTTCGTTTGCAACGAATCGAACACGGCAAAAATACTGGGTGCCGGCTTTGAACAGCTCGTCTGCCGCAGGATAATACGCTTCAGTCCCGCCGCCGGAAGCAGGAACCCAATAATAGATCGAACGGATTTCTGCTGTGTACTTTTCCGGTTCCGCGCTTGTCACTGTAATCGAGTCGATCCGCGCACCGATGACGGCCTGCGAAACGGCTGCCTCCACACGTGTCAGCTTCTCGGGTTCCGTCGCAGCCGCAGGCAGCGCAATCATTGTCAGCATCAACACTGCCAGAACACAAGAAAGTATTTTCTTAACCAGTTTCATAAAACACATCTCCTTCTATTAAAATGTTTTATTTGAAACGTTTGCCAAACACACCTGCAAGCAGCGAGTGGATCAGGGCTTTGATCTTTTCAAAAAAGGTCTTGCCATGGACCTTGCCGCACCAGGCGCACAGCACCGGCGGTTCCTCCGGCGTCTCGGGCGGTTGCGGCGCCGCCGGGGACTGCAGAGAGAAGATGACCAAATAGTTTTCGCCGGATCGGCCGACGTTGATGCTTTCGCCATTCACCGTGACTGTGATCTCGTCGGCATAGGTGTAACAGTCGATCGGCGCGAACAGCATCCGGACGCGATAGACTTCCTCCGCACGGTACGCAGAAATCGCATTGACCCATTTTTGCCCGTCATAGACTTGAATGACCTTCGACAGTGTCAAAAAGCCGGGCGTCGTGGTGATGACCGAGGCATCCGGAATCTCGCCGATCACCGGAATTGGCGCATAGATCTCCAGTTCGCTGATGCAATTGTCAGTCCTGGCCCGGAATTGGGTGCGGTATTCGACCTCACCGGTCGCGGTGTTATACGCCGCAACATATGCCGCCGTACCGTTGACCGAGATCGCACTCTCGTGGCCGTCGCTGCCCGGCAGCGCGTACCCGGTCTTCGGCCTCAGCCAGATGCGCAGTATGTACACCTGATCGGCAAAGACCGCGTCGGCGGCCAAGGGCGTGTCCTCGGCATAATTCTCGCTGGGCCACCACTCCAGTTTTTTCACAACGCAGTGCGCGTCCGCCGGAAGTGTGGCTTCACTGGACGGATGCTGTCCGATGATGGGGTGACTGACCGTCACGTTGACGTCGCGCAATTGAGTCACGGCCCCCGCTGTGGGCAGCAGGCAGACGCCTGTCAACGCCAGCATCAGAACCGCAAGCAAAACGGACAGCGTTTTTCTGCAGATTTTCATATTGACATCCTCCTTTGTTAAAAACCTTATTTGATCTCACTGTGGATGGGTGCGCCGCAGTATTCACATTTTCCGTATGCACCGGCACGGATGCGGCTGGTGCCGCCGCAATTCTCACACTGCACGGTCACAAACCCCTGCCCGTTGTCGCCGTCGGCGGCGTCGGTCAGTTCCACGCCGGCGCGCCCAGTCCGGTGGAGCGTGCAATGCTCAAAATAGCCCTTTTGAAACAGGGTTTCCAGCAGGTTCAGCGTTTCCTGTTCCCCTTTGCCGGTCTGTTTTGTCAGTTCCCCCAGCGTCACATATCCGTCGCGGTCACAGGCAAAAACAGAATCAAAGCGGGTGGCCATATCCATCTGGCGGCTGATAACAAAACCGCGCCAGATGAGCAAAAGTCCCGGCAGAATACACACGGCATAGGTTGGCAAATTGCCCTTCAGTTCCGGATTGGATGTAAACGCCATGGGAAACATCAGCGCAAAAATGCCGGCGATGATTCCGCCCGCGATGAACAGCGTCTTGCGTGAAGCGGCCGCTTTGTTCATTTTCGCTTTTGAAAGATAAGACCTTGTCACCATAAAAATCTCTTACCGCCTCACTGCCGCATCGTTCCGCAGCTTTGGCAAACGGGCGTTGTGTTGGTCGCCCCGCATGCCGGGCAGGTCCAAACACCGGTCTGCATCATCGGCTGCTGATAGCCCTGCTGCATCGGCTGCTGGTACCCCTGCTGGATCGGCTGCTGGTACCCCTGCTGCATCGGCTGCTGGTAGCCCTGCTGCATCGGCTGTTGGTACCCCTGCTGCATCGGCTGCTGGTAGCCCTGCTGCATCGGCTGCTGGTAGCCCTGCTGCATCGGCTGTTGGTACCCCTGCTGCATCGGCTGCTGGTACCCCTGCTGCATCGGCTGCTGGTAGCCCTGCTGCATCGGCTGCTGGAAGCCCTGCTGCATCGGCTGTTGGTACCCCTGCTGCATCGGCTGCTGGTACCCTTGCTGCATGGGCTGCTGGTACATCGCGCCGTTCATCATGCCCGGGTTCAACGGCATACCGCGCAGCGCATTGACGATCTCGTTCGCCGTCTGCTCATACTGACGGAAGGAATCGTTATAGCGGCTGTCCGGCCGAACATCGGTCACTTCAAAGCTGATTTCATTGATGTACGGATGATCGACGTCGATCTGCAGCCAGATCGCATAGCTGTACTTGTAGCGCGGCGGGTCATACGACTTCCGGTTGCCCTCCGCGTCTTTGGTATAGATCTCGCTGCGCTGCTCCTTCACGTCGTAGCGTGCGTTCGTCACGGCAGACAGATCGATCAGATCGGCATTCTCTTCACGGTAATCTGACCGGCGGCTGACAACAAACTTGCCCATATTGCGGTCGATATACACTTTGGTATGCGTGCCGAGCGACTGCGTCGGGTGGAACGATTCCAGCAGCCGGCGGTTCTCTTCACGCGATTCCAGTTGGCGGCGAATCTCCTCCACGGTGGAATTCCGGCGTTCGCTGAAAAACGGCGACAGCTTTTTGGCACAGTCCTTGCAAAGGTTCCCGTCCTCCAGCTTGCGGTTGCCGAGCATGCCGATCTTTTCGCCGCAGATGTCACAGTTCTTTTTTTCAAAGATTCCCATACAATAACCTCCCACACAAAAATGCATAAATTGACTCAAATTGATTATACACACGATTCCGTGAATTGACAAGACGGTTTCTGATTTTTCGTGCAAAGGACGGAAAAATTTGTAGGATATGACAATACATTCAAGCCGGCACAAAGAAACAAACCGTCGGCGCCAACCGGGGCCACCGACGGAAAATTCGTTGATACAGACCGTGTGTCTGTTTTTTTATTTGAAGCGAAACAGCCGCCGCAGCTTCTTTTGCCAGAACCGCAGATAGATCGTCGCCATCCGCGTCAGCAGCAGGTCCAGGATCAAAAACGTCACGTTCCCGATCCCGAGAAAGAATGGGGTCGCATACCGCGCCCAGGCGGACGCTTCGTCCACGCCCATCAGATCGTTGAACGGCAGTCCGAATGCATAGACCATCAGCAGATATGCCGCAACCACCGACAGGTTGAACACCGCCAGCTTCAAAAGATACTCCACGATCCGCGGGAGACGCCACCCCTCAAAGATCGCTTTCACAATCGGATAATAGCCGAAAAAAGCGGTATACATCACGGCAGCCTCTTTGTTCGGCAGCAGCAGCAGACTCAGCAGCGCCGCAGCAACATAGACGCCAAACGCCCACGAACGCCCCAGCTCGATGACGCAAAACAGCGTCAGCATCCCCGCAAAGGCCGGCAGCGCATAGACCATGCTGTTGAACACCGTGGGCAGCATCAAAATGACAGACAGCGCAACCGCCATCGCGCCAAGCGCGGTTTTTCCTGCGTGACTCATACGGCTTTCCTCAGCAGCACGGGATCAGGTCGCCGCCCATGCACTCGCAGCAGCAGTCCGCACAGATCAGCCCCTGACAGATCGAGCAGGCGTCGGCGCCGGTGCTGCGTTCCCGGCGCTCGGTCCGGAACCCGCCGGTGCGCTGGCGGCGGATGCTTTCATACACACGCTGATAGTCCGGGTTGTCCGGCGCCATATTGTAGGCCGTGGTATAATAGGTGTAGGCCTGATCGATCCAGCCGCGCCGGTCATTGATCTCGCCCTTTAAAAAGTACCACTCCGCGTCGCGGCGATCCTGCGAAATCTGTTCCAATTGCACTTCGGCCTCTTCCAGCCGCCCCAGCGAAATGAATGACCGGATGGTGCTGTAATCATTGGGTGCGCCGCCGGGCTGATAGGCGCTGCGATAGGTGCCGCTTGTTTCACCGGCCGCGTGATAGGTGCCGCTTTGGGGCGATTCACCGGCAATGATCGCGTCATACGCCGCGTTGACCTCGCGCATTTTTTCTTCGGCCACATCGGCCAGCGGGCTGTCGACATAATTGTCGGGGTGATACTTCTTTGCCAGCGCGCGATACGCCGCCTTGATCTCTTCGACCGAAGCGCCGCGTGACACGCCCAAAACTTCATAAGGATCATTCATTGTTTTCATTTCCTTTCAAGATTCGATTCATCGTGATCTGCATTCCGTCATACAGGATATTTTCAAGAATCGGCTTCATCACGGTCAGGCCGGTGTCGTTCAGCGCGTCGATCGCCCGGGCGCTGCTGACGTTCAGCGTTTCACAAACCGCGTTCCGCTGCCGCTCTGTCAGGTGCGGCGCCGTCAGGTCAAAAGCGCGCGCAAAGACGTTGAAGCTGCGATGCTTCAGGTCATCCTTCAAATCGTCGGCGGCGTCTGTCAGATAGACCCACCGGCCCACAAAATAACCCAAGCGATAAAACGCGGCCTCCCGCTCGCCGGTCCCGTATGAAAAGAGCCTGCCCAGCGCGTCGGCGCTCGGGTGCGCCGCCTTGTCAAAGCTGTCGGTCCCCGCCTGTTCCAGCGCGGCCTGCGCCGTTGTGGCGTCTGCCAAAAGGCCGTCGATCCACGCAAACTGCCTGCGGGCCTTTCGCCGTTTCAGCGCGGCAAACGGCAGGAGCAGCCAAAAGAGCGGCTTTTTCCACACCGGAGCGTCGGCAAGATTGTCTTTGACCTTGTAATAAAACATGAGGATCGCCGCCGCGCAGACCAGGTCCAACTGCGTGTCGGCATTGGTGCAGTAACTGCATTTTTTTGCCGGGTTGAACGGGCAGCGGCCGGGCCGGAACTGCGGCAATGTGTCGTCTGCAGCCAGGCGGACCATCGCAAAAAATGTCATGTCATAACTCAGGATCATCCGCGACAGCACGCCGTATCGCCTGCCCAGCGCACGGCAAAGCGAGCAATAGACGCCGCGATACGCCTCGTATTCCCGGACGAGCAGCTCGCCCTTGTTGATTCTGACATAACCGAACATGCGCGTCCCTCCGGATGATTTTATCTATCATACCATATATTTTTGCGCTTGTAAATGAAAATATCATAGGTTCTCTACTTTAATTTTACTTAATGACCTTGATTGTTTGCGCAAAATAGATTATAATGGAACAAATCTCGTTCAAAAGAAAAGGAGCATCACTATGGCCATCATCAAAAAAGACGCATATTTCCTATCCTCCACCGGCATCAACAAGATCCACTGCTCGATCTGGGAGGACGACAGTCAGGAGAAAAAGGGCGTCTTCCAGATCGCGCACGGCGTTTCGGAATACATCGACCGTTATGACGACTTTGCGCGCTTTCTTGCAGCCAACGGCTATGTTGTCTGCGGCAACGACCATCTGGGCCACGGCCTTTCGGCCGAAAGCGAAGAGGACCTCGGTTTCTTTGCCGAAGAGGACGGCGATGTGCGCATGGTTGACGACATGCACATTCTGACGCTGATCATGAAAAAGCGCTATCCGGACTTGCCGTACTATCTCTTCGGCCACAGCATGGGGTCGTTCTGCGCGCGCTGTTATGCCGCCGCATTCGGGCGGGAACTGTGCGGCTTGATTTTATGCGGCACCGGTGAGCTGCCGGCATCTGCCGTTGTGCTGGAAGGACCGATCCGCTTTTTGTGCAAACGCTTCGGGCCGCGGGCAGCCGTTTCAAACGCGCTGTTTGACAAGGTCGGCACCATCGGCATCAAGAACAAAAAGACCGACAAGGACTGGCTGAGTCAGAACGAAGCCAATGTGATGGATTATCTTGCCGATCCGCTGTGCGGCGTTGAGCTGAAGCTTGGCGGCGTGCGCGATCTAATCTCGCTGGCAAACTCCGCCTGTTCCACCGACTGGCCCTATCTGGTGCCGCAGGACCTGCCGATCCTGTTGATTTCCGGCGCAAAGGACCCGGTGGGCTTCAACGGGCGCGGCGTGATCGCCGTTTGCGACAACCTGGAAACCGCCGGCAACATGCCGGAGGTGATCCTGTATCCCGGCGACCGCCATGAGATCCTGAACGAAGACGACCGCGACAAGGTCTTTGCCGACGTGCTGAAATGGCTGTCTCAGCACTGAGCGGCCGGCACAATCCGTTCCCACGAGCCAAATGAAGCGGACCCCCTCGGAGCTTTCCGAAGGGGTCCTTGCTATGATTCAATGCATCAATAGGAGGTGTAAACGTGGCAGCTTCCGACCGCGCCGCCGTCTGCGGCAACGGCACGGATATAGCAGTTGCCGGGACCGACCGCAGTGACCAGACCGTTTTGATTGACCTTGCACACATTGGTATCGGTCGACGACCAGGTGATCTTTTTGTTCGTTGCGTTTTCAGGCAGCACCGTTGCCGTCAGCGTCAGCGTGGCGCCCACCTTGATTGAAGCGAGCGATTTGCTCATTTTGACGCCGACCACGGGCACATTCTCAACCTTCACCACCAGCAGCGTACCCTTGCCGTTGCCGCCGTCGTTCGGCATGATGGTGATGATGGCCGTTCCCTCTGCAATGCCGACGACCACGCCGTTTTTGTTGACCTTGGCGACCGATTTGTCACTGCTGGAGAATTTCAGGTTGCGCGGCGACGCGTTGGCGGTTGCCGGCGTCGGCAGCACGACGATCGTATACTTCTGACCGGTTCCCAGCGTGACCGACGCTTCCGGGATCGCCAGCGACTGGATCTTCGGCGCCCGGACCTTCACGGTGCAGGTTGCAACCTTCTGACCGTCTTCTGTGGTACAGGTGACGGTCGCGTTGCCGGCCGAAATGCCGCGGATATAGCCCTTGCTGCTGACCTTGACGATCTTGCGGTTGCTGGTGCTCCAGACCACCTTTTTGTTTGTTGCGGTGGCGGGGGCAACGGTGGCGACCAGTTTATAGGTGCCATCGATATAAATCTTGACTGCGGATTTATTCAGCGTGACGCCGGTCACCCGCTGCGGCTTGACCGTCACGGTGCAGGTTGCGGTCTTGCCGGTGTCTTTTGTGGTCACGGTGATGGTGCAGGTGCCGGGCGCGATCGCACGGACCAGACCCTGCTGGTTGACCTTGGCCACCTTTTTGTTGCTGGATTTCCACGTCACGGTGTTGATCGAAACATTGTCCGGCTTGATGGTGGCAACCAGCGTCGCGGTCTTGCCGTCCTTCAGCGTCAATGTGGTCCGGTCAAGCGAAACCGATTTTGACAGGATCGTTTTGAGCACCGTCACGGTGCAGCGCGCTTTTTGCTCGCTGTCTTTGGTCGTGCAGGTGATGATCGCCGTGCCCTGCTTCACCGCCGTCACAACGCCGTTCTTGTCAACGGTTGCAACAGACGTGTCGCTGGAGGACCAGAGCACGGCCTTGTTGGTCGCATTCTCCGGCAAAACGGTGGGCACCAGCATTCTGGTCGCCGTTTCATACAGTGACACCGCTTCCGTATCCAGCCGCACGCCCGTCACCTGGATGGATACCGTGACAAAGCACTTCTGGGTAATGAAGGGGTTATCCACAGACGCGCAGGTGATCGTCGCCTTGCCGGGGCCGACCGCCTTGACCAGACCGGTCTCATCCACCGTCGCAACCTTGTTGTTGCTGGTTTTCCACGTCACTTCCGGGAAGGTGGCGGTCGTGGGATAAGTCGCAGACGTCAGCTGCACGCTGCCGCCGACATACAGCGCCTTTTCATTGATATTGATCGCGAGGGATTCCACCTCGACCTTTTTATAGACGTTCACAATGCAGACCGCGCTGAATTTTCCGTCGTTCGTGGTGCATTTGATCGTTGTGGAACCGGAACCGACGCCGGTGACCACGCCGGCCGCCGACACCGTGGCGATGTTTTTGTTGCCGGTGGTCCAGGTCAGTGTCTGGTTGCTCGCGTTTGTCGGATAGACCGTCGCGTGCAGCGTTTCGGTCTTGGTCGTATAAATCGCAATGTTGCTTTCTGCCAGGCTGACGCCGGTGACCGGGATCGTGACCGTCACCTTGCAGGCCGCCGTGCGGGCGCCCTCTGCCGTTGTTGCAATGATGTCACAGGTGCCGTCGCCGACCGCAGTGACCAGACCGTTTTGATTGACCGTCGCCACCGAAGCGTTGGACGAAGTCCAGATCACGGTTTTGTTTGTGGCGGTGGACGGATAGACCGTCGCGGTCAGTTGCTTTGTCTGGCCGATCCGCAGTTCTGCGTCCCCTGCGTTCAGGCGAACATAGCCCACGCCGGAACCGACGCCGATCAAGCTCAGCGGGAAGTTCTGCGCCCAGACCTGCTGCATCAGTTCGGTGGGGTGCGCGCCGTCAAGGGTGTATTCCGGCTTCATCGCCAGCGGATCGTCCGGATTCTTGGTCAGGTCATAATAATCGACATAGCCGTCATGCTCTGTGGTGGTGGCCAGCCATTCGTTGACGTCCAGGGCAATCTGCCAGTCATGCTGGAATTCTTCATCCGTGCGAACATACCGTGCGCCGGTATTGAGGAAATTGCGCGAGTACCCCTTGAACTGGGTGATGCCGACCGCGATCACGCGGATGTTGTTTTCGTGGCAGGTGCGGAAAATGGTGCGGAAATTCTCGATGATCTCCTGTGCCGTGGGCTGCTTGATGCCCGGGTACTCTGACTGAACATCGCGGCAGACCGGGTGAACGATGTCGTTGGTACCGATCTTGACAATGACATATTTGACGCCGGACTGGCTGAGCACGTCGCGGGCAAAGCGATGCATCATGGATTCGCCGAACAGGAAGGACCCGAAGCCGAGGCCGTCTGTGCCAAGGCTGTTGCCGATGATGCCCTTGCCGACCACGCCCACGTCGTCGATCCCCTGCTTGTTGATCTCTTCACTGAGATACAGCGGGAAATTGTTGGAAACGGTGGAGTCGCCGACCACCACCACGGAATAAGCGTCCGGGTTGCCGGAGTATACGTCAAAGCTTGTGAAAATCGGCACAACATGGATGATGCTGTAAGACAGCGAGCGGTCCAGCCCGAAGCCCGCGGACTCAAACACCTTGACAAAGGTGCTGTCAATCTTGCTGACCAAACCGAAGGACGCGTTGCGCGTTGCGTCGTTTTCACTCAGATTGATATACGTTTCGCCGCCGGAAAGGCCCATGGTGCGCACTTCGTTGAAATCCTTGAGGAAGATGCTCATTGCAATGTCCTGCATTGCCGTGACATTAAACTTGCATTCATCCGAAATGACCTCGCCGCCGGCCGGAATCGTCACGGCGATCTCGCCGCCGTTAAAGGTCACGATGCGCGTGCTTGCCGTGTCGATATAAGAGCCGCCCAGGCTCTTGGCCACGGTGCAGGTCTCGATCGTCAGCGGCTCGGTGCCGAAGTGGTTTGACAGCCGCACACGGACTTTGGAACCGCTCGCCGTGGGAGTAATGACCGTGCGGGCGCTGACCTGGCCGACAAACGCGGCAATGTTGTCATAATCTTTCAGGCCGACATTGGTGGACCCGGTGCCCCACGCGGTGATCCAGTTGCCGTCTTTTGCCGCGGAAGCAGACACTGCGCACACTGCCGCAAGCAGCGTCAGCAGTACAGCCGCAAGGAGATGTTTCAATGCTTTTTTCATAAGCGTCATCCTTTCAGATTTCTTGGTGTTCATTTATTTTCAGGGATTCAGCGCTTTGGAGGCCGGTTGGTTGGCCGCTGCCCCGGTTGCGGGCGGGCCGGGCCGGGGCGCCGCTGCGCGTTTGACCGCTGCGCGCTTTGCGGCTTTGCGGTGCGGCGCTGCGGCGGCTTGCGGTCTGCCGGCGCATTGGGCACACGGCGCAGCGCGGGGCGCTTTTTTTGCTGCTGGTTCATAAACATCAGCCCCAGATAGCCGAGAACGCCAAGCAGGGCAATGATCTCCAGCACAATGAATACTTTGCTTGTCAGCAAACTGCGCAGCTTTTCCATCACCAGGTGGATGCCGCCCAGCTTGACGTCGTTCGCGGCGACCAGGTTGATCGTCATGATCTCTTTGTCGGCATATTTGATTTTTGCCTGGCAGATCACGGTCCCCGCTTTGACCGGGGCCTTGACGCTTTCCGGCGCGTCGACCAGCTCAAAAGCAACCGCGTCGCTGTTTGCCTTTGCCAGCACCAGCGCAGAGGTCTCGCTTTCCGGCACCAGGCGCAGCGTGTCGCTGTTTTTTCCGTTTTCCACATTGATGACGCGGATGGTCTGGCCGGCCCGCGCGATCACGCTGTAGCGCACATTGTCATAGGTCCAGCTCAGCAGTTGCTTTGCGTCGGTCAGCGCCGTGTTTTCGTTGGCGCCGTCGTTGTCGATGTCAGACATTTTTCCGCCCATCACAACGGTCAGATAATTATACCCGTTCATGGTGGAGGTCACGGCGATGCACTCCCCCGCATTGGTGGTCGAGGTCTGGCGCCCGCCGGTGACAGCGACCAGATAATAATCGGAATAGGACGACAGCATCATTTTGTTTTCTGCGCTGTAGGTCCGCTCGGAATTGTTTTCGGTGGCGGGCAGCGTCACCTGCTTGGCGCTGAAAATGCTGGCAAACACCGGCTTGTCAAGCGCATAGCGGATCAGCGCCGCCACATCCCTGGCGGTGGTGGTCTGCCCCTCGGCATCAAACCCGGACAGATTCACAACATTGGTGTTTTCACAGCCGGCGGCCTTTGCCACTTTGTTCATTCTTTCCGTATAAGCTTCCACCGTGCCGTCGATTTCATACGCAATGACGTTGGCGGCGTCGTTTGCGCTGTAGACCATCATTGCGTCGATCAGCTGGCGGCGGGTATAGGTGTCGCCCGCCGTCAGGTTGGCCGTGCGTGCGCCGTAATCATATTTGACCAAAGACAGCGCTTCCGACGTGATCTCGACCGTCTCGTCCAGGTTTTCCCACGCTTCGATCGCGGTCACCGCGCTCAGTATTTTTACAAACGCCGCAGGCGCGGTCGGCTGATCTTCGTTTTTGCCGAACATCTGCGTCCCGTCATCCAGACTGACCATGTAATAGATTTTGGACTGCAGCCCGGCCGTGGCGTCTTTTTGGTCGTCAAAGCCCGCTGCGGCAGGGACCGTGCCGACAAGCACGGCCAGCAGCAAAATCACGGCAATCATCCACGTCTTCTTCATTTGTGTTCATCATCCTCTTTATTTTTTAGAAACATTGCATTCCGAAAAGAATTGTGATAAAATAAAACAAACGCCGCGCAGCGATGCGCAAATCCTGTTTCGGATCATACCCGGCATCTATTATAGCAATTCTTTTAAAAAAAATAAACCGTTTTCACGAAAAATTTTCGATTCTTTCAAATTTCCCGCATTCCATCCATACCAAGAAAGGACAATCCTTATGATTTATGTCACCGGCGACACCCACGGTCAGCTTGCAAAATTCGATCTGCCGCAGCTGCACAAGCTGCGCGCGGGCGACACGCTTTTGATCACCGGCGATTTCGGGTTCCTCTGGGACGGTTCCAAAGAAGAGATGAACACCCTGAAAAAGCTGGCAAAAAAGCCTTACAACATCTGCTTTGTAGACGGCACGCACGAAAACTTTGATCTGCTGGACCGGCTGAAGGTCAAGCTGTGGAAGGGCGGCAAGGTGCACCAGTTGGCGCCCAACATCTTTCATCTGATGCGCGGCCAGGTGTTCAAGATCGAGGATCAGACCATCTTTGCCATGGGCGGCGGTGAAAGCCCGGACATCGAGATCCGCTTTGAAATGAACACCTGGTCAGACAAAGAGTTCCCCACAAAAGAGGAGCTGCTGGAGGGCGTTGAAAACCTGCAGGCGCTGGGCGGCAATGTCGACATTGTGCTGACGCATGAACCGCCCGCAAAAATCAAGGATTTTTTGCTGCTGAAAACCCATGCGGACGCCTCTATCACCGCCATCAACACCTATCTGGAGGACGTCGGCAAAACCTGCACCTTCAAGCACTGGTACTTCGGGTCGCTGCATCTGGACAAGTTCATTTCCACCACCCACATCTGTGTGTTCAACAACATCCTGAATGCCAAAACCGGAACCCGCGTCTGATCTTATGATCGTACACAAACAGCATCCCGCCGAGATTTGCCCGACGGGATGCTGTTATTTATGGGTTCTGCACACGGTTCACGACTTTTCCGGCACCGCAAAATCCAGCGCGCCGGGCGCGATTTCAACCGTGAAGTGATCTTCATAGATGATCTCGCCGTCCAGCGAATAGGCAAAGCCCGCGGGCGCCATGACCTCCACCTTTTTTGCCTGGCGGTAAACAACGATGTCTGAAAGCGCCGGGTCGTCAAGGTGCTGCCCCTTGGTATAGGGATCGAGAATCTTGACAAAACGCAGCCGGGAGATCGGCTTGACCAGGCAGACCTCGATCAGGCCGTCGTCGGTCTTTGCGCGCGGCGCGCAGCAGAAGGAGCCGCCGACATACTGCCCGTTTGCGACGGTGCAAAGCAGCGCCTTGCCGTCCGGATTGAGGACCTCGCCGTCGGCAATGACGGTGAAGTTGTTTTTCATGCTGGTGATCAGCGCCTTGACAATGCCCTTGGTATAGGCGCTCTTGTTGCCGTGGCCCGTGCGGGCGCGCTCACGGTTGATGGTGATCGCGACCGTGGTGTCAAAGCCGAAATTGATGACATTGTTGCTGAACCGCCGCCCGGCTTTGAGCAGGTCGAGCTTTCGGGTCGGCGCACGCAAAAGCGCAGGCACATCCAAAAACGCCTCTGCCCCGCCAAACGCCTTGACAAAGTCGTTGCCGCTGCCGCAGGGATAACACGTCACGCTGACGCCCGGCACCCCGGCCGCACCGTTAAAGACCTCGTTGATCGTTCCGTCGCCGCCGCAGGCAATGAACCGTGCCGCTTCGCCCGGGTGCGCCGCGCACCAGGACCGCACAAAAGCCGTGGCGTCGCCCGGCGCCTTGGTCTGATACAGCTCACACTGCCCTTCTTCCGGCAGCCCCCTGATCGCATCGCGCACGGTGCTTTCGGCGTTGCACTCGCCGGCGTGGGGATTGATGATAAATATGTACTTCATAGAAAAACCTCCTTACAGCATCAGCATTCCAAACGTGATGAGGAACTCACCCGCAAGATAAGTCAGCATGATGGTGAAATGCTTTTTAAAGATCAGATTTTTGTTTTCATGGTACCGCAGCAGGAACAGCGTGCAGTCTGAAACAAAGAACAGGACGGCGCCGATGTATGCCAGAACCGCGCCGGTGCTTTTCACCGTCAGCAACTGCATCAGCGCAAAAATGTTCATCGTGCTGTTGGCAACAAGATACAGAAGCATCGGCACAAACATGGGCTTCGGCGTGGTTTTGCGCACCGAAAACATGATCGCCGCCGAAACGCCGAGATACAGCGCCGCCGCCGGGATCACGACCGGCCAAAGGACCGATGAAAAATCAACGTGCTGTGTATAGACCAGGATAAACAGGATGTGGCTGGCCAGAAAGCTGATGCCGCCCAGAATGAACCAATGGTTCCCCTTCGGGATCAGCAGCACGTCGCCCAGCCAACTGGTGATCAGCGCAAACAGCAGCACCAGCGACAGCGGACTGGCCGAACAGACATAATACCCGATGAGACACAGCAGCAGCATCGGCTTTGTGACCGCGCGCTTTTTGTGCTCGTTGGTCCAACTGTGATACAAATGGATCGCGCTTGCCAATGCAAAGAGCGCGAGGAAACACCAACCTGCGATTTTCATAATCATCACCTCGATTCAATTAAATCAAATTTTTTCCTGTTTGTCAACCTGTGACGAATATTTTAAAAAAATGTTGCAATTTCATATAAAAGAAGCTATAATAAATTTATATGTAAGGAACAGCGCAGCATGCTGTGGCGTTCTGAAGAAAGAGCGTGATAATTATGAATATGATGGACGGGCGTACCCATGCCTATGTTGCGCCGCCGCCACCGCCGCCGGCCAGCGACCTGACGCTGACTGTGTTTGACGGGCCGCAGGGGCCGTGGACCTGCCGCCTTTCGCAATTCAACAAACCGGTTGTGACATTCGGGCGCGTGCCCGGGCGCGACATTATTTTTGCGTCCAGCTTTGTGTCGCGCGATCACGGCGCATTTGTTTTTCAAAACGGCATCTGGTATGTTGAGGACCACAAGAGCCTGAACGGCACGCTGCTCAACCGCATGCGTGTCGAGCGCCACGCGATCCATGACGGCGACATCATCAACATCTTTGACGCCACAGACAACACCCAGGGCGTTTTGATCATCGTTTCCAATCCGGACGGCACCCAGTGGAACCAATACGCTTTGCAGCCGCGCACCACCGTGATCGTGGGCCGCAACCCGGACTGCGGCATCCATCTGAGCCACGTTTCGGTTTCCAAACGGCACGCCATGTTCACTTATGACGGAAACCAGTGCTGGGTGCAGGACCTGGGCAGCACCAACGGCACCTATGTCAACGGGCGTTATCTGCGCGGCCGTGCAGCGCTGCGTGAAAAGGACGTCGTCACCATTGCCGATTCCAAGCTGATCTATTGCCACGGAACCATTTCCTTCTGTACGCAGCGCAGCGGCATCCGGCTGGAGGCGCAGCACATTGTCAAGGCGGTCACCAGCAAAAAAAAGATCATCTGCAACGACGTCAGCCTGACCATCAACCCCTGCGAAATGGTTGCCATCATCGGCGGTTCCGGCGCGGGCAAGACCACGATCATGAACTGCATCAGCGGCTACAGTACTCCAACGCAGGGCCGCGTCTTTGTCAACGGTCTGGACCTGTATCAGAACTATAACCACGTCAAAAATATCATCGGCTATGTGCCGCAGCAAGACATCGTCTATGACGGCCTGACCGTTCAGTCCATGCTGGAATATACCGCCCGGCTGCGTCTGCCCGCCGACACATCGCCGGAAGAACGCAAGCACACCATTGCCAAGGTGCTTGAAATGGTGGACCTGACCGAGCGCAAAGACACCATGATCAAAAGCCTGAGCGGCGGCCAGAAAAAGCGCGCCAGCATCGCCGTGGAGCTGCTCTCAGACCCCAAGCTGTTTTTCCTGGACGAACCGGCGTCCGGCCTGGACCCCGGCACCGAGCGCAACCTGATGACCACGCTGAAAAAGATGGCCGCCGGCGGCAAGACCGTCATCATGGTCACCCACAGCACGCTGAACCTGAAAATGTTTGACAAGATCGTGTTCATGGGCAAGGGCGGCAACCTGTGCTTCTACGGGTCCTATGACGAGGCGTGCCGGTTCTTCGGCGTCACCGATATCGTGGACGTTTACAACATGATCACCGACAAGTCGGAATACTGGAAACGCGAGTATCTTTCCCGCCAGACAAAGCAGGATAATTATCCGACCACGCAGCAGAACACCCCGCTGAATTCCGGCGGCAACGACCACAGCGCCCTGTCGCAGTTCTTTGTGCTCAGCCGGCGGTATCTCAACCTGATCATCAACGACCGCACGCGGCTGCTGCTGCTCGGCCTGCCGCCGGTCCTGACATTGCTGATCTCGCTGGTGGCAAAAAAAGACGGCTCCTTCATACAGTTTGAAATGACGCAGGCGCTGTTGTTCTCCTTCGCGTGCAGCTCGTTCTTCATCGGTACGCTGAACTCCATTCAGGAAGTCTGTAAAGAACGCGACATTCTGCGACGAGAATACATGACCGTCTTGAAACTGCAGTCCTATGTTGGATCCAAGGTCTTTGTACTTGCGATTGTTTGTGGGGTCCAGTCGTTGCTCTCTACTGCCCTTTTATACGTGCGTGTTGATAATATTCCAAATACAGGCTACAAATTGCCAATGTTTTTGGAACTGTACATTACGGCGTTCCTTGTCTCCTGGTCTGCAAGTATCACCGGTATTTTCGTTTCCTCGCTTGTGAAAAACGCCGACCGCGCAATGACGCTGGCGCCGATCCTGCTTATGCCGCAGTTGCTGTTCGCGGGCGTGATCTTTGAACTGAAGGGCGTTACGGAAGTCATTTCGTGGTTTGCGTGCTGCCGTTGGGGTATGGAAGCGCTTGGCGCTTCTGCCGACCTGACGCATAAGCAGCTGCGTATGGAAATGGAGAATCATATCGCGCTTGGGCCGCCCGACAAACCGCAGTACGAACCGAGTATGATCAACGTCTTCGGTCGTTGGGGCATCCTGCTGCTGTTTGTTGCGGTCTTCGCCGCTTTGTCCGTCCTTGTGCTGCGGCGCATCAAGTCCGAACGCAAATAACATTTCAATCCATCCGCACACCGGTGCAGCGGTCCCCCGCCGCGCCGGTGTTCTTTCTTAAAAAATATGACGTGTTCCCCTTGATTTTTTATTTCAGCAGTGCTATAATAGCTCAAAATAAAAATGAATCACCGTATGATGCTGGCAGGAGATGCGCCGCCCGGCGCGACCGAAGGAGTCAAACTCTCAGGTGCCTGTGGCCGTGTTTTCACGTTCATGGGCCGGACTGTCAGCGGACGGGACTTTGGAGAAGCTGCGCACCCGCACGGGATCGCAGTGCCGAAGGTGAAAGCGCAAGGGCGTGAATCTCTCAGGCAAAAGGACAAAGTTTGATTTCAAATCTGCCGGACCTGCCATTGCGGCGGCCTGTTCCGGCGCATTTGACCGGGCCTTTTTCTGAGCGGACCGCGCCGACGCGCACGGTTCGTTTTTCTTTTTTCCCATTTTATACAGGAAAGGAACCATTCGTATGCAGCAATTTCTGGAAAAACTCGCAACCGTCAACGACTCTGTCAACACCTTTGTCTGGGTCAGGATCGGCCTGATTCTTCTGATCGGCGCCGGCGTCATCATGACCGTCTGCAACCGCTTCTTTCAGGTGTCGCACATCGCGCACTGGTGGAAAGAGACGATCGGCAGCATCTTTGGCAAGGGAAGCGCATCGCGCAAAAAGACCGATAAGAAAAGCATTTCACAGTTCCAGGCGCTGTGCACCGCACTGGCCGCCACCATCGGCACCGGCAACATTGCGGGCGTATCTGCCGCCATCGTGATCGGCGGCCCGGGCGCCGTGTTCTGGATGTGGATCGCCGCATTTCTCGGCATGATGACCAACTATTCCGAAAACGTGCTGGGCATCTATTATCGCCGCCGCAACCGCAACGGCGAATGGTCCGGCGGCGCAATGTATTATCTTGCGGACGGCCTCGGAAAGTACAAAGGCATGAAATGGGTCGGCAAAGTGCTGGCCGTGCTGTTTGCGATTTTTGCCGTTCTCGCGTCCTTCGGCATCGGCAACATGGGCCAGGTCAACAAGATCACGCTCAACCTGCAGTCCGCATTCTTTAAGGATACGGAAGCGCTCGGTACCGTGGGCGGCATTCCCGTGATCAGCCTCATCATCGGCGCGGCGCTCATGGTCCTTGCCGGGCTCATCATCATCGGCGGTCTGCAGCGCATTGCCTCGTTTGCAGAGCGCGTGGTCCCCTTCATGTCTGTCATCTATGTCATCGGCGCGCTGATCATCTGCATCATGAATTATCGCAACATCGGCGCCATGTTCGCCGCCATCTTCAAGTTCGCCTTCGGCATCAAGGCGGTCGCCGGCGGCGCGGCGGGCGTTGCGATCCGCGAAGTCATCACCCAGGGCTGCAAGCGCGGCGTATTTTCCAACGAAGCCGGCCTCGGCTCCTCCGTCATGGTCCACTCCTCCTCCAACGTCAAAGAGCCTGTCCGTCAGGGCATGTGGGGTATCTTTGAGGTGTTCTTCGACACGTTCGTCGTCTGCACCATGACCGCCATCGTCGTGCTGTCTTCCGGTCACATCGACCTGCAGACCGGCCTTGCCAAAGAGGGTGTTGAGGATGCGACGCTGGTGGCGCAGGTCTTCGGCGATGCGTTCAAGTACCCCGGCGAAGTCTTTATTGCGCTGGCCATGCTGCTGTTTGCGTTCACCACCGTGCTCGGCTGGTCGCAGTACGGCACCAAAGCGGTCGAATACCTCTTCGGTACCAAGGCAACCATCGTCTATAAGGTCATCTTTGTTTTAATGATCATCTCCGGCGCGGTGATGAAGTCCTCGCTTGCATGGGACATCTCTGACACCTTCAACGGTCTGATGATGATTCCGAACCTGATCGGCGTGGTGGCACTGTTCCCGGTCGTCTCAAAGATCACAAAGAACTATGTGGACCGCATTCTCAAAAACAAAAACGAAGAACCCATGCTTTCGTATGACCCGGAGATCAACAAGTCCTTTGCCGATTTGAAAGAGGACGTCACCGTTGCGCTCAGCGAATCAAACGGTTGACGCCATTGAAAAAATTTGCTGTCCTGTTTTACATCAAATGAAAAGGAGCTGTTTTTATGAAAACGCTTATTGCTTATTTTTCTGCCGGCGGCGTCACAGCCGCGCTGGCAAGCCGTCTGGCAGAAGCGGCGCAGGCCGATCTGTTTGAAATCAGGCCGGAAGCGCCCTATTCCCCCGCCGACCTGCGGTGGACCAATCCCCTGGCCCGCTGCAACCGTGAAAAGATCGGCAAAAAAGACATCCCCTATGTTGGGCGTGCGGATGCCGCCGCATACGACCTTGTACTGCTCGGCTTCCCGATCTGGTACTATGCCGCGCCGAACATCATCGAGACCTTTTTGAAGCAAACCGACCTCACCGGAAAAAAGATTGCGCTGTTTGCGACCTCCGGCGGCAGCGAAATGGGCAAGACCGCCGCAAAGCTGCAACCGCTCACCAAAGGCGAAATCATCGACGCAAAACGGTTTGCGGCAAACGCAGATCAAAGCGCGCTGCAGCAGTGGCTTGCCGGACTGAACAAATAACGATCTTTTATAACAGCAATTGCGGTACCGGAGAACGGTGCCGCAATTGTTTTTTGATAGTAAACGCCCCCAAACCACACCGGTTCAGGGGCATTGTTCATTCATGAAAGATCAACGTCAGATTCAAGACATCTAACATCTAAAATCTAGCAACCGACATCTGAATTTGACTCCCGGTCAAATTCTCGCCACTCCGCTGTCGATGGCAGCCTGGGCAACCGCCTTGGCAACCGCGTCCTTGACTCTGGGATCGAACGCCGCGGGAATGATGTATTCCGCGTTCAGCTCGTCTTCGGAAACAAGATTCGCCAGCGCATAGGCGGCCGCGATCTTCATCTCGGCATTGATGTCGCTTGCGCGCACGTCAAGCGCACCGCGGAAGATGCCCGGGAACGCAAGCACGTTGTTGATCTGGTTCGGGAAGTCGCTGCGGCCGGTGGAAACCACGGCAGCGCCCGCTTCCTTCGCCTCGTCCGGGAAAATCTCCGGCGTGGGGTTGGCGCACGCAAAGATGATCGGGTCCTTCGCCATGGTGCGGACCATGTCCTTGGTCAGGGTGCCGGGGCCGGACACGCCGATGAACACGTCGGCGCCCTTGATGACGTCGGCCAACTTGCCCTTTTCCATCGCCTGATTGGTGATCTCTGCCATCTCTTCCTTGATCGGGTTCAGCTTTTCACGGCCCTTATAGATCGCGCCGACCCGGTCGGTCATGATGACGTTCTTGAGGCCCATGCTCATCAGCAGCTTGATGATCGCGATGCCCGCGGCGCCCGCGCCGGAGGTCACGATCTTGACGTCCTCGATCTTTTTGCCCACGATCTTGAGCGCGTTGATCATACCTGCCAGGGTGATGATCGCGGTGCCGTGCTGGTCGTCGTGGAAGATGGGGATATCGGTGCATTCCTTCAGCTTCTTTTCAATCTCGAAGCAGCGCGGGGCGCTGATGTCTTCCAGATTGACACCGCCGAACGAACCGGCCAACAGTTCGACCGTATGAACGATCTCGTCCACATCCTTGCTGCGCACGCACAACGGAATGGCGTCCACACCGCCAAAGGCCTTGAACAGCACGCATTTGCCTTCCATGACGGGCATACCGGCTTCGGGGCCGATGTCGCCAAGGCCGAGCACCGCAGTGCCGTCGGTCACAACGGCAACGGTGTTCCAGCGGCGGGTCAGCTCATAGGACTTATTGATATCCTTCTGGATCTCAAGGCAGGGCTGGGCAACGCCCGGGGTGTATGCGAGCGACAGCGCGTCTTTGCTGTCCACAGCCGCGCGCGGCGTGACTTCCAGTTTGCCCTTCCATTCATAGTGGAGGCGAAGGGATTCTTTTGCGTAATCCATGATAAATCAACCTTTCTCAAGTGATACAGTTACTTGGTTTATTTCTCCCACGGGAAGACATAGTCGAGCTTCAGGTCGTCGCGGACCTTGCTCATCTCTGCCTGCACAGACTCATTGATGGGCACGCCGGTGTCTTTCCGCTGCAGCCAGACGTTCCATTCTTTTTCGTTGGCGGACCAGATGCGCTCGGCGCCCGGCTGCTTTTTGGAAGCGCGGACGGAGCGGATGATCTCGCCGGCCTTTTTGCGGCAAAGGTCTTCGCCAAGGAAGTGGTTGGTGTCGATCGCGATGAAGAAATGGCCCAGATGATACGGCTGCTTGTTGCCGTTTTCGTCTTTGCCGTCCAGCGCCTTGCCGTAGTTGCCGTCCTGCAGAACGGAGGACAGCAGTTCCACGACCATGGCGTAGCCGTAGCCCTTGTAGCCGCCGAGCGCTTCGCCGATGCCGCCGAGGGTGGCCAGCGCCGCCGTGCCGTTGCGGATCTTTTTGAGCGCCTCACCGGCGTCGCCTTCCACCGCGTTGCCGTCAGAGTCGATGATAGTGCCCGGATGGACGTCTTCGCCGATGCGGGCGTAATACTCGATCTTGCCGTTCTGGGTGATGGAGGTTGCGCAGTCGATGATGAAGTCAAAATCTTCGTCGGTCGGGATGCCGATGGTCAGCGGGTTCGTACCGAACATGCCTTCCACACCGAAGGTCGGCGCCACGGACGGACGCGCGTTGGTGCCGGTGATGCCGATGCAGCCCTGCTTGCAGGCCATGGACGGATAGTAGCCGGCGATGCCGTAGTGGCAGGAATTGCGCACAACGACCATGCCCATGCCGTACTTTTTGGCCTTGTCGATCGCCATCTGCATCGACTTGTAGCCGATGACCTGGCCCATGCCGTCATGGCCGTCGACCACGGCGGTGCACTCGGTTTCTTTCACGATTTCAAAATTGGTGACCGGATTCTGGATACCGTCATTGATGCGGTCGATATAGATCGGCTTAAAGCGGTTGCAGCCGTGCGATTCGATGCCGCGCTTGTCGGATTCCAACAGAACGTCCACAACGATCTTTGCGTCCTCTGCGGGCACGCCGACGCCTTTGAACGCATCTTCCATGAAGGCCTGCGCAGTTTTCCAGTCAAGATTTACTTTTCCCATGATAATCCACTCCTAAATATTATTTTTGATATGGAACGATTGACTCAAACCGAATCAATCAACGGATACAGAATCAGTCCCGGTCTTCCCAGTCCATAGCGCGCTGAACCGCCTTTTTCCAGCCCTTGTAATACTTGTCGCGCACGTCCTTCGGCATTTCGGGTGCAAAGATCTTTTCGACCTCGCGGTTGGCTTCGATGTCCTCCAGGCTGTCCCAAAGGCCGACGGCAAGGCCGGCGAGATACGCGGCGCCGAGGGCGGTCGTTTCCACACACTTCGGGCGGTCGACCGTGGTCTGCGCCATGTCCGCCTGAATGCGCATCATGATGTTGGACACGGACGCGCCGCCGTCCACGCGCAGGTCGGTGATCTCGATGCCGGAATCGTCGGTCATCGCTTCAAGCAAGTCGGTCATCTGATAGGTGATGCTTTCCAGCACCGCACGGGCCACATGGGCGCGGTTGACGCCGCGGGTCAGGCCCACGATGCAGCCGCGGGCATACATATCCCAGTACGGCGCACCAAGACCGGTGAACGCGGGGACCAGATAGCAGCCGTTGGCGTCCGGCACGCTGGCGGCCAGCTCGTCACAGCGCTTCGGACTGTCGATCATCTGCAGCTCGTCGCGCATCCATTTGATGACGGAGCCCGCGTTGAAGGCGGACCCTTCGATGGAATAGGTCGTTTCACCGTTGAGGCTCCACGCCACGCCGGTGAGCAGCTTGTTTTTGGATTCCACACGCTTGTTGCCGGTGTTCATCAAAAGGAAGCAGCCGGTACCGTAGGTGTTCTTTGCCATGCCGGGCTTGAAGCAGGCCTGACCGAACAGCGCGGAGGGCTGGTCGCCGATGGCGCCGCAGATGGGCACGCCTTCCAGCTCTTCCATACCGACAAAGACGTTGTTGGACACCCAGCCGTAAATCTTGCTGGACGGCACAGGCTCCGGCAGGATGCTCATCGGCACGCCGAGCCGCTCGCAGAGATACGGGTCCCATTCCAGCTTGTCAACGTCAAAGAGCATCGTTCTGGATGCGTTGGAGTAATCGGTCACATGCACGCGGCCGCTCGTCAGGTTCCAGATCAGCCAGGTCTCAACGGTGCCGAACAGCAGTTGGCCCGCTTCGGCAAGCGCCTTTGCGCCGGGCACATTGTCAAGGATCCACTTGATCTTGGTCGCGGAAAAATAGGCGTCGACCAGCAGACCGGTGTGCGCCGTGATATAATCGCAAAGCTCCCGGTCCTTTTTGATCTCTTCACAGAAATCCGCGGTGCGGCGGCACTGCCAGACGATCGCGTTATAGATCGGCTTGCCCGTGGCGCGGTCCCAAAGGATCGTGGTCTCGCGCTGATTGGTGATCCCGATGCCGGCGATCTCTTTCGGATCAAACTCGCCGGACGCAAGAACCGACGTGATGGATGTGATCTGGCTGTAAAGGATCTTCAGCGGGTCATGCTCCACCCAGCCGGCCTTCGGATAGATCTGGTCAAACTCGTTCTGCGCCTTTGCGATGATGTTGCCCTGCTTGTCAAACACGATCGCGCGCGAGCTGGTCGTCCCCTGATCAAGCGCCATTACATATTTTCCTGCCATGTATCTTCCTCCTTTTGTGGTGGTTGCTTCCATTTGTTCAATAGAAACATATTTATTGTACCTAAATTCTTCTTATTTGTCAACATTTATCGAACGATTTGAAAAGATTTTCCGCGGCAAACAGCGCAAACACTTGAAAACGCCGCCCGGTTTTGGTATAATGCCAAGCGGTGATATTTATGAAAGAAGTCAATCTGTATTCCGACGGCGCCTGCTCCGGCAATCCGGGCGCGGGCGGCTGGGGCGCGGTGCTTGAATACAAGGGCCACCGGCGCGAACTGTCCGGCGGCGAGGCCGAAACCACCAACAACCGCATGGAGCTGACCGCCGTGATCGAGGGCCTGCGCGCGCTGAAGGAGCCCTGCAGGGTGACGGTGACCACCGATTCGCAGTACGTCGCGAACGGGATCAACCTGGGCTGGGCCGAAAGCTGGAAGCGAAACGGCTGGCGCAAAAAAGACAAAAAGCCCGCCCTCAACCCGGAGCTGTGGGACGCGCTTTTGACCGAGATCGCCCGGCATGAGGTCACGATCGTGTGGATCAAGGGCCATGCCGGCCACCCGGAAAACGAGCGCTGCGACGCGCTGGCCGTGGCGGAATGGAAGAAGATCAAGGAACAGCAGAGCATAGACTGAGTGTGGAGTGTGGAGTGTGCAGTTGCGGTCGCGCTGACCCGACGGAACAACCAGCAGGTATGCACCGCAAAGACATGCGGTGCATCTGTTTTAAACATGTAAAACAGAATCAAAAAGGGTCGTGACGATTTGTTCGCCACGGCCCATCTTTGTGGATTCAATTCTGATCAAAGCGCCGGGAGTGAACAGGGCGGTTCTTTCTCGGAAAAACCGGTTGATCAACGGAACCGTTTGCAGTGCGACCTTAACTGCACACTGCAAACCCCTCACTTTTATTCCAGCACAAACGCGCCGGTGTAGAGCTGATAATACTGCCCCTTTTGCGCGATGAGCTCCTCGTGCGTGCCGCGCTCGATCACGCGGCCATGGTCCAGCACCAGAATGACGTTGGCGTTCTTGACCGTGGACAGGCGGTGCGCGATGACAAAGACCGTGCGGCCCTGCATCAGGCGGTCCATCCCGCGCGACACGATCTGCTCGGTGCGCGTGTCGATGGAGGACGTGGCCTCGTCCAGAATCATGACCGGCGGGTCCGCCACGGCAGCGCGCGCGATCGCCAACAGCTGGCACTGCCCCTGCGACAGGTTGGACCCGTCGCCGGAGAGCATGGTGTTGTAGCCGTCCGGGAGATGGCGCACAAAGGTGTCGGCGCCCGACAGCACCGCAGCGGCGATGCATTCCTCGTCGGTCGCGTCCAGCCGGCCATAGCGGATGTTGTCCATCACCGTGCCGGTGAACAACACGACGTCCTGCAGCACAATGCCCTGCGAGCGGCGCAGCGACGATTTCTTGATCTTGTTGATGTTGATGCCGTCGTAGCGGATCTTGCCGTCCGCAATGTCATAGAAGCGGTTGATGAGGTTGGTGATCGTCGTCTTGCCCGCGCCCGTTGCGCCGACAAAGGCGATCTTCTGCCCCGGCTTGCCATAGAGCGTGACGTTGTGCAGCACCGGCTTTTCCGGCGTATAGGCAAAGTCCACATCATAGAAACGCACGTCGCCGCGCACCGGGGTATAGGTCGTGGTGCCGTCCTGCTTGTGATAATGCTCCCATGCCCAGCGGCCGGTTTTTTCTTCGGTCGGTACCAATGCGCCGTTCTCTTCCTTCACGTTGACCAGTTCCACATAGCCCTCGTCGAATTCGCTGGTTTCATCCAGCAGCGCAAAGATACGTTTGGCGCCCGCAAGGCCCATGACCACAGAGTTGATCTGGGGCGAGATCTGCTGGATGGAGCCGGAGAACTGGCGGCACATGCCGAGGAACGGCACCACCACCGCGATGGAAAACGGCAGGCGCGAGATGGAGAAGTTCGGCACGTCAAGCATCAGGAACAGACCGCCCGCCACCGCAACAAGCACATAGATCAGATAGTTCACGTTGTTGAGAATGGGCATCAGCGTGTTGGAGTACCGGTTGGCGCGGTACGCAGCTTCATACAGTGCGTTGTTGGCTTCGTCAAAATCGGCCTGCGCCGCAGCCTCGTGGTTAAAGACCTTGATGACCTTCTGGCCGTTGATCATCTCTTCGATCACGCCCTCGGTCTGGCCGACAGCCTTTTGCTGCCTGATGAAATAGGTCGCCGACTTGCCGCCGACTTTTTTGGTGATCCAGATCGTGACGACCGCGCCGCCGACCACGACCAGACCCATCCACACGGAATAGTACATCATGATCGACAACAGCGTGATCACCGTGATCAGCGACGTCAAAAGCTGCGGAAAGCTTTGCGACACCATCTGGCGCATGGCGTCCACGTCGTTTGTATACATACTCATGACGTCACCGCGCAGATTTGTGTCAAAATAACGGATCGGCAGCGTCTGCATGTGGTCAAACATCTTGACGCGGAATTTGTCAAGCACGCCCTGGGTAAAGATCGCGCCGAGCTGATTGTAGGCAAAGGTGGAAAACAGCGCAACGGCATACAGCGAAATCAGGATCGTCACATACTTCATGACCTCCGGCCGCGCCGTCTGCCAGTCCCAGCCGTTTTGGATCGCCTCTTCAATGACCTCGATCACATGCTTTTGAAAGATGGAGGGCAGCGCACCCAGCGCCGCGTTTACCAGAATAAAAATCAGAATGAACGGCAGCAGACGCGGATAGAACGAAAACAGCATTTTCAGCAGCCGCAGCAGCGTGCCGCCGGTGTTTCCCTTCTCCGGGCCGGGACGCATGCCGGGCCTCGCTTCAGGCCTTGCTTCGGGCTTTGCTCGCTTCATACCGTCGGCACCTCCTCCGCCTCCAGAGACTCATGCCCCTGTTTATTCTGAGAAAGATAGACTTCCTGATAGATCTTGTTGGTCCGCAGCAGCTCTTCGCTTGTTCCGATGGCGTCGATCTTTCCGTTGTCCATCACAATGATGCGGTCGGCGTCCTTCACGGAGCCGGTGCGCTGGGCAATGATGATCTTGGTCGTTTCCGGAATATAGGTGCGCATCGCCTTGCGGATCATGGCGTCGGTGCGCGTATCCACTGCGGAGGTGCTGTCGTCCAGAATCAAAATTTTCGGCTTTTTCAGCAGGGCGCGGGCAATGCAAAGGCGCTGTTTCTGCCCGCCGGAGACATTGGTGCCCCCCTGCTCGATGTGGGTCTGATAACCGTCCGGCATCTGGTCGATGAACTCATCGGCACACGCCAGGCGGCAGACCTCTTTGATCTCGTCCATCGTCGCGTCCGGGTTGCCCCAGCGGATGTTCTCTTCAATCGTACCGGAAAACAGCACGTTCTTTTGCAGCACCATGGCCACGCTGTCGCGCAGCACCGTCAGGTCATAGCTGCGCACGTCCATGCCGCCGACACACACGCTGCCCGCGCTCACGTCATACAGGCGCGGGATGAGCTGCACCAGCGTGGTCTTTGCCGAGCCGGTGGAGCCGATGATGCCGATCGTTTCGCCCGATTTGATGTGCAGATTGATGTCGATCAGGTTCGCCTCTTCCGCGGTTTCAAAGTAACGGAACGTCACGTTGTTGAAATCGATGCTGCCGTCCCTGACGACGGTCAGCGCATTTTCCGGCGAAGTGATCGTGCTCTCTTCGCGCAGGACCTCGCACACACGCTGGCACGGCTCTTCCGCAAAGGTCGCCATGACAAACATGAACGACAGCATCATCAGCGAGGACAAAATCTGAAAGCTGTAGGTCAAAAGCGTTGAAAATTCGCCGATCTTGATGCCCGGGCCCACCGGCTCAATGATCTGGCGCGCGCCGAACCAAAGCACAAACACCATCACGCCATACAGGCAAAGCTGCATCAGCGGACCGTTGAACGCAAGGATGCGCTCCGCCTTGGTGAAGATGCGGCGGATGTCGCCGGAATCGCCGCGGAACTTTTCGCGCTCGTAGTCCTCACGCACAAAGGCCTTGACCACGCGGATGCCCTTGATATTCTCTTTGACGGAATTGTTGAGCTTGTCGATCATCGGGAAGCCCTTGCGGAACACCGGCAGCGCGATCCGCCCGATCAGGATCATGCCGCAGCCGAGCAGCGGGATGACGATCAAAAAGATCAGCGCCATGCGGCCGCCCATGATGAACGCCATCGTGAACGAAAAGATCAGGTTCAGCGGCGCGCGGATCGCCGTGCGGATCAGCATCATGAACGCCATCTGAATGTTCTGGATGTCGGTCGTCAGGCGGGTCACAAGCGATGCGCTTGAAAATTTGTCGATGTTGCCGAAAGAAAAGCTTTGAATGTTTTGAAAAATATCGGCCCGCAGGTTCCGTGCGAAGCCGGTGCTGGCCCTGGCGCAGTGGATGCCCGCCAGATAGCCGAACAGCAGCGAAAGCAGCGACAGCACGACCAGGATGCCGCCGTATTCCAGAATGACGCGCAGTTCACAGCCGGCCTCGATCTCGTTGACCAGCCTGGCGATCACATAGGGGATCAGCGCCTCCAGCAGCACCTCGCCCACCACATAAAGCGGCGTGACCATTGCGGAACGCTTGAACTCCCGCACGCTTTTCAACAAGGTCCGGATCATTCCAATCATAAAAGACCTCCCTTCACCGCCGGCATACACCGGCGGTTTTTCAAGAAAGGCGCCGCTCCAGTGGAAGAAGCCGCGCCGGGTTTATCGATTCCTGTCAGTCGATCTCGACCAGAATCTTCAGGTTGTTACGGTTTGCGGTCGCACGCATCACGGTGCGGATCGCCTTGGCGATCCTGCCCTGCTTGCCGATCACGCGGCCCATATCGTCGGGCGCAACGTGCAGGTGATAGACCACAACGCCCTCTTCGTCCGCATCATCCACGGCGACCGTAACCTGCGCCGGGTCGTCCACAAGGCCCTGCGCAATGGCGATCAATAACTCTTTCAAAGCCGGCACCTCCCCAGCTTATTCGATCGCGCCGCTCTTCTTCAGCAGCGCCTTCACGGTCTCGGTCGGCTGCGCGCCGTTGGCGATCCATTTCTGCGCTTTTTCGTTGTCGATCTTGATGTCCTTCGGGTTCTTCATCGGATCGTAATAGCCGATCTCTTCGATGAAGCGACCGTCACGCGGATAGCGGGAATCCGCCACGACCACACGATAGAACGGAGCTTTCTTTGCACCCATGCGACGAAGTCTGATTTTTACTGCCATTTTTGTTACCTCCAAAAAATGTAATTGAAATTATTTGAACACAGTCGTGTTGTTCACCGGTTTACATTGGGAACCCATTGGGTCCGCCCATGCCGGGCATGCCGCCCGGACCGCCCATACCGGGCACGTTCATCATGCGGCGGCGCATCTTTTTGCCGCCCTTGCCGTTGAATTGCTTGAACATCTTTTGCATCTGGCGGTGCTGGGCCAGCAGGCGGTTGACGTCCTCGATCTGCATGCCGCAGCCGGCGGCGATGCGGCGCTTGCGCGACGGGTTGATGATGTCGGGCTTGGCACGTTCCTGCGGCGTCATGGAGCGGATGATCGCTTCCATCTTGTCAAACACCTTTTCGTCGATCTCAACCTGATCCAGCTTTTTGCCCACGCCGGGCAGCATCTTGAGCAGATCGCGGATGGAACCCATGCGGCGCATCTGGCTGATCTGGTCCATCAGGTCGTTGAGGTCAAACTTGTTGCGGCGCAGCTTCTGTTCCAGCTCCCGCGCCTTTTTTTCGTCCAGCTCCTGCTCTGCCTTTTCGATCAGCGAAAGCATGTCGCCCATACCGAGGATACGCGACGCCATGCGGTCGGGATGAAAGACGTCCAGGTCGCCGAGCTTTTCGCCGGTACCGACAAATTTGATCGGCTTGCCGGTCACGGCCCGGGCAGACAGCGCGGCGCCGCCGCGGGTGTCGCCGTCCAGCTTGGTGAGGATCAGGCCGTCGATGCCCAGCGCGTCGTTGAACGACGTGGCCACATTGACCGCGTCCTGGCCGGTCATGGAGTCCACGACCAGCAAAATCTCGTGCGGATGGACCTCGCTCTTGATGTTTTTCAGCTCGGTCATCAGCGCCTCGTCCACATGCAGACGGCCCGCCGTATCCAGAAAGACGTAGTCATAGCCATGGTCGCGCGCTTCGGCAACCGCCATTTTTGCAATGTCCACGGGGTTGATCTGGCCGCGCTCAAACACGGGGACGCCGGCCTTTTCACCGACGACCTGCAACTGCTTGATCGCCGCGGGACGATAGACGTCACAGGCCACAAGCAGCGGGCGGTGCCCCTGGTTTTTCAGCATCAGCGCCAGCTTTGCGCTGTGGGTCGTTTTACCGGAGCCCTGCAGACCGCACATCATGACGATCGTCGGCGGGTGGTTCGCGGTGTTCAGACGCGCCTTGGTACCGCCCATCAGGGCCGTCAGCTCTTCGTTGACGATCTTGATGACCATTTGCGCCGGGGTCAGGCTTTCCATGACCTTGGCGCCGACGGCACGCTCGGTCACGTTTTTGGTGAAGTCCTTCGCAACCTTATAGTTGACGTCGGCTTCCAGCAGCGCAAGGCGCACCTCGCGCATTGCATCCTTTACGTCGGCTTCGGTCAGCGCGCCCTTGCTTTTCAGGCGCTGAAAGGCGGCCTCCAGCCGTTCGGAAAGGCCTTCAAATGCCATAACTATCTCATCCTTTATTCAATCATTCTTCACCCAGCAGCTTCACCACGGAGTGGATGCGCGAAACCGCGTCGTTGATCTCGCGCGAAAGGATCGTGCGCAGGTTCACTTCGCGGATGATCTCTGTCATATCTTCGATCTCGCGCAGACCCTGCCGCAGCTCGTCAAACTTCCGCTTCAGCCCCAGGTGGGCCTCAAAGTCCAGAAGCTGCGCCTCGGCCCGCTTGATGGAATCGCGCACGCCCTGGCGGGTGATGCCTTCGTTCTCTGCAATTTCAGACAGCGAGAGGTCGTCGTCATAATAATAGGTGATGAAGTCGCGCTGCTTCTGCGTCAGCATCTCGCCGTAAATATCAAACAGCAGCGTGATTTCAAGATCCTTTGCCATGACGTCCCCTCCCTCCTGTAAAGCCGCTTTTCTTTACAGCTTGGATATTATACACATTCCATTCGCGTTTGTCAAGGGGTGTAATGAAAAAATCTTTACATATAAAAAGTTGACAGTTGACAGTCAACAGTTGATCCGGCGGGCAGGCGGTTAGCTGTTAGCTGTTAGCGCGCGAGGAACTGCGTTGCCGTCAACACGTCCGCACCGCGCGGATCAGTTTGCAGTGTGCAATAAAACACAAGGCGTTGATTTTGTGCCGACCGCAAGGTCGGCTTGCTAACTGCTAACTGCTAAGTAAGCACTGATTAATCCAAATAAACTCGTCAAAAGTGTAAAATATTTAATCGTGTCAGTAAATCAAGAAGATCAAAGGAGATATAATGTGAGAAATCCTCATATTTCGCATGGAATAAGGGGATTCCTC
>JAFRUA010000009.1 GCA_017434855.1 Clostridia bacterium
GTCCGCGCGCGGCGCGCGCGGACAGCAGCTGCAGACCGGTCGTCTGTACAGTCCCACGTTCCCGCCATTTCCGCCGTCGCAAGACGGCCGTACGCAAAAACGTCCCGCCGCCGAAGCAACAGGACGTTTTCATTTTATGTGCCTTATTTATTGAACATCTCACGCGCGACATAGGTCGTATGCAGCAGCTCATGCGCCTTGTGACTGTTCGGCGCGCCGAGATATTCGGCATAGACCTGCTTGATGTCTTCGCTCTCGTGGCTCTTGCGGTGCGGGCGGCTCTTGTCATTCTCATACAGCGCCTTGGCACGCAGGGCCTTGAGGTCGGTGAAGTTGCGCACAACCGCCGGCTGGGTCGGCTGACCGCCGCCGTTGATGCAGCCGCCGGGGCAGCACATGATCTCGATGAAGGTGTAATCCGCCGTGCCGGCGCGCACCTTGTCCATCAAAATCTTCGCGTTTTTGGTACCGCTGGCGACGGCGACCTTGACCGTCAGACCGGCCAGATCGTAAGAAGCTTCCTTCACGCCGGCCATGCCGCGGACGTCTTTGAACTCCACGTCTTCCAGCTCTTTGCCGGTGATGACCTCGGCTGCGGTCCGCAGCGCGGCTTCCATCACGCCGCCCGTTGCGCCGAAGATGACGGCGGCGCCGGTGCCCTGACCAAGCGGCTCATCCGGGTTTTCGTCCGGCAGCTCGGTGAAGTTGATGCCCGCCGTTTTGATCATACGGCCCAGTTCACGGGTGGTGAGGACATAGTCCACATCGGGATAGCCGCTCGCGCTCTGGTCGGCGCGGCCGCACTCAAACTTCTTCGCAGTACACGGCATAACGGAGACCGAGACGATGTCCTTCGGATCGATGCCGTTCTTTTCGGCAAAGTAGGTCTTGATGATCGCGCCCTGCATCTGCTGCGGAGATTTGCAGGAGGACAGATGCGCAAGCTGATCGGGATAGTAGTGTTCGCAGTACTTGATCCAGCCCGGGGAGCAGGAGGTGATCATCGGCAGCACGCCGCCGTTCTTGACACGGTCAATCAGCTCGTTGGCCTCTTCCATAATGGTGAGGTCAGCGCCGAAGTTGGTGTCAAACACCTTGTCGAAGCCGAGGCGGCGCATGGCGGCAAAGAGCTTGCCCGTCACGTCGGTGCCGACCGGCATGTCAAAGCATTCACCCAGCGTGGCGCGGATGGACGGCGCAGCCTGCACGACCACATACTTGGACGGGTCGGCGATGGCGGCAAAGACGTCTTTGGTCGCGTCCTTTTCATACAGCGCGCCGGTGGGGCAGGAAACGATGCACTGGCCGCAGGACACGCACGACGTGGCGCCGAGCGGCAGCTCAAAGGCAGAGCCGATGTGGGTGTCGATGCCGCGGGCGTTTGCGCCGATGACGTTGATCCCCTGGTTCTGACAGGCGGCCACGCAGCGGCGGCAAAGGATGCACTTGTTGTTGTCGCGGACCATGTGCGCCGCAGAGGTGTCCAGCTCATAGGCCGGCTTGAAGCCGTCGTAGACGCCCTCGTCCTCGATGCCGTATTCGCGGCAGAGCTTTTGCAGCTCGCAGGAGCCGCTGCGGATGCAGCTCAGGCACTTGCGCTCATGGGTGGACAAAATCAGCTCCAGCGTCTTTTTGCGGGAAGCGCGGATCTTGGCGGTGTTGGTGAAAATTTCGGTGCCGTCGCGCTCGATCGGATAGACGCAGGCCGCGACCAGGCTGCGCGCGCCCTTGACTTCGGCCACGCAGAACCGGCAGGCGCCGATCTCGTTCATATCCTTCAGGAAGCAGAGCGTCGGGATCTCGATGCCGACGGAGCGCGCCGCTTCCAGAATCGTGGTGCCGTAAGGGACGGTGCACGGCATATTGTTGATTTTGATGTTCAGCATTTTTTCCATGATCGACCCCTCCTTATTCCTTGATGATCGCGCCGAACTTACATGTCTCCATGCAGGCGCCGCACTTGATGCACTTTGCAGTGTCGATGCTGTGCGGGTTCTTGACGGTGCCGCTGATGGCGCCCACCGGGCACTTGCGCGCGCAGGCGGTGCAGCCGCGGCACTTGTCGGCGATGATCTTGTATTGCAGCAGGTCTTTGCAGACGCCGGCCGGGCACTTCTTGTCAACCACATGCGCCACATACTCGTCACGGAAGAACTTCAGCGTGGCAAGCACCGGGTTCGGCGCGGTCTGGCCAAGGCCGCAAAGTGAATTCTCTTTGATGTAATAGCACAGCTCTTCCAGCTTATCCAGGTCTTCCAGCGTACCTGCCCCGGAGGTGATCTTGTCGAGCATCTCCATCAGTCGGCGGGTACCGACGCGGCAGGGTGTGCACTTGCCGCAGGACTCGTCCACGGTGAAGTTGAGGAAGAACTTGGCAATATCGACCATGCAGTTGTCTTCGTCCATGACGATCAGACCGCCGGAACCCATCATGCAGCCGATGGCCGTCAGGTTGTCATAGTCGATCGGCGTGTCGATCAGGCTGACCGGGATGCAGCCGCCGGAGGGACCGCCGGTCTGGGCCGCCTTGAACTTTTTGCCGTTCGGGATGCCGCCGCCGATCTCTTCGATGATCTCGCGCAGGGTGGTGCCCATCGGCACTTCCACAAGGCCGGTGTTTTTGATCTTGCCGCCCAGGGCAAAGACCTTGGTGCCCTTGCTCTTTTCGGTCCCCATGGAGGCGAAGTACGCCGCGCCCTCACGGATGATCGTCGGAATGTTGGCAAAGGTCTCGACGTTGTTTTCGGTCGTCGGCTTGGCAAACAGGCCCTTCACGGCCGGATACGGCGGACGGGGTCTCGGCTCGCCGCGGTTGCCCTCGATGGAGGTCATCAGCGCGGTCTCTTCGCCGCAGACGAACGCGCCTGCGCCCAGCTTGATGTGCAGGTCAAAGTCAAAGCCGCTGCCGAAGATGTCCTTGCCCAGCAGACCCATCTCCTTCGCCTGTGCGATCGCGATCTCCAGACGCTTGACGGCGATGGGATATTCCGCGCGGACGTAGATATAACCTTCGGTCGCGCCGGTGGCATAGCCGCAGATGGTCATTGCCTCGATGATGCAGTGCGGGTCGCCTTCCAGCACAGAGCGGTCCATGAACGCGCCCGGGTCGCCTTCGTCGGCGTTGCAGACCACATACTTCTGGTCGGCCTGGTTCGCCGCCGTAAAGCTCCATTTGAGCCCCGTCGGGAAACCGCCGCCGCCGCGGCCGCGCAGACCGGAATCCTTGACGATCTGGATCACCTGCTCCGGCGTCAGCTCGGTCAGGCACTTCGCCAGCGCCTGATAGCCGTCATAGGCGATGTATTCGTTGATGTCTTCGGGATTGATGACGCCGCAGTTGCGCAGGGCCACACGGTTCTGCTTTTTGTAAAAATCGGTCTCTTTCAGCGGCTTGACCTGTTCGCTGGACTTGGTCTCATCATAGAGCAGACGCTGCACGATGCGGCCCTTGAGCAGATGCTCTTCCACGATCTCGGCCACATCCTCGGGCTTCACTTCGCTGTAGAAGCAGCCCTCGGGATAGACGACCACGACCGGACCGAGCGCACACAGGCCGAAGCAGCCGGTGCGGATGACTTTGACTTCATCTTCCAGACCCTTTTCTTTGATCAGGGTTTCAAACTGTTCGATGATTTTCGGGGAGTTTGAAGAGGTACAGCCGGTACCGCCGCAAACCAGAACATGGGATCGATACATTCCGTTTCCTCCTTATTTCTTGATCGCGCCAACGGTGTATTCGACGACCGGGTTGCCGTTGACCAGGTGATCGACCACGACCTTTGTCGCCTTTTCGGGATTCATGAGCACATAGGTGACCTTTTCCTTGCCCGGCTCGGTGACCTCGACGATCGGCTCATACTGGCACATGCCGATGCAGCCGGTCTGGGCCACGGTGACGTTGGTCAGGCCGCGCTTCTCAATCTCTTCCGTGAAGCGGTTCATGACCGGGCGGGCGCCCGCCGCGATGCCGCAGGTCGCCATACCGACCACCACGCGGGTCACCGCCGACGAATCGTCGCGCGTTGTCATTTTTGCTTTTGCGGCGTCTCTGAGCGCCATCAGTTCTTCAATCGTTTTCATTTATGTCTGCACCTCCGTGAGTTCATTTGTGTTTTCGTTGATATACTCTGTCAGCCAGCGCATGATGCTGGGCTCGTTCAGCGGAACGTCGCCGAGGATCGCCGCCAGCGTTTCGCTTTCGACCGAAAAATCTTTGCCGTCGATCGCGCGCCGATACCGCACATTGACCTGCGGGTTCATCGCCATCAGGCTGACAACGGTGCTCGCCATGTCGCCGATGGGCACAAAGTCCACATGGTCCGTGTGAAAGAACGCCCGCACCGTGGTGCCGACGCCGACGGCACTGTCGATGTCAAAATCGCCGCCCGTCATCTCTGCCGCCATCTTGAACAGCGGCACGCCCAGGCCGACCTTGCGCGTGGTGCGCGTGGTAAAAAACGGGTCGCGGACCGATGCCAGCTGCTCTTTCGTCATGCCGCAGCCGTTGTCTTTGATCTCGATGGTCAGCGTCTGCTGCGCCGTGCTTTGCGTCAGGATGATGTCGAGCTGCGTCGCGCCCGCGGTCACGGAATTCTGCGCCACGTCCAGCACGTTCAGCGACAGCTCTCTCATTCGGCGTATTTGGCCAGGATGGACGGCACGTCCTTTGCGGTGATCTTGCCGTAGACGTCGTCGTTGACGGTCATGACCGGGGCCAGGCCGCACGCGCCGATGCAGCGGCAGGCGCTCAGCGAGAATTTGCCGTCGGCGGTGCACTCTTCCGCTTCGATGCCGAGCTGGGCAGAGATCTCGTTCAGCACATCCTGCGAGCCCTTGACATAGCATGCCGTGCCGAGGCAGACCGAAATGGCATACTTGCCTTTCGGCGACAGTGCAAACTGTGCATAGAATGTTGCAACGCCATAGACCTTTTCAAGCGTTACGCCGATGCCGTCCGCGATCTTTTTCTGAACCTCGAACGGAAGGTAGCCGTAGATCTCCTGCGCAACCTGCATCACGTGCATGAGCTGGCTGGCATCACCGGCGTGCTTTGCGATGATTTCGTCCAGCTTTGCCGCCTGCTCAGGCGTGTCGACAAAGGGGATCTTGCTGATTTTTTTGAGCATGGGTTTGCCCTCCTTTGAAAACCAAGCTTGATATCATATCCGTTTTGATGCGCTTTGTTTTGACAAGCCACCGCTGCAGATATTTTCAATATATAATAACACAAGTTTGTCACATTTGTCTATAGCTTTTTTTCGGCTCTTTTCCCTTTTCTTTGCTTTTTTCAAAAATTAGCATATGCTAACTCACGCCGGAAAAAATTGTTTTGCCCCTTTGATCGAACGCGGAATCGCAGCCATCATCAAAAACGTGAAAACAGAGCGCGAACCTCATTGCTTCGCACTCTGCTTGTCTTTTTGTTCTTCGCTGAATGGTTCCGCACACCCTGCCGGGGCTGCCGGATTCAGAGGAAGACGGCGTTTTCTTCGGCCGATGGCTGTACAAAGGTACGCCGAGGACGAAAAAACGCCGAAAAAAGAAAAGCCGTTGTCTGGAAAGCATAAAAACAGAGCGCGAACCTCATTGCTTCGCACTCTGTTTTTCTTTTTGTTCTTCGCTGAATCCGGCGCCCCGGCGTTACTTTGCCTCGCCGAGAAGTTTAGCCAGTTCCTCCATAAAGGTGTTGATATCCTTGAACTGGCGATAGACGGACGCAAAGCGCACATAGGCCACCTCGTCCATGGCCTTGAGCTTTTCCATCGCCATTTCGCCGATGTGGACGCTGGTCACCTCGCGGTCCAGCGAATTTTGCAGCTCCTGCTCGATTTCGGAGACGGCATCCTCGATTTGCGCGATCGAGACCGGCCGCTTTTCACACGCGCGCAGCAGGCCGTTGAACAGCTTGACCCGGTCAAACGCCTCGCGCGATTTATCCTTTTTGACAACGATGATGGGTACGGATTCGATGATCTCATAGGTGGTGAAGCGTTTGGCGCAGGCGATGCACTCCCGGCGGCGGCGGATACGCTCGCCCTCGTCGGTGGGGCGGGAGTCGATGACCTTGCTTTCGCTGCAGCCGCAGAACGGACATTTCATGGCGGTCCCTCTTTTCTTTTTGCGTTATTTTTATTGTACCACAAAAGCAAAAAGACGTGCAACCGTTTTTTCAAATTTTTTCTTCGGTACCGTCCGCCGTCAGCGACGATCGCAGCGCTTCGGCGTCGGCCATCTCGGCCCAGACGTGTTCCAGAAACGCGCGGCAATCCGCATCGCACAGCAGCAGCCGCCCCACCGCCGCCACCCGCGCGCGAAAGCGGTGAGAAAACCGCACCTGCGCCGCATGGCGCACCAGCGGGCAGATGGCGCCCCGCGGGTCCGCCGCAGCGGTCAGTCCGCCGCGCCCGTCCGGAACCGGAAACAGCGGAAACAGCCGGCACGACAGCGGCCGCGTTTCACGGCTGCACCGCCCGCCGCAAACGGCCACCCGCCGCCCACCGGCTTCCCGTACCGGCAGCACGGTCGCCTCGCTGGGAAACAGCAGCATCCCGGTGTCCGCGTCGCCATGGCAGCAGCGCCGGCCGCACAGCACGCCGCAGTCCGTTTTCAGCGGCGTGAAATTCCCCAGCAGCCGGAACGCCCGGCGATAGAGCTCGACTTTGTTCATACGGCACCTCCTGTGTGTCATGACAGGAATAACCGCCGACAAACCGTCAGCGGTTACTCCTGAGGAAAGAAAATGAAAGCAAAAACAAGAGGTAGGGAAAAAGAGAGAGGAAGTAAAAAACCTGCCCCTTGTCAGGAAAAAATCTTGTTATGCCGTCACCGGGCTGGGCTCCATCGGCAGCATGTGATAGACGGTGCCGTCCGGGTCGACCATGCCGATCGGCAGCGCCGGCACCAGCAGACGGATCATGGAAACAAAGCGGTTGCTGTCTTCGCCGGGGAAACCGGTCACCAGCATCAGCGGCTTGCAGGCCGCCGCGTGCGCCGCAACGGTGAGCGCCGGGTCGTCGTTGAAATAGATCGCCAGCTCGCCGCCGGCCTGTTTCGCAAAGCGATAAATCTGCTCCAGTGCCTGCGGCACCTTGGGGTCGCCGCCGAATTCCACGGGCAGCACGCTGACGACGTTCAGCGCACAGCCGGCTTTTTCCGCCAGGGCTTTGCCGGCAGTGACAAGGCGCTCAGACGACGCCTGCGGCGTGACACAAACGAGGACGGTTCGTTGGGGTTGTCGGTTCATACCGCACCTCCTTCATCGTCTGTATCATACCATCGGAACCTAAAGGAAACCTAAAAGGGCGGAAAGTTTTTCTGGGGACGCGGAAAAGGGATCGAGGGACGGAGGGATTGAGGGGTTAAGGGGTGCGGGTCCCCCGTGGGGACCTCTCAAGGCGCAGCCTTGAGAAGCACCGACCGAGCCGGCAGGCGGGAATTGAGGAATTCCGTTTTTGTACGCGCCGCACAGATCGGCAACCGAAAAAGACGCTCCGCCATTGCAACTGCATGACAACAAGAAAAGCCTCCCCTGCTTCAGCGGGGGAGGTGGCATCGTCGCAGACGATGACGGAGGGGGCGGGCATCAATACCGCGCGCCGAAGATCGCGGCGAGAATGTTGTGGATGATCCGCGTCAGCCAGCCGAACGCGCCGCCGTGGGTTTGGCCGCACCACTTGCAGCCGCCGCCTGACTGCTGGGGCTGATCTTGGGTACCGGGGTCGCTCGGCGCATCGGGCCGCGTCAGCTTCGGGATGGATGTGCCGGACTTGATGGTCTGTTTGCAGACGGTGCAGTATTCGTCGCCGGTGTAGCCCTCTGCGTCATAGGTCGCGTCACGCTTGTTGATGACGGTGATGGTGTGCGCCTTTTTCGCGATGGTTGTACCTTTGCTGATCGTCTGTTTACAGACGGTGCAATACTGATCGCCGGTGTAGCCCGCAGCGGTGCAGGTGGCGTCCTTCTTATTGATCAGCGTCAGCGTGTGTGCGGCAAGGGGCTGCTCCTGATGGCCGCTGATGTACTTTTTGCAGTCGTTGCAGTAGACACCGGCGGTGTAGCCCTTGACGGTGCAGGTGGACGCGGTTGCAGAAATGTTCTTTGTGTTGACGTGATTGCTGCTGTTGATGGCAATCGTTTCTGTCTTGGTTGCGCCACAGACCGTGCAGGTGTAGGTGCGGACGCCGGTTGCGGTGCAGGTCGCAGCTTTGGTCACGAGGCCTTCATCATATGAATGAGAAGACTCAACGACATTAAATGTTTTAGTCGCAACTATTGAGCTACCATATTCATTCGTTGTAGCATATTCAATGGTGTAGCATCCAATGTTATCACATTGGAATTCATATGATAAACAATTTATTCCTAATTGGATACCCGGACCGACCACCGGTTCATTTGTCTCCGTTATTCTAATTGTCATAAAAGCATCTTTAGAATACGCACAAGGCAACAACGAAATCTGTACTACCTCACCAAGTGTAAATGTGTTCTTCGGAATGGAAATACTGGGTTCTTCTGGAACACTATTATACACGGAAAAATAGCATTCTGAATAATCGCTTCCTCCAAAACTGTTTATCGCTTGTGCAACAACCTTATAGTTTCCCGGATCAGATAATACCACATTGCTTGAACTGGTACTGGGTTGCTGATTGGTAACAATTTGTCCGTCTTTGTATATAGAAACGGAATACATGGAAGCTTTTTCGGACCAATGATAAATTGCTATACTGTTACTAGCCGGATAATCTGCTTTCTCCGTCCAAAGGTCAGGTTTGCTTGGGACTAAAGAAGATCTTTCATAAACATCGAAATCATCCCATAAACTGGAAATATCTCCACTGGAATAATGCCCCACAACGTAAAATGCATAATGCCCGGTGGCATTACATTCCCTGCTAAAACTGCCGGAAGAAGGAAACTCTCCTTCAAACCATTTTACTCCATCCTTATAGATATATAAATGCAAACTTGTTGCTCCGGGTGCATTGTAGTTTAATGTAATAGTGTCTCCGCCCGCGTATACTTTTTGTGCCGGAGCAACTGTCGGTGCTGTGGTCGGTGTGGATGACCCATTGACTTCGTCATAATTATCTGCGCGCAACAAGCTCAGCTTCGTGCTGTTCCACCCTGACCATGTACCAAAAGAGCAGTCGCGTAAAGAAATTCCGCAATTGTTGTCCCAGTTGCAGTCATAAATCGTGACGCTGCTGCTGTTGACCGCATAGACAATCATTGTGTGCTGTTTCGTGGTATTGAATTGAAGAATATCTCCGCATCTTGCATTGCTCAAAAGGCTTTGCACGCTGGATGCGGAAAACGAAGTTATGGAACCGATCAGCGTCATGCCGCTTGTACTGACTCCGGCATAAGTCCAACTTCGATAACCGCCGCTGCTGTTTTTTCCAAACACATTATAAATTGCCATTTTACCAAAGCCGTAGCATTGGCTGCCTCCGTCAAAAGTTCCTGTCCACCGACTTCCGCTGGGATAACTCTGTTTAAATGCGTCCAATTTTGTTTTTACGCCGTTTGCCGCGCTCGCCGTGATGCCGACATTTCCCACCGGAACGACCGCGATCAGCATCACCACCGCCAGCAGTACGCTCAAAAGTCGTTTGACCTGTTTCATGTTTTTGCCCTCCAAAATAAAATATAGATTTTCGGCACAATAAAAAAGCGCCCCGGCAAAACGAGACGCTAAAAAAGTGTCATCTCATTTTGCTGCGACACAAGTTCATGAATCATCAAAAGCAACAGAGTTCTTGCAATCAAGTTCTGCCAAAACGAGTCATGCGAGATGCACTTTTTGATAAAGTACCCCATTTTGACAGAAAGATTCTGCTTCTGTTGCAAAAAAATATTCTGTTGACGTTTGATGATGTTGATAAACTTATGTCGCACCTATACTCTACCACATCTCCCCGAAAAATGCAAGCATTTTTTCAACCTCATCGTCGCTTCGCGACAAGTACTCCCTCAGTCACTTCGTGACAGCTCCCTCAGCGAGGGAGCCTCTATAGCCTCCCTCCTTGAGGGAGGTGGCAGTCCGAAGGACTGACGGAGGGAGTAAACAGCCGATCGCTGATCGGCGCTACGAGATGTGCTGAGCGGCGGGGCGCATCTTCCCTGACCGTCCACGCGCGGCGCGTACAAAAAAAGCACGGCCCCGCAATGGAACCGTGCCGTCTTTTTGTATGGTTCAGCGCCCTCTGAGCGTCTTGATCGCCTTGATCTTTGCCTTCTTTGCCTTTGGCATGAGCTGGGCATAGGCATAGTATTTCAGCTTGTTGCCGACGAGGACATACTCGCCGATGAACTCGTGATAGTCCGCGGAAAAGCTCTTTTTGAAATCATAGATGCCCTTGAAGTTGTCGGTCGGGACCAGCGTGCCGAGCGTGCCGTCGTCGTTCAGCTCCGGCGACTGCACAATGACATAGCCGAGGTCGTGGATGTCGCAGCCGCGCCGGATGCTCTCTTCCAGCCGCAGATAGTTGAGATAGTGGCTCGAGCGCGTGTTGTTGCGAATCACGTTTTTGGTCCCGCCGAACAGGCAGCTTCCCATGCCGGCATAGTAGATCGACAGGCCGCCCGCCACGCAGATCTCGTTGTCGCTTGTGTAGTCCTCGGCTTCGGCGATGCGCTTTTCAAAGTGCTCGGTCTGCTTGTCCACGCTGGTGATGATCTCCTGCAGCTGCCGCGCTTTCTTTTCGTGCGCGCCGGGCAATTGCGCTTCGGCGTCGGCTTTCTTTTGCAGACGCTCTTCCTGCAGCCTGCGGTCCAGCACCTTGTCGTAATAGACCAGCTTGAGGTCGGAGCTTTCCGGGAACGCGCCCAGCAGCTTGAGACAGTAATCGCCGTTGCGCTCCACAAAATCGTCGCGCTCGCTGGTGTCCTTCATCACGCTGATGAAATCGTCCATCGGTTTCGGATCGTCCTTGAGCTGGTCATAGGTGTAGGTCCGCGCCACCAGACCGCGCTGTTCGCCGATGCGGATGCTGTAGCGCACGCCCTTGTCGCACTTTTTCAGAATTTGTTCTGCCGTCAGGGGCGCGCCGTCCTTTTTCAGCGGGATGAAAAGCTGTACCGGCTGTTTGTAGGTGTAATTTGTCAGGTTGGTGTTCAGCGTGTAGCCGAGACCGCACAGCGTTTTGTGGACCGCATGGCCGAAGGGCTGGTCTTCACCGTTGATGCGCAGCGAGATCGGCGGGTCCATGATGAAGGCCGTGACGCCGTGCGTTTTGAGCTCACCGCGCAGATATGCCGTGAAGGCTTCCAGCAGCGCCGTGTTTTCATAATCGCAGACCGCGCCGCCGGAGCCGTACCAGATCTTGCCCGCAGCGGGAAGCGTGCGTTCCATGATCAGGACCGCAAGGACCGTTTCTCCGCTGTCGTCATATCCGCAGACATAGCGGCAGTGCCAGGTGGTTTTCACCGTCTGCCAGTGCGAGGACTGGATGTACTGTCCGCCGTGCGTTTCCAGAAAGCGGTCAAAGGCCGCAAGGTCGGTTGCCTCTTTAAAAGTATACATAGCGCAGATGCTCCTTGTGTGTGATAGTGAGAGGATTCCCTTAATCCCTTAATCCCTTTTTTCTTAATCCCTTTCCCCTGCAAGATACTCAAATATGACCTGCTTTTCCGAGAAGGGGAGTTTTTCGCCGCGGACCTTCATGAATTCCTCGTGGCCCTTTCCGGCAAAGAGCAGGATGTCGCCCGGCGCGGCGATCGACAGGGCATAGCGGATCGCTTCGGCGCGGTCGGGAATATCAACGTGCTTGCCGCCGGCCTGCTCCACATAGCGCGCGATCTCGCGGATGATGTGCTCCGGGTCTTCAAAGTCCGGGTCGTCAGAGGTGAGGATCGACAGGTCGCACAGCGCGCCGGACACCAGACCCAGCTCTTTGCGGCGGATCTCGGTGCGGGACCCGACAGAGCCGTACAGGGCAATGATGCGGTTGTGTTCATACGCCGCAAGGGTGTCGATCATGCTTTTGAGACTCAGGCCGTTGTGGGCATAGTCGATGATGACGCTGTAGTCCGTGCCGGTCGGCACGACCTCGCCGCGCCCCTTGACCGCAACACGGGCCAGACTTTCTTTGATCTGATCGTCCGTGACGCCGAACCGCTTTGCGATCGCGATGGCGGCGGCGCAGTTCATGGCGTTGACCGCACCCGGCAGCGAGGCAAACAGTTCATGCGGCGCGTTTTGGTACCGCGCGGTGAACGCCACGCCCAGCACGCGCTCCCGCCGCAGTTGCTGCACGTCGGAAAGCACAACGTCCGCGTCCGGGCAAAAGCCGTAGGTTTCCACCGGGCAGGGGCAAACGGCGCGGATCTCTTCTGCAAACGGGTCGTCCATGTTCAAAAGTGCATAGTCGCACTGCAAAAAGAGCTGCTTTTTCCAATAGGCATATTCCTCAAACGAGGCGTGCTCGTTGATGCCGATGTGGTCGGGCGACAGATTGGTGAACACCGCCGCGGCAAAGCGAAGTCCGTCCACACGGTGGAATTTCAGACCGAGGGACGAAACCTCGATGGCCGCCGCCCTGCACCCCGCGTCCGCCATCATGCGCAGCAGCTTTTGCAGCTCATAGCTTTCCGGCGTGGTGTTGACCGTCGGCAGCTGCTTGTCAAGGAACGCCGCGCCCACGGTGCCGATGATGCCGGTCGGGATGCCCGCGTGGTCCAGCACAGCCTTGATGATGTGGGCCGTGGTGGTTTTGCCTTTGGTCCCTGTGATGCCGATGACCTTGATGTCCTTTGCCGGGTTCCGGAAAAAGTTCACCGAACAGACGGCCAGCGCCGCGCGCGTATCGGGGCAAAAAAGGATGGCCGCGTCGGCGGGAACGTCGATCGGCTTTTCGCACAAAAATACGCGGCAGCCGTTTTCATAGGCGTTGGCGGCAAAAATGTGGCCGTCGGTCCGCGCGCCGGTCAGGCAGACGAACATGGTGCCCGCCACCGCTTTGCGCGAATCATAGGCGATATCTTCAATTTCAAGCGTCGGGTCAAACGCCGTTTCCACCGCGACGCCCGCCAGTATTTCAGAGAGTTTCATATTTTTCCTCCCGTATTTTACAGATTCTCCAGCACGTCTTTGCCCTCGGCATAAAGGCGCGCTTTTTCTTTTTTGAACGCTTCCCGCTGCTGCTTATATGCTGCACGCACGGCGGCCCGGTGCTTTCCGATCAGGCCGACACGCCGGAACCATTCGACCAGCATACCGATCAAAGCGCCCGCCGTGCCGAGGATCAGGTCGGTCATGGTGTCGGTCAGGGCCAGGTCGCCCAGCTCTCCGTGCTGCATTGTAAAGCCGTAAAGCCGGTCCATCGTGAATTCATAGAATTCCCAGCCGACCAGAACCGCCACGGCGAAGTTGAACGCAAACAGCCCCTGGACCGAAACCTTCAGCGGCCGCTTTTTCCCCTGCATGATTTCGGCAAGGAAAAAAGCGCCGTAACAGGCCATGTATCCCGCAAAGAGGTGTTCGGGAATATCGATGTATTTGAAATCGGTGCGGGTGTTCACCGTCGTTCCGACCACGCAGGAAAAGCAGATGAAGCAGTTGAGCATGGTCTGCAGCTGATAAGGGTATCGCGTGATGAACGACCGCCCGCCAAGCAGTTGAAACAGGTCCCACAGATGCGTGAACGCGATGGCAAAGCAGGCCTGGGTGAATTCGGAGGCGTAGCCGTGCAGCAACCCCCATGCGCCCCAGATAAACAGCGCCGTGCGGCAGGCATACCAGCAGACCGTGTGTCCCTTTGGCAAAACGGGGATACGATTGAGTTGTTTCATGGCAGCCCTCCTTTTCTTCAATACCACGCGCAAACGCGCAAGGTATGATTATATTATAGCATATTATAACACGAAGGCCGACGGATTTCCATAAAAAAAAGATAATTTATTAATTTTTTTCAATTTCTCTTGCACTTGACGCGCAAATATACTATAATACCCTCGATATAATGAAAATTTTTCACCCGTTTGAATCTGTTGCGGAAAGGAAAATGCGTGATGTCAAATTCAAATTCCGATGTCAAAAAAGCGATCGCCATTGCCCTGACCATCATTCTGGTCTTTACCGGCGGTTATTTCTTTGGCGTGTTTACTCAGTTTCACCTGGTCGGTTCCGGCGGTGAGCCTGCCGAAATTCCCAGCGTGATTCAGGTTGCGGGCGGCGCGGCGTCTTCGGGCGGTTCGGCGGCGGCTGCACCTGCCGCATCCACGCCGTCTTCCGGCAGCGACAATGCGGCCCCCGCCGCATCAGACAAGGGCGGCAAATCAGACGCCGCGCCCGCAGACAGCAAGGGCGACAAGCCGGCGGACACTGCGCCCGCGGCCAGCGACGCCATGACCAAGGCCGAGATCGTGGACCTGTTCAAGACGTCCGCCAACAAGATCAAGACCGAGTCCGGCGTCACCGTCACGCGCAACTATGAGGACTTGCAGCACAACGAAGAAAAGCTGGAGGTTCCGGCCGCGCTGAAGTCGATCGGCTCTTCGCTGATCAGCACTTTCCTGAAAAAGGATGAGACCCCGGTGAACTACACGGGGCAGGAGATCATCGACAATTACCCGGTCAGGGGCCAGTCCTATGTCACCAATCTGACCGAAAACGACGTGACCGAAGCGACCTGCACCGACGACGGCACCTATTACAACATCACGCTGAAGTTCCCGGAAGAGACCGACCCGACCACAACGGGCGTGGCAACGTCCTTCAACATCATCAAGGCGGACGAGGTCTATGCCGCGGCGTCTGTGGTCAAAAACTTCAATGCGACCTACTATGACGCGGTCATCACCTGCCAGATCGACAAAAAGACCGGCAACATGGTCCACGCGACCTATACGCTGCCCATCGTGATGAAGGTGACTGCCGGCGTGGCCTTTGCAACGCTGGACGCGCAGGTCGGCATGACCTTCATCGACGACTATTCCATCGCGTATTGATCGGAATCTCAATTGACCGAAAGGCCGCCTGCGGGCGGTCTTCCTTATAGGGAAGGAGGCTGTGCCATGCAGAAAAAAGCGGCGATCATCCAGGATGTTTCCTGTCTTGGCAAGTGCTCCGCCGGCGTTGCGCTGCCCATTGTTTCGCATTTTGACATCGAGTGTGCGCTGCTGCCGACGGCGCTGCTTTCGGCGCACACGGCGTTTTCTCAATACACCTGCATGGACCTGACCGACATGATGCGCACCGTCTGCCGCGACTGGCGGGCCCAGGGCGTGCGCTTTGACGGCGTCTATTCCGGCTATATGCTGAACGAAGCGCAGATCCAGATCGCGGCGGCGTTTATGGATGAGTTTGCCAGGCCGGGCGCTCTGATTCTGGTGGACCCCGTGATGGGCGACAACGGCAAGGCCTATGCCATGCTCAGCGAACACTACGGGATGACGATGCGCTGCCTGCTCAAGCGCGCCGACGTCATCACGCCCAACCTGACCGAGGCCGCGCTGCTGCTGGGCTGCACACCGAAGCTGGAAGGGTACGACGAGCGCGAGGTGCGCGACATGCTGCTGGCGCTGCGCGACATGGGGGCAAAGCAGCCGATGATCACCGGCGTTTCATTCTCGCCGGAAACGATCGGCGTGGCGTACCTGGAGGGAACGTCGCTGCGATATGTTTGCGATGAAAAGCTGGCGGGCGTCTTCTGCGGCACGGGCGACACGTTCGCGTCGGTGGTGTTCGGCGCGATGCTGCGCGGGGCTGCGCCGGAAGACGCCGTGCACCGGGCGCTGCGGGTGCTGAAAACGGCGATGCGCACCGACCCGCAGTGGTACGGCATCCGCTTTGAGGCGGCGCTGAATGACCCCGAATTGTTTTTACCGAACGGGTGCTGACCGGCGCGGCGCCCGTCCTTTTCCGTTTTTCACAACTTTTTTCATTGAAAAAACTGAACTTTTCACGCTTTGTGTCTTTACAGAATCCGCAAATGGTGTTAAAATATAAAATGCCGGCAAACGGAGTCTTTCATTTGCCGACCTGAAAAAGGTATCCATTACCGATTATAAGGAGGACAAACAATGGCAAGAAAATCAAAGACCATGGACGGCAACAACGCCGCCGCGTACGTATCCTATGCGTTCACGGAGGTTGCGGGCATTTACCCCATCACCCCGTCCAGCCCGATGGCAGACTATGTTGACCAGTGGTCGGCGCAGGGCATGAAGAACATCTTCGGCACCACCGTCAAGGTGGCAGAGATGCAGTCTGAGGCCGGTGCGTCCGGCACCGTGCACGGCTCCCTGGCCGCCGGCGCCCTCACCACGACCTACACCGCGTCGCAGGGCCTTCTGCTGATGATTCCGAACATGTATAAGATCGCGGGTGAATTGCTTCCGTCCGTGTTCCATGTGTCCGCGCGCTGCGTCGCGTCTCATGCGCTGAACATCTTCGGCGACCATTCCGACGTTTATGCCTGCCGCCAGACCGGTTTCGCGATGCTTGCCGAAACCAATACGCAGGAAGTTATGGACCTTGGCGCCGTGGCGCACCTCGCGTCCATCAAGGGCCGCGTTCCCTTCATCAACTTCTTTGACGGCTTCCGCACGTCCCACGAGATCCAGAAGATCAAGATCTGGGACTATGAGGACCTGAAAGAGCTGTGCGACATGGACGCGGTCGAAGCGTTCCGCAAACGCGCGCTCAATCCGGAGCGCCCGGTCATGCGCGGCTCGCATGAAAACGGCGACATCTTCTTCCAGCACAGAGAGGCCTGCAACAAGTACTATGACGCGATGCCCGCCATCGTTGAGGAGTACATGGACAAGGTCAATGCCAAGCTGGGCACCGATTACAAGCTGTTCAACTACTACGGCGCCCCCGACGCCGAAAAGGTCATCATCGCGATGGGTTCCATCTGCGACGTGGCGGAGGAAGTCATCGACTATCTGACCGCGAAGGGTGAAAAGGTCGGTCTGGTCAAGGTTCGCCTGTACCGTCCGTTCTCCGCAAAGCACCTTGCCGACGCGATCCCCGCGACGTGCAAAAAGATCGCCGTGCTCGACCGTACCAAGGAGCCGGGCGCCCTGGGCGAACCGCTGTATCTTGACGTGGTTGCCGCGCTGGAAGAGACCGGCCGCACCGGCATCGAGATCATCGGCGGCCGCTACGGTCTGGGTTCCAAGGACACCCCGCCGGCCAGCATTTTCGCTGTGTACGACGAGCTGGACAAGGCCGAAATGAAGAAGCACTTCACCATCGGCATCAACGACGACGTCACCTATCTGTCTCTGGAAGAGAAGGTCTCGCCGAACACCGCTGCCCCCGGCACCATCGAGTGCAAGTTCTGGGGCCTGGGCGGCGACGGCACCGTCGGCGCCAACAAGGACTCCATCAAGATCATCGGCGACCATACCGACAAGTATGTCCAGGCGTACTTCCAGTATGACTCCAAAAAGACCGGCGGCGTGACGATCTCGCACCTGCGCTTCGGCGACGCCCCGATCAAGAGCCCCTATTACATCAACAAAGCGGACTTCGTGGCCTGCCACAACCCGTCCTATGTTGAAAAGGGCTACAAGATGGTCAACGACGTCAAGCCGGGCGGCGTGTTCCTGATCAACTGCCAGTGGAGCCCGGAAGAGCTGGCTGAAAAGCTCAACGGCGAAGCCAAGCGCATCATCGCCCGCAACAACATCCAGCTTTACACCGTGAACGCGATCGACATCGCCGCCGAAATCGGCCTTGGCAAGCGCACCAACACCGTGCTGCAGTCCGCGTTCTTCTCCCTTGCAAAGGTTCTGCCCGCCGAGGAAGCCATCGGCTACATGAAGGAAAAGGCCCAGAAGTTCATGAAGAAGGGCAAAGAGATCGTTGAAATGAACGAAAAGGCGATCGACGCCGGCGCCACGGCCTATGTCAAGATCGACGTTCCGGCCGAATGGGCCGACGCCGAAGACGGCGATCCCGCCCCGGCGAGCGAAGGCGCGCCGAAGCTGGCCAAGCAGGTTGACGAGATCATGAAGCCGGTCGGCCTGATGAACGGCGATTCGCTGCCGGTCTCCGCGTTCAGCGACCATGCCGACGGCACCTTTGAGCAGGGTGCTGCCGCCTATGAAAAGCGCGGCGTGGCCGTCATGGTGCCCGCGTGGAACGCCGCGACCTGCGCGCAGTGCAACCAGTGCGCCTATGTCTGCCCGCACGCGACAATCCGTCCGTATTGCCTGACCGCAGAAGAAGCCGCCGCCGCGCCCGAAAACGCGATCCTGGTGGACAAAAAAGCCGGCAAGGGCAAGGGCGTTTACAAGTACACCCTCGCGGTCTCGCCGTTTGACTGCATGGGCTGCGGCGTCTGCGTCGGCGTCTGCCCGACCAAGTCGCTCAAGATGGTCTCCAGAGAGAGCCAGGACGACATGCAGCCGGTCTTTGACTACATGGTCAAGAACGTCACCGTCAAGGACGACGTGGCCGACAACACCGTCATCGGTTCCCAGTACAAGACCCCGCTGCTTGAGTTCTCGGGCTCCTGCGCCGGCTGCGCCGAAACCGCGTATGCCCGCCTGGTCACCCAGCTCTTCGGCGACCGGATGTATATTTCCAACGCGACCGGCTGTTCCTCCATCTGGGGCGGCCCGGCGGCCACCTCGCCCTACACCGTCAACAAGGACGGCCACGGTCCCGCGTGGGCAAACTCGCTGTTTGAAGACAACGCCGAGCACGGCTACGGCATGCTGCTTGGCCAGAACGCGATCCGCAACGCGCTGGTTTCCAAGACCCAGGAGCTGATCGACCTCGGCTGGACCCAGCAGGCGATCAAAGACACCGGCAAGGCGTGGATCGACACGCTGACCGACGGCGACGCCAACAAGGCCGCCGCAAAGGCCTATGTTGCCGCGCTGGAAGAGAACATCGAGCCGGGCTGCACCTGCAAGGCCTGCACGCTGGCCCGCGAGATTCTCAAGAGCAAAGAGTACCTTGCCAAGAAGTCCGTCTGGATCTTCGGCGGCGACGGCTGGGCCTATGACATCGGCTTCGGCGGTGTGGACCACGTCCTTGCCTCCGGCGACGACGTCAACATCATGGTCTTTGATACCGAAGTGTATTCCAACACCGGCGGTCAGGCGTCCAAGGCGTCGCAGATCGGCCAGGTCGCGCAGTTCGCCGCGGCCGGCAAGCAGATCGCCAAGAAGAGCCTGTCTGAGATCGCGATGAGCTACGGCTACGTCTATGTTGCCCAGATCGCCATGGGCGCCAACATGAACCAGACCATCAAGGCGATTGCCGAAGCGGAAGCCTATCCCGGCCCGTCGATCGTCATCGCCTATGCACCGTGCGAGATGCACTCCATCAAGGGCGGCATGGTCAACTGCCAGGCCGAGATGAAGAAAGCCGTCGAGTGCGGTTACTGGAACCTGTTCCGCTTCAACCCGGCGCTCAAGGCCGAGGGCAAGAACCCGTTCACCCTGGACTCCAAGCCGGGCGTCAAAGAGAACTACCGCGCCTTCCTGATGAACGAGGCCCGCTATTCCGCGCTGACCCGCTCCTTCCCGGAGCGTGCCGAAAAGCTCTTTGCCGAAGCGGAAGAGAAGTCCGTCGAGCGCTATGAGCACCTGCTGCGCCTCAAGGAGCTGTACGCGCCGAAAGCAGACTGATCGCTGGTAGCGATTAGCTGTTAGGTAAGCACTGATTAATTCTTTTCAATTACCATAAAAAGTGATATAATAGAAGCACCAAGAAGAAGAGGGTGCGAAAGAATGAATCAGCAGATGAATTTGTCCGATTTGGAGTATTCCAATCGGAAAAGGATCACGA
>JAFRUA010000077.1 GCA_017434855.1 Clostridia bacterium
GATCGCACCCTTTTGGGCGCACTGCACCAGCATCTCGTCGGGATAGTCGCCGACGATCAGCCCCGCGAACTGATAGATGTCGCCCGTGACGTCTGCGGGCAGATCGTCCGGGGCAAAGGGCGTGCCGCGCGACAGGCAGATACGCACCTGTCGCAGCGGCTCTTCCACATAGTCAATTTTCACCGATCGCTTCACCTCCCTTCGCATAGTTTTGGGAATCTTTGGAAAGATTATGCCGGAAGGCAAAGCGATCTGCTGAAATCATTTTACCATCCGGCCTGCTTCTGTGCAATTGTGTGAATTCTCGGTACATCATCGATCCCCCTTATCTTTTTGCCGATCCAGATACCGGCAGTAGTGCTCCACTGCTTTCAGCAGAAAGTCATGCACGATCTGCGGCGTCGGCTCCGTTTTGGCGTAATTGCGGATCTTATCTATCGGCAGCTTCACAAACGGCAGCGTGATCTTTTCCTGCTGATTGGGTTTCGGCTTGGTCATCGTATGAAAGACCGCGTCCATATCGAGCTGACCCTGCGCAGACAGCTTGCGCATCTGCTGCGCCTGGGAGAGCGACGGCGTGCAGTCTTCGCTTTCAATCGTTTCCAGCAGATCGGTCTGCTCGTCTTCCGTGAGGTAGGACAGTTCAACAGCTGGGGTAAGCGCAATTTTACCCTCGTCAACTAAGGACAACAGGCCGGGCGCAAGGTTGTTCAGACGAACATATCGTTTGACCTGACTGACACTGTCAACATCAGAAATCTCTTTAGCGGTCAACTTCGGACCAACTTGGTCCGAAGTTAAATCTGTTCGTTTCCCTTGCCGTTTCATTGCTGCCATTTTCAATTTGTACGCCTTTGCCTTCTCACTCGGCAAAAAATGTTCCCGATGCAGATTGCTGTCCACCACCATGATCGCGGCTTCGTCACGGCTGACATTGCATACAATGGCGGGGACGGTTTCCAACCCGGCCTTCTGCGCAGCATACAGTCGCCGATGTCCGCTGATGAGTTCAAAGACGTGTGTGTCGTTCGGCTTCGGCATCACGATCAGCGGCGTCAGAATGCCGCGCTCCTTGATGCTCTGCACCAGCTCGTCCATTTCTTCGTTGTCGAGCACCTGGTACGGATTGTCTGCAAACGATAGGATCATATCCACGGATATGTTGATGGGATGATGCTCTGCCCTGAGTTTTCGCAGTACTTCGCTTTCGATATATGCGTGAAGCTCCGGCATCCGCGCCGCCGCGTGCTCCGGCGGAACGTCTGCCCGGATCTCATCCGGGGTTCGTAAATCTTCTTTCAGTTTTCTCGCCATTTATTCGGCCTCCTTTGTGTTTGTATTTTTGATAAAAATGATTCATGATGATTTACCTTTCATAGTTTCTGTTTCGCCCGATTTGACGCTCGAGCCTGCGTTCGGTTTCCAGCATCGTATAGACATAATCGGATTTGTCCAAGATCCGCTGGAGGTTTTTCAGTTGTTCCCGCAAGGGGTTCAGTTTCTTGGTTATAGCTTTCGCTTCTTCTTTGAGCGCAGCCTTTTCAGAAGGTTCGGCTCTGCGGATCTGATTGCGGATATGCTGCCGTTCGGCTTCCAGTTTCTGAATCTCCGCCTGCGTCTGCAAGATACGGTTTTTCAGTTCATCCGTTGTCTGAATGTTGTTGTCTTTCAGAAAACGGTGGTCAGCCACATATTGCTTGACGTTCTGCATTTCCAGCCGCATGGTAGGAGATAAAGGCGTATATCGCGCATTTTCAATCGCCGCCTGCAACAACAGCATGACGATCAGAAAAACAGAGCTGATGAAAACATCGGCTCCGCTGTGACTGCGGTAGAGATCGCGTTCCATTTCTTTGAGAATGGCTTCCAACGGCTTGAAGTCCGGCTCCTTGATCGGATGCATCCGGTAAAAGATATACCATTTTTCCGAACCGCGATGCTGCCGGAATGACGCTTCCATGACTTCGCGTGTCAAACCGACACTCGCAAGGCGGATATTCCGCTCCCAATCCGGCGCTTTTACGGAAAGCCGCCGTTCGTCGATCTCATATCCCAACCGACGCAGATGCAGAAAGAACTGCGGATAGTTCAGTGATACGTCCAGCGCCCGCTGCGCGTCGGCTTTGACCAGATCACGGCGGGTCATTTTTCCTTCCTTGTGTAACCAGTAGGTGTTCTTCTCGCCGCCGAAGAACGGCGCGTTTTCCAAAATAGACAGGTTATGTTCTCTGCATACCGCGTCGGAAATCTCTCGCAACCGGATATGTTCGCTGATTTTGTTGCTGTACTTTTTGCCGGTTTTGAACGACAAACTATTCAGAACAAAATGATTGTGGAGATTTTCCGTGTTCAGATGCGAAGTCACGATAACCTCATACTGATCTCCCCACATCCGCTTTGCAGTCTCAACGCCGATCTGATGGCAAAGCTCCGGTGACACTTCGCCGACTTTGAAGCTCTGATACCCGTGGTAGCAAACGTTACCGCCGAGCTTGCCGAACCGGTGCTTAGTCGCCATCATCTGTTCATAGGCGGTGTGCTTGGAACAGTTGATGCCGGTGACAAACATCTTTTGGTCGGTCTTGTCATCATTCTCTGTGTATCGCAGCGCGGCGTACAGATCCGAATCCAGATACTTTTCCCGTGTGGTCTTGTCCGGGTTGTCGGCATAGTCGATGACGGTTTTCAA
>JAFRUA010000010.1 GCA_017434855.1 Clostridia bacterium
ACTTCATCTATCGCGCGGCAAAAAAGTCCGCCGCAGACGTGCTGATCACAGAGATCGGCGGCACCATCGGCGACATCGAGTCGCAGCCGTTCATCGAGGCGGTCCGCCAGATCTCATTGGAGGTCGGGCGCGAAAACAGCCTGTTCATCCACGTGACGCTGGTGCCGTATCTGCACGGCTCGGAGGAGCACAAAAGCAAGCCCACCCAGCACTCTGTCAAGGAGCTGCAGGGCATGGGCATCCTTCCGAACCTCATCGTGCTGCGCTGCGACCGCCCGCTGGAGCAATCAATCTTTCAAAAAATTTCGCTGTTCTGCAACGTGAAGCCGGACTGCGTGATCGAGAACCTCACCGTGCCGTGCCTGTATGAAGCGCCGCTGATGCTGGAACAGGCAAACTTTTCCGGCGTTGTCTGCCGCGAACTCGGCCTGGATGCGCCGGCGCCGGCGCTCGACAACTGGACGGCGATGGTGGAGCGGATCAAGCACGCCGACCGCAGCGTGACGATCGGCCTTGTGGGGAAATATGTGCAGCTGCACGACGCCTATCTGTCCGTGGCCGAGGCGCTGCGGCACGCGGGCTTTGCGCAGAACGCGCAGGTGAACATCCAATGGATCGATTCCGAAACCATCACGCCGCAGAATGTTGCGAACGTGCTTGGCGGCCTCGACGGCATTCTGGTGCCCGGCGGCTTCGGCAGCCGCGGCATCGAGGGCATGATCCTCGCCGCGCAGTACGCACGCGAAAACGACCTGCCCTATTTCGGCATCTGTCTCGGCATGCAGATCGCCGTGATCGAATATGCCCGGCACATGGCGGGGCTGACCGACGCGAACTCCGGCGAATTTGACGAGCTGTGCCGGCACAAAGTCATCGACTTCATGCCGGGGCAGAGCGATTCCATCGACAAGGGCGGCACCCTGCGGCTCGGCGCGTACCCGTGCGAGATCACACCCGGCACCACCATGGCGCGCTGCTACGGCAAACAAAGCATCAGCGAGCGGCACCGCCACCGCTATGAGTTCAACAATGATTACCGCGACGCTTTGCAGTCGGCGGGGCTGACGCTGTCCGGTCTGTCGCCGGACGGCAGGCTGGTGGAAACCGTGGAACTGACCGACCGCAATTTTTTTGTCGGCGTACAGTATCACCCCGAATTCAAAAGCCGCCCGAACAAACCGCACCCGCTGTTTTACGGCTTGATCAAAGCGGCGCTGGAAAGGAGCATATAACGCATGAAGTTCACAAAAATGCACGGCCTCGGCAACGACTATCTTTACGTCTGCGGCGATGTGCCGGAAAATATCGCCGCCCTGTCGATCAAGCTGTCGGAGCGCCATTTCGGCGCCGGTTCAGACGGCATGATCTATATCGGGCCGTCAAAGATCGCCGATTTTTCCATGCGTATTTTCAACGCGGACGGGTCTGAGGCAAAGATGTGCGGCAACGGCATCCGCTGTGTCGGCAAGTACGTCTATGACAAGGGATACACCGACAAAACAACGCTGCACATTGAAACAAAGTCCGGCGTCAAAACGCTGCGTCTGCATCTGCGCAGCGGCGTGGTGGACCGGGTCACGGTCTCTATGGGCAGCGCCGAAGTTGCGGCAGAGCAAGTGCTGGACGTTGCGGGTGAAACGGTCAAATACATCCCGGTCTCGGTCGGCAACCCGCACGCGGTGATCTTTTGCGATGACGCCGAGGCGGCGCCCGTAACTGCACTCGGCCCGCAAATCGAGCACCATCCGGCGTTTCCGGGCGGCGTCAATGTGGAATTTGTGCAGGTGCTGTCCCCGCGCGAACTGCGCATGCGTGTGTGGGAACGCGGCAGCGGCGTCACCATGGCCTGCGGCACCGGCGCGTGTGCCAGCACGGCGGCAGCGGTCCGTCAGTGCCTTTGCATGCCGGACACGCCCATCACGGTGCGCCTGGACGGCGGTGCGCTGGAAATCACAGTCGCCCCGGGCGGCGAAGTGACCATGACCGGCCCCGCGGCATTTGTTTATGAAGGAGAGACCATCGGATGCTGAAACCAAATGTACATTATACCGAGCTGAAAGATTCCTATCTGTTTTACAATATTGCGCAAAAGACAAAGGCCTATCTGGACGCGCACCCCGGCACGCATCTGTATCGCATGGGCATCGGCGACGTATCGCAGCCGCTGTGCAAGGCCGCCATCGACGCGCTGCACAAAGCGGTGGATGACCAGGCAGCCGCCGCAACCTTTCACGGCTATATGCCGGAATGCGGCGCACCGTTTTTGCGTGAAACGATTGCCGCCCATTATGCAAAGCGCGGCGTCACGCTGGACCCGGACGAGGTGTTTGTTTCCAGCGGCGCCAGCGATGAGCTGGGCGACATCCTGGACCTGTTTGACCGCGACAGCACGGTGCTGATCCCGGAGCCGGCATATCCCGCCTATGTGGACGCCAATGTGATCGCCGGTCACAACATTGTGCACCTTCCCACCGGGAAAGCGAACGGCTTTCTGCCGCAGCCGGACCAAAACACGCAGGCAGACGTGATCTATCTCTGCTCTCCGAACAACCCGACCGGCGCGGTGCTGTCCAAAGCGCAGCTGCAGGCCTGGGTCGATTTTGCCAACGACACCGGCGCGGTGATCCTGTTTGATGCGGCGTATGAAGCGTTTATCGAAGATGACGCGCTGCCGCACAGCATCTTTGCGCTGCCCGGCGCACGGACCTGCGCGATCGAGATCTGTTCGCTGTCCAAGACGGCGGGCTTCACCGGGACCCGTCTGGGGTACACCGTGATTCCGCGCACGCTGGAACGCTGCGGCCAGAACCTCAACGCCATGTGGGTGCGCAACCGCACCACCAAAACCAACGGCATTTCCTATATCCTGCAGCGCGGCGGCGCGGCGATCTTTACCGAGGACGGGCAGGCGCAGATCCAGGCGCAGATCGCCGTTTACAAAAACAATGCCAAACTGCTGACGGATGCGCTGGACGAACTCGGCATCTGGTACACCGGCGGCAAAAACGCGCCGTATATCTGGCTGCAGTGCCCGCACGGGTGTTCAAGCTGGGATTTCTTTGATCTGCTGCTGCATGAGGCGCAGATCGTCGGCACGCCCGGCGCCGGCTTCGGCGAAAGCGGCGAGGGGTACTTCCGCTTCTCCTGCTTCGGCAGTCCGGCGGATACGGCGGAAGCGGCAAGGCGGCTGAAGCGCCTTTGCAAAAATCCGCCCGCAGCCGCAGAATGATTGCGATGCCGTCCATCAAAACGATTTCCGGCTCCGTTTGATCCGCCGAACGGATTGTGTATATAAATCCTCTTTTGTCCGCCGCGGCATATGAAAGTTTTTCCGTCAGGCGGTTGACAGACGAAACGTTTCGGTGTAAAATAAGGAAGACGGAAACGAAGGAGGATGGACGGCATGTCATTCGTAATAAAGCGGCTGCGCGCTTTGGTGGCGGTTTTGATTTTGATCTTTCCTTATATCGCATTTTTTCTGCCGGCGCAGGATGAAGAGGACGGAGAGCTGTCCGGCACCGGCTGGGGCGTTACGCTGATGCCGCGCACAGATTTCACCGACAAATAATTTTTTCAAAAAATTGTTCAAGAAGCATTGACAAATCTGCCGGAATTTGATATAGTATTAAAGTCGCTGCGAAGCAAATGTGCAGTGTATGAATGGGCGGTGCTCCGCTCTTCAAAAGTGGCCCGGTAGTTCAGTTGGTTAGAACGCTAGCCTGTCACGCTAGAGGTCGACGGTTCGAGCCCGTTCCGGGTCGCCATTTTTGCTTCTGTAGCTCAGTTGGTAGAGCAG
>JAFRUA010000011.1 GCA_017434855.1 Clostridia bacterium
ATGTTTGCTTACCGCCGCCGCACAAAATATGAAGAAAATCGCCATGTGCTGTGGGTAAAACACATGGCTTTTTTCTTGCCCTGAGCAAAAAACAACCCTATGCCTCTTGCAAAACATAGGGTTTGTCAGCAGTCTGAAAGCGGCATTGCTGCCGCTTTCTTTGTTGATTCACTCGATTAGTCCATCAGACCTGCGAAGAGTTTCTTCATGGTCGCGATGCCCTTCGCGGTGTCGCCACCGGTCAGAAGGCCATAGATGGTGCCGAAGACCTTGATCAGAATGTCAAAGACCTTCGCAAAGGTGTCCTGCTCAGGAGCAACGGGGCTGTAAGCCGCACGGAACTCGATGGTCTTGCCGGCCATGGAGCCGTCTGCCGGGACGGTGTAACCGCCGGGAACTGCGCCGTAGGTGTTGCCGTCAGTGACGCAGTACCAACCGTCGAACTGATAGCCCTTCGGGCCGGTGACGACGGGAAGGGTCACCTTTGAACCAGCGACGAAATCAGAATCATCAGCCGGAACCCAGACGAACTTTTCAGCCATCTCGGAAGCGCTGAGCTCACGACGCTCGATCTTGCCGGTCTGCAGGTTGTAGACGGGCTGAGCATCTCTGAACTTGCCGTTGGCAAGGTCAAGCACAAGGATGGACTGGTTCGACTTTGCCGGATAGCCCTGATAATCCCAGGTGTCCAACGGCTCAGTGTCTTCTGCGGATGCGCCGATCGCCATGACAGAGAACATCATGAGAACAGCCAGGAACAAAGATAATGCCTTTTTCATTTGGAAAGCCTCCCTTTAAATTTTTGCTATTATCTTGGTTAGATTATAACACCAGTTTCCCAAAAATGCAAGCAATTTTTTCAACTTCATAAAATATTTTTTTCCCTGGAAAAACTTCACAAAAACTGCAACAAACTTGTGGCGCAAGTCATAGACAGATGTCGCTTTTCAAGCAGAACTCCACAGATTTTTCGCGGAATCGCCCGCTGTTTTTTCCGATATCGCACAGTGTTGATTGTTTAAATTTTATTCATATCATTCGCAGACTTTCGTGCTATGATATATATAATGAAAAGGGAGGTTTTGTTATGAAAAGGTTTCTTTCCCTGTGCCTGTGCGCACTGCTCACACTCACCTGCGTTCTGCCCGCGCTTGCGGCAAACCCCGGGCTCACCGGCAGTCAGGTCCCGGTGATCCTGCTCAGCGGTGACGGCGACGTCCTCTATGACAAGGACGGCAACCGCCTGTTTTCCATCCACGACCTTGGCAACATGTCTGCACAAGACGCCGACAAAAAAGAACTGCTGCAATCGGTCGCCAACGTGCTGCAGCCCTTTTTGCTGGAGGGCCTGCTGCAAAACAAGTGGGACAACTATTACGATCAGTTGGAAAAGGAGATCGGCGAGCTGTTTGCCGGCGTGCGGCTGGACAACAACGGCGAAGCCTCCAACGGGTCCGACATCTCAAAGGAGCACCGCGACGAGGTCCGCAACAATATGACGGTCGACAAAAAGGGCAAAAAGGGCTACTATGCCTGGAAAGACTATTCCTTCTGGTACGACTGGCGGCTGGACCCCATGGCGGTTGCCGACGAGCTGCATGAATATGTGGAGGGCGTCAAGGCAATCACCGGCGCAGAGCGGGTTGCCATCGCCGGGCGGTGCGTTGGCATCAACGTCATGCTGGCCTATCTGGTCAAGTATGGCTATGACAGCGTCTACGGCTTTGCGCTGGACGGCTCCAGCTCCAACGGCGGCGAATTCATCAGCGACGCCCTCAGCGGAAAATTCCGGTTGGACGGTGCCGCGGTGGAACGCTTTTTGATCGACTATGATTCCATCGACAAAATCAAGCTGTCCGACTTTGCGCTGGCCTCCATTGACCTTTTGGTCAAGAGCGGCGCGGTCGAGCGCCTGTCCAAAACCGTGCGCGCCACGATCTATGACAAGGTGGTGCAGGGCGTGACCAGCGCGCTGGCCCTGGGCACCTACTTCACCCTGCCGTGCTACTGGTCCTTTGTCAAGGCCGAGGATTTTGAAGAGGCCAAGAACTATGTCTTCGGCCCCGAAGGCAGTGAAAAGCGCGTGCAGTATGCCGGCCTGATCGAAAAGCTGGACCGCTATCAGGCCGAAGTGGTGCAGCATCTGCCGGAGATCATGGGCGGCCTGCGCGAGCACGACGTCAACACCGTCATCATTTCCAAATACGGCTTCCAGAACATCCCCATCTGCGCGTCACACGACCTGATCTCTGACCAGTACGCTTCGGTGACCAGCTCGTCCTTCGGCGCGACGACCGCCCCCTCGCTTTATGAAACGCTGTCTGACGACTACATCGCCAACCGCGTGGCCGAGGGCAAAGGCAAATATATCTCGCCCGACAAACAGATCGACGCGTCCACCTGTATTTATCCGGACTATACCTGGTTCACCAAGGGCGCCGGCCATGCCGAATGGTCCGCGACAGAAAACGAACTGATGTATACCGTCACCACGGCCGACCGCCAGCTCACCGTGGACGACTTTGACCTGACGCAGTTCATGGTCTATGACCGGGCGACCAAGACCATGTCGCCCATGACGGAAGAGAACTGCCACACCGAATACTGGACGGCGGACTATGAAACCGACCACCCGTCAAACATCATTCAGTGGCTGCGCGCCTATTTCAATTCGCTGCAGGCGTGGCTGAAAGCCGCGTTTGAGGCGATCAAGGCAAAGATCGCGGCAAAACAGGCAGAAGGATAAAATAAAGTATTAAGTATAAAGGAGATCATACCATGAAACGTGCTTTGTCATTCTTGCTCTGTCTGCTGCTCATTGTCCCGGTTTTGACCACCCCCCCTCGTGTTCGTGCGGCGGCGCCAACACTCACGGGCAGTCAGATTCCGGTGATCCTGATCGGCGGCGACGGTGATCTGCTGTATGACGCAGATGACAACCGGCTGTTTACGATCCATGACCTGGGCCACATGACCGAGGGCGGCGACCGCAGCGAGCTGCTGAAATCCGTCGCCAATGTGCTGCAGCCCTTCCTGCTGGAGGGCCTGCTGCAAAACAAATGGGACAACTATTACGATCAACTGGAAAAAGAGATCGGCGAGCTGTTTGAAGGCGTGCCGCTGGATGAAAACGGCGAGGTCAGCAACGGCAGCCACATTGCAAAGGCGCACCGCGACGAAATGACCAGGAACATGGCCGCCGACAAAAAAGGCGCCAAAGGCTACTACGGGTTCCAGGATTATATTTTCTGGTACGACTGGCGCTGCGACCCGCTGGCCGTCGCCGACGAGCTGGCCGCATACATCGAAGGGATCAAAGCGTCCACCGGCGCAGAGCGGGTTGCGGTCACCGGCCGCTGCGTGGGCTGCAACGTCATGCTGGCCTATCTTGCCAAATACGGCTATGACAGCATTTACGGCTTCGGTCTGGACGGCACCAGCTCCAACGGCGGTGAATTCATCAGCGAGGCCATCAGCGGAAAGTTCAAGCTGGACGGCCCGGCGCTGGAACGCTTTTTGATCGACTACAATGCGCTGGGCAAGATCACCGTTTCCGACTTTGCGCTGGCAACGATCGACCTTTTGGTCAAAAGCGGCGCGGTGGAGGGTCTGACCAAAGCCGTGCGCGCCACGATCTATGACAAGGTGGTGCAGGGCGTGACCAGCGCGCTGGCGCTTTCCACCTTCTTTACCATGCCGTGCTACTGGGCCTTTGTCAAGGCAGAGGATTATGAAACCGCAAAGGACTATGTCTTCGGCCCCGAGGGCAGCGAAAAGCGTGTCAAATACGCCGGCCTGATCGAAAAGCTGGACCGGTACCAGGCGCAGGTGGTGCAGCAATTGCCCGAACTGATGGGCGGCCTGCGTGAGCACAACGTCAACACCGTCATCTTTTCCAAGTACGGCTTTCAGAACATCCCCATCTGCGCGTCAAGCGACGTGATCACCGATCAGTACGCCTCGGTCACCAGCTCTTCCTTCGGCGCAACGACCGCCGACTCGCTGTATACCACCCTGTCAGACGAGTATATTGCGCAGCGCGTGGCAGAGGGCAAGGGCAAATATATTTCGCCTGACAAGCAGGTGGACGCCTCCACCTGTATTTATCCGGATTTCACCTGGTTTTCCAAGGGCGCGGGCCACGGCGACTGGACACGCACCGAAAACGAGCTGATGTACACCGTTTCCACAGCCGACCGTCAGCTCACGGTGGATGACTTTGACCTGACGCAGTTCATGGTCTATGACCGTAACACCGGCGCCATGGCGCCCATGACGGAAGAAAACTGCCACACCGAATTCTGGGCGGCGGACTATGAAACCGACCACCCGTCCAACCTCTTTCAGCGGCTGCGCGCGTTCCTGAACTCGTTGAAAAACTGGATGAAAGCAGCGTTTGAGGCGATCAAAGTCAAGATTGCGGAAAAGCAGGCGGAAGGATAAAAGAATATAGTATTAAGTATAAAGGAGATCATACCATGAAACGTGCTTTGTCATTCTTGCTCTGTCTGCTGCTCATTTTCCCGGTTTTGACCACCCCCCCCTCGTGTTCGCGCGGCGGACTTTGTCGATATCGACTCACGCCGCAGCCCGATGCCCATCGTACTCATCACCGGCGATGCTGCCGCAATCTATGACGCAGACGGCAACAAAATCTTTAAGATCAGTGAAATCGGCGACACGCTGAAAAGCGCCGGCGACGGCGACAACGATCTGAAAGAATCCGTCAAAAACGTGTTGCTGCCGTTCCTGACCAAGGGGCTGCTCGGCGGCAACTATGACGAGTATTACGCCCAACTGGAAAAAGAGATCGGCGAGTTGTTTGAACAGGTCCGGCTGGACAACAACGGCGACCCGCAATACGGCACGGGCATTCTGCCGGAAGACGTGGACGCAAGACGCATCGAAAACATGCGCGACCAAAAAAGCGCCGACGGCACCTATGGCTGCTATGATTACCATTTCTGGTACGACTGGCGGCTGGACCCGATGCAGATTGCAGACGACCTGCACGAATACATTCTGAACGTCCGCAAAGTAACCGGCGCCGAAAAGGTCGGTCTCATCTCAAGCTGCCTGGGCACCAACGTCTGCATGGCCTATATCGCCAAATACAACGACGCCTTCCCGCTGGAGATCAACGGCTTCGGCGTCAACGCGGCGCTGATCAACGGGTCAGAGTTCATCGGCGAGGCCATCAGCGGCAAATTCCATCTGGACGCCAACGGCCTGAACCGTCTGTTCATCGACACGGGCGAATGGGGCTGGCTCAACGTGCCCGAAATCGTCACCGCCACGCTGGACCTGGCACAAAAGAGCGGCCTGCTTGACGGCATGAGCGCCCTGCTGCACAAAACGCTGTATGACAAGCTGGTGGAGGGCGTCACGTCCGCGCTGGCGCTGGCCACATTCTTCACCATGCCAGGGTACTGGGCCTGTGTTTCCAACGAGGATTATGACGAAGCGATCCGCTATGTCTTCGGACCCGAGGGCAGTGAAAAGCGCACACAGTACGCCGGCCTGATCGCAAAACTGGACAATTACCACAACACCGTCTCCAGGCATGTGCCGGAGCTGATGCAGTCCATCCACGACAACAACGTCAAGCTGTGCATCGAATCGAAGTACGGCTTCCAGATGGTGGCAGTCTGCGAATCAAGCGAAGTGATCGGCGACCAGTTTTCTTCGGTCACAAGCTCGTCGTTCGGCGCAACCACCGCGCCTTCAATCTATGAAACGCTGTCTGACGATTACATCGCGCAGCGCGTCGCCGAGGGCAAGGGCAAATACATTTCGCCCGACAAGCAGATTGACGCGTCCACTTGCCAGTTCCCGGACTACACCTGGTTTGTCAAGGGTGCCACCCATTCCGAGCGCACCGGCTTTGAAGACGACATCCTGACCGCCGTTGTGAGCGCCGACCGCCAGCTGACGGTTGACGACATCAAATACACCCAGTTCATGGTCTATGACAAGCACGCAAACACCATGGAACCCATGACAGAAGAGAACTGCCACACCGAGCTGTGGACTGCGGACTATGAAACCGACCACCCGTCCAACATCATCCAGCGCCTGCGTGCGTTTTTCGCTTCGCTGAAAAACTGGCTGAAGGTCGTGTTTGAGGCGATCAAAGTCAAGATTGCGGAAAAGCAGGCGGAAGGATAAAAAGATATCAGACAAGCGAAAGGATGTACCATTATGAAACGAACGCTTTCTTTCCTGCTGTGTGTGCTGCTGCTCTTCACGGCGATGATGCCCGCGTTTGCGCGGCTGCCGGAGATCTGCGGCAGCCAGATCCCCGTCGTCATTCTGGCCGGCGACGGCGAGGCGCTGTATGACGCCGACGGCAACTATGTCTTTCAGATCGACGACCTCGGCAGCCTGACCGAGGGCAGCGACCGAAAAGAGCTGCTGAGATCCATCGCCAACGTTCTGCAGCCGTTTTTGCTGGAAGGTCTGCTGCAAAACAAATGGGACAACTACTATGAAAAGCTGGAAGAAGAGGTCTCCGAGCTGTTTGAAAACGTGCGTCTGGATGAAAACGGTGAAGTGACCAACGGCACCGATATTTCCAAAGCCCGCCGCGATTACCTGCGCGACAGCGTCACCGTGGACGCCAAGGCGGATAAGGGCTACTATGATCTGTATGACTATCACTTCTGGTACGACTGGCGGCGCGATCCGCTGGCCATTGCAGACGAGCTGGCCGCGTACGTTGACGCGGTCAAGGCGATCACCGGCGCGCCAAAGGTCGCGATTTCCGGCCGCTGCGTGGGCTGCAACGTGATGCTGGCCTATCTTGCCAAATACGGCTACGACAGCGTTTACGGCTTTGGCTTTGACGGTACCAGCTCCAACGGCGGCGAATTCATCAGCGAGGCCATCAGCGGAAAATTCAAGCTGGACGGCCCGGCAGTCGAGCGCTTTTTGATCGATTATGACGAAACGGGCATGATCGACCTGTCGGACTTTGCCGTGGCATCGATCGACCTTTTGGTCAAAAGCGGTGCAGTGGAGGGTCTGTCCAAAACCGTCCGCGCCACAATTTATGACAAGGTTGTCTATGGCGTGACCGGCGCGCTGGCGCGGTCCACCTTCTTTACCATGCCCTGCTACTGGGGCTTCGTGGAGCCGGAGGATTATGAGGACGCGAAACTGTATGTCTTCGGCGAAGCGGGCAGCGAAAAGCGCGTGCAGTACGCGGGACTGATCGAAAAGCTCGACAACTATCACAATCAGGTGGCGGAGCGCATTCCGGAGCTGATGCAGGGTCTGCAGACGCACGGCGTCAAGACCGCCATCATTTCCAAGTACGGCTTCCAGATGCTGCCGATCTGCGTCTCGGGCGTGGACGTGGTCTCCGACCAGTACGCCTCGGTCACCAACTCCTCCTTCGGCGCGACGACCGGGACGCTGTATGGGCCCCTCTCGGATGAGTACATCGCGCAGCGCGTGGCCGAGGGCAAGGGCAAATACATCTCTCCCGACAAACAGGTGGACGCATCCACCTGCATGTTCCCGGACTACACCTGGTTCACCAAGGGCGTGCGCCACGGGGAATGGACACGCACCGAAAACGAAATTCTTTACAGCGTCATCACTGCCGACACGCAGCTTACCGTCGACGACTTTGACCTGACGCAGTTCATGGTCTGGGACCCGGAAACCGAAACCATGTCGCCCATGACGGAAGCGAACTGTCATACCGAGTATTGGACCGCCGATCAAAAGGTCGACCACCCGGCGTGCATGTTCCAGCGTCTCCTGCCCTTCCTGCGGTCGCTGAAGGTCTGGCTGAAAGAAGCGTTCAAGGCGCTGAGGGTCAGGGCGGAAGAAAGGATCACAGAGCGCAAAGGATAAAGGATAGAAGAATAAAGTGAATCCGTAAAAAAAGCGTGTTGCACATGGCAGCACGCTTTTCTGTATGTTGTTGTACGTTATGCGTCAAGGGTGATCCACATCGCGGGGCGAACGGCATAGTTGCTGAAAGCGACACTGTAGCCACGGGAATTGACGGAGCCATAGTCGATAACATTAGCAGCGCCGTAAGGAAGGGAGCCGGGCGACCGCAGCCACCACCAGCAGGCGGCTGTGCCACCTATGGTGGTATTGGAGTCGCTTGCCCAAGCGCCATGTTCGATCGCATACGCCGTTGGCGCACACTTTCTTGTCTCGTCTGAACTAAAATACATGCTCACTTCGCCAATGCTCAGAAGAAACACCTTGTCCTGTGTATTGTTGCCACCCTCTGTTCCATGGTCGGGGTTGTCATCGTTTTTCACCGTCGTCATCTGTATTTTGCTCTGTTCTGCAGTACTGAACGCATTATTATAAAAATCATTATTCAGCCATGTCCGCAGTGTGCAGGTTTCCCACGTCACATCGTATTTTTCTGGATAGTATTTCTGGCAGTCCAGACCGTACCTGCTGATCACCAGCGCTTTGTCGCCGTCACGGTCCAGCACCAGCCACTCGATGGGTTCGGGGCCGTTGGACGTGTCGTTGTCCTGCTCATACCGGCCAAAGGTGATATAATCGCCGGTGTTGCCGGTGAGGGCGGTATCTTCGGCGGTGGGCGATGTGCTTTCTGTCTGCGCGGCATCGGGATACTGAAAGGTTTGCGGCGGCATGTCGGCAATCTGGCTGAAATCGACCGTGATGTCGGCGCTGTAACTGTAAATGGACCAGACGCGCTGACCGTCAATGTCCTTCAATCCGGCGATCATGGTGCCCTCGCCGTTCACGGCATAGGTTTCGCCGTAAGCGTCGTGAAAATACTCGATCGTGAGGCGATACCGGTGGTCATCCATCATTTCGGCCGATTTGATTCTCGACAACTCGCCCCAATCAAGAGAGTATCCGTACGACGGGAAATAGAAGTCACCGTCTTTGTATCCGCACGGCGTCGAAAAACCGGCGACGCCATCACAAAACGCATTTCGGTCAAAGGGCTGCTCCATATTCAGAACATTTTCCGCAAGCCAAAGAATGTTCTTTTCAGAATACTTTAAATAATAAGTCGATTCCTCCAACTCCGGGAACGGATCATTTGATGCATCGAACATCGCCTCTTCCGGTTCCTCAAAGAACAATTGATACAGCTTGGAATAAGTGATATAGAACAGGGCGCCCTTCAGGTCAGCCGAATCCATGTCCGCACTGTTGAACGCTGCCGTTTGCTTTTCAACACCGGTCTCTTCGTCCGGCATGAAAAGCGTTGAGGCAAGTGTATTCAAAATTGAATCGTAGTTATGAAAATCTGTACCAAGCACGTCAAAGTCTGCGGCGGTCGCCGTAAGATACATCGACGCTTTTGCCGGAATGATCTCTTTGCCGCTGTCTTCCAGCGTCGCTTCATCCAGGTCGTCAAACGTCTTCATCTGCGTTTCGGCCTGCTTGTAGTCCTTCGCTTCGCGGTCATAGTCCGCCTGCGAAATGACCTGCAGCATATCGGCATAGATCTCGCGCTCGTCCGCCGGCAGCGCAGCATCCGTTTCAAAGCAGTCGTTCATCCCGTCGATGATGCGGTCCGGGTCGTGGATAACGGCCTTGACGGGAACCACTTCGCCGTCCCTGACCTCATAGAAGACCGTCACTTCCAGATGCGCGTAATCGTCGCCGGTTTCGACCAGACGGCCGTCTTCGGTCACAGTCATCGGCGCTTCGCTTGTCGCGTCAGTCAATTGCCGGATGCCCTCGCTGTCTGCCCTGTAAAGGTCATAGGCCGTGGCAGGTTCGTCCGCGCGGCCGATGAACAGTTCCGGCGTCTTGTCGTTGTCAAGATCGACAAAGGCAAAGCTCGGCTCGGCGCTCTTGTCCAGATTCGCAAGGTTCGGCGACAGGTTGTTTTCGACAAATTTTTCGCGGGACCAACCCTCGTCAAAGGCCTGCTTATACTTTTTCAGCACCGGGGCATAAAGCGCCTCATATTCCGAGGTGTCCTCCGGCTCCGCTTTGGCGCCGGGGCTCTTTTTCACACAGCCCGCAATCGCGGTCAGCAGCAGGGCCAGCGTCAGCACCAGGGCAATTGTTCGTTTCATACGTTATCCTCCGTTTTCGCCGTCTGTCGGTTTCACTGGTCAAAGGCCGCAAGGCTCTCGTCGATCACGCGAAGCTTTTCCAGCGTCTTTGCTCTCTGTTCCGTTTTCGTATGGATTACGATGCGGGAGCGTTTGTGTCCTGCGCGCTGAACAGCGTAATCGGAATGGTCATCACCTCGCCGTTAAAAGCCGCCATCGCCGCTTGATATTCTTCCGGATCGATCGGCTGCATTTGATCAAGCAGAACCTCGTCGTCACCGTCAACGGGCAATGCGCCGTCAACAGAATAGGTTTGTGTGACTTTGTAAACGCCTTCTGCTTCATCAAATTCATTCACACCGAAATAAGTCTTTTCAGCCGACAGCTCCCCGGCTTTGATTTCATAAACAATGGATACGAATCCCTCTTTAATCTGGGTTCCCCAATACATGCGGGTCTCTATAATCTTTCCTTCTTTCAGCACCTTGACGCCGGCAAACTCATAATCGGAACCGATCAGCCATTTGGGGGTCCCAGCCTTCAGCGTATAGATTCCGGCGAGTCCTTCCAGCGGCATCTGTTCGGGATTCTGCTCGTCCCTTGCACCGATCAGCAATTCGGGCGTACCGTCCCCGTCGATGTCATAGAACGCATATCCCACCTGACTGCTGCCGCTGTAAGTATCAACAATCAAATAGTTGATCTCCAGATCATAGCTGTCATGGCTGAAGTTTAAAAAAGCTTCCCGGTATCTTTCGATCAGCGGCGCGTACAGTGCCTCAGCGTCCGCACCCGTGGGTTCGGACGGCTGGGCGTCGGGCGTTTCGGCGTCCGAGGCATTGACCGGTGCGGTGTCATCTTCTGCAGTCTTTTTCCCGCAGCCCGCGCACAGGGCCAGCAACAGCATCAGCGCGAGAACGAGTGCAAGCATTCGTTTCATGATTCGATCCTCCGTTTTTTATTCGGTTCGGCTCACTGACCCAGCGCCGCAAGGCTCTCGTCGATCATGCGAAGCTTTTCCAGCGTCTTTGCTTCCTCCGCCTTTTGCGTGTCGATCACGGCGGCGGGAGCTTTGGCCAAAAAGCCGGGGTTCGACAGCTTGGCGCGGATGCCGGCCAGCTTCTTTTCGGCGGCGTCCTTTTCTTTGGTCAGACGCTTGCGCTCGGCGTCCAGGTCCACCAGGTCGCCCATCGGGATATACACCTTGGCGTCGGCGGTCACGATGCAGACCGCGCCGGGGATGTCAAAGCTGTCGCCCACAAACACCTCTGACGCGGACGCCAGCCGCTGGAAGAACAGCGTCGCCTGTTCAAAAATCGCGGGCTTGTCGGTGGCGATATAGACGTGCGCCTTCTTTGACGGCGGCACATTCATCTCACTGCGGCGGTTGCGGATGGCGCGGATGGCCTCCATGATGGCATCCATCGTCGCTTCATCGTCCGGGAACACATGCGCCGCGTCATACTGCGGCCACGGGGCCGTCATGATCGTGTCGCCGTCATGCGGCAGCGTCTGCCAGATCTCTTCCGTGATGAACGGCATGAACGGGTGCAGCAGCTTCATTGTTTCAGACAAAACATAGATCAGCACGGCTTTGGCCGTTTCGGTCGTTTCATCCTTGCGCTGCAGGCGAATCTTGCAAAGCTCGATGTACCAGTCGCAGAAGATGTCCCAGATGAAGTCATACAGCTTTGCCACGGCGATGCCCAGCTCAAAGCGCTCCAGATTCTCGGTGACTTCCCTGACAAGCTGGTGGAACAGCGACAGCACCCACTTGTCTTCCAGCGCCGGATTTTCGGGAATGTGCGGCGTTTTTTCGCTGCCGTTCAGGTTCATCAGGATGAACCGCGCGGCGTTCCAGATCTTGTTGGCAAAGTTGCGGCTGGCCTCCACTTTCTTTTCGGAATAGCGCATGTCGTTGCCGGGGCTGTTGCCCGTGGCCAGTGTCAGACGCAGCGCGTCGGCGCCGTATTTGTCGATGACCAGCAGCGGGTCGATGCCGTTGCCGAGCGACTTACTCATCTTGCGGCCCAGCTCGTCGCGCACGATGCCGTGAATGAACACGGTGTCAAACGGCACTTCGCCCATCTGCTCACAGGCGGAAAAGATCATGCGCGCCACCCAGAAGAAGATGATGTCGTACCCGGTGACGAGGGTGTTGGTCGGGTAGTAGTGCTGAAGCTCCGGCGTCTTGTCCGGCCAGCCGAGGGTCGAGAACGGCCACAGCGCGGAGGAAAACCAGGTGTCCAGCGTGTCGGGGTCCTGACGGATGTGCGCGCTGCCGCAGTGGGCGCAGGCCGTGGGGTCGGTGCGCGACACGGTGATTTCGCCGCAATCGTCACAGTACCACGCGGGGATGCGGTGCCCCCACCAGAGCTGGCGTGAAATGCACCAGTCGCGGATGTTTTCCATCCAGTTGAAATAGGTCTTGTCAAAGCGTTCGGGCACAAACTTCGTTTTGCCTTCGCGTACCGCCCGGATCGCGGGCTCGGCCAGCGGCTTCATTCTGACAAACCACTGCTTGGAAACCAGCGGCTCCACACTGGTGTGGCAGCGATAGCAGGTGCCGACCTCGTGCTTGGTCGGCTCGATCTTGACCAGCGCGCCCGCGGCCTCAAAGTCGGCGACGATCGCCTTGCGGCACTCCATCAGGCTCATGCCGGCGTATTTGCCCGCCTTTTCGTTCATATAGCCGTCGTCGGTCATGACGTTGAGGACCGGCAGATTGCAGCGCAGGCCGACCTCAAAGTCGTTGGGGTCGTGCGCCGGGGTGATCTTCACCGCGCCGGTGCCCTTGTCCATCTTGGCATAGGTGTCGGCCACGATGGGAATTTCGCGCCCGATGACGGGGATGACCACCGTTTTGCCGATCAGGTCCTTGTAGCGCTTGTCGTCCGGGTGGACGGCCACGCCCGTATCGCCGGGGATGGTCTCCGGCCGGGTGGTGGCAACGATGATGGCGCCGCTGCCGTCGGCAAAGGGATAGGCCATGTGCCAGAACGCGCCGTCTTTTTCTTCATACTCCATCTCGATGTCGGAGATTGAAGTCCTGCAATGCGGGCACCAGTTGATGATGCGCTCGCCGCGATAGATCAGGCCCTTTTCATAAAGATTGTTGAACACCTCACGCACGGCCTTGCTGCACCCTTCGTCCAGGGTGAAGCGTTCGCGCGCCCAGTCACAGGAGGAGCCGAGCTTCTTGAGCTGTTCCACAATGCGGCCGCCGTACTGCCGCCGCCAGTCCCACGCGCGTTCCAGGAACTTTTCGCGCCCGAGGTCTTCTTTTTCAATGCCCTCTTCGCGCAGCGCCGCCACGATCTTCGCTTCCGTGGCGATGGAGGCGTGGTCGGTGCCGGGCAGCCAAAGGGTGTCATACCCCTGCATGCGCCGCCAGCGGATCAGGATGTCCTGCAGCGTGTTGTCAAGGGCGTGGCCCATGTGGAGCTGACCCGTGATGTTCGGCGGCGGGATGACGATGCAATAGGGCTTTTTCTGCGGGTCGCACGCCGCGTGGAAATAGTTTCCCTTCAGCCACGACGCATAGATGCGGTCCTCCACGTCCTTCGGGTCATATTGTTTTGCGAGTTCTCTTGCCATGTGTATCAACCTTTCAAAAGTGATCTATGATTTATAAAGTTCAGCATGATTCAGGCGCAAGCCGTTGAATAAGTGTAGAGTGTGCAGTGTGCAGTGTGCAGTTGAGGTCGCGGGGTACCGTTCGGCGACTTCAACATTCTCTCCGCGAAGAAACCGCGTAACCAACTGAGCGCTCGTTGATCAGATATGTATCTTACGGTTTTCATTCTGATTGATACGTTTGCTGTTGAAATCAAGTTATCTTTGCGGTATGAACCTGACAGTTATCGGATCGCGACCTCAACTGCACACTGCAAACTCCAAACTGCACACTTTCTTCTATCTCAAATAAAAAGCTCCATCCCAAGAACATCTCAGGACGGAGTTTTCCGCGGTACCACCTGAGTTCGGCAAACGCCGCACTCTTTGTTTTGCGGGGTCTACTGCGCTGCAACAGCGGTTCTTCCCGCGGCTCCCAAGCGACCTTCGCAGCGTGTTCGTCAAGGCTTGCACCCACCGCCTTGTCTCTGGAACGAAAATGCTGTTACTCCTCTTGTTCATCGCCTTTTGTATGAATGGACTGATTTTATCACACTTTCAACAAAATGTCAAGCCCGTTTTTGTGAAATTCTTCTCCCCACGCTTCCGTCAGTTTCGCCATCGTCCACCGGGCGTTCGCCGGGCTGGTGCTGGGCAGACAGACCGCCGACCGGTGCGTCTGCGGTTCGAGATATCGGCGGTACAGCGTGTCGGCGGTTTTGCCATTGGTCAAGACGGCCCGGAGGTTGGCTGTACCGAAGATCGGCGACAGATCGTTCGGCGTGACGTTTTTGATGGTGCTGTCGGCGCTGCCGGTGATCTCACACGCCGCGATCACGTCCCACAGCGCAATGTGATGCCGCAGCAAAAAGGCCGTCTTTTCTTTTGGCGTTTCCCCTGCCGGTTCGCCGAACAGCGCGGCCATCAGGGGCCAGAAGCGGTTTTGCGGGTGGCCGTAGAAAAACTGTGCCGCGCGCGATTTCACCGACGGGAACGAGCCGAGGATCAGCACGCGGCTGTGTTCGTCAAAGACGGGCGGAATGGGATGGGTCAGCATGGGGCGCCTCCGGTGCAATGAAGAGTGGAAAATGATCTGGATGCATCTATTATACCGAAAGGCGGTGCGCACGTCAAGGCGACGCGGCAAAAAAGCGCTGCCGCAGCGGTACAGCACCGTCGCGGCAGGAGAAAAATCAGGAATTGCAGTATCTGCCCATTTTATCATCCATTCTCCATTTTCAATTCTCAACTGATTTCACTCTTCCAGGAGCTTTTCCAGCGCGGCCTTTCTGACGCAAAGGCACAGCAGCTTGGTGGCGCTCAGCAGTTCGTCCACCGGCGGATAAGACGGCGCAATGCGCAGGTTCTGGTCCGCCGGGTCATAGCCGTAGGGATAAGTCGCGCCGGCCGGGGTCAGGGTGACGCCCGCCTCTTTGCAAAGCTGGCAGACGCGCTTGGCCGTGCCGCGCATGACGTCCAGGCTGATGAAATAGCCGCCGCGCGGGTGGGTCCACTGGGCGATGTTGCAGTCGCGCAGCTCCTCTTCAAATTCATACAGCACGATCTTGAACTTCGGCTGCAGGATGTTGCGGTGCAGGCGCATGAAATTTTTCAGGCCCTCCACGTTCTTATAGAACTTCACATGGCGGTACTGGTTCAGCTTGTCATAGCCGATGGTCTGATACTTCATGCGGCTCTTGATGATCTCGATGTTGCGGTCGGAGGCAGCCAGCGCAGCCACGCCCGCGCCCGGAAAGCTGATCTTGGACGTGGAGGTGAATTCGATCACCATGTCGTCGTGGCCGTAACGGTGCAGCGCGTCAAAGATGTTGTCCAGCCGGTCGCCCTTGCTGGTCAGGTCGTGCACGATGTAGGCGTTGTCCCAGATGATGCGAAAGTCCTTGGCGGCGGGCTCCATCGCGGCGATGCGGTCCACGGTCTCGTGGCTGTAGGTCACGCCCGTGGGATTGGAGTACTTCGGCACGCAGAACATGCCCTTCACCTGCGGGTCGCGGATGATCGCCTCCACCGCGTCCATGTCCGGCCCGGTGTCGGTCATATCGACGGGGATCATCTGGATGCCGTAGTATTCGCAGATGGCAAAGTGGCGGTCATAGCCCGGCGAGGGGCAGATGAACTTGATCTCGCCCTGATGGCTCCACGGCGTGCCGTCAGACCCGGTCAGCATACACTGCGTGATGTAGTCGAACATCATGTTCAGACTGGAGTTGCCGCAGACGATGATGTTCTTTTGCGGCACCTGCAGCAGGTCGGCAAAGATCTCTTTGCATTCGTCGATGCCGGTCAGCAGCCCGTAGTTCAGGTACCGCAGGCTGTGGTTGTTGTCGTCGTCCCAGTCGCGCGAGGTGATCGCGTCCAACAGGCCGTTGGAGACCGAAAGCTGGTCGGTCCCCGGTTTGCCGCGGGACATGTCGAGCTTGAGGCCCATTTGCTTGAAGCGGTCATAGGCCTCATCCACGCGCTTCAGTTCGGCACGCAGCTTTTCTTTGGATAGTTTGTTGTAATCGGGCATGATGCCACCAACCTTTATGTAGAGTAGAGTGGAGAGTGGAGAGTGAAGAGAAAAATTCGCAATTCGCAATTCGCAATTAGAAATTGATTTACGCGCGGCAGGAATCCAGGAACGCGATCAGGCCGTCAAAGCTGTTCATTGCCGCCTCAAACATCGGATCGATCTCTCCGGTGAGCGGCTCATCTGCAAAGGCTTTCTGAACCGCTTTCGCATAATTCTGCAAAAACGGGCCGGTCGTGATGATCATGTAATGATCAAAATCATAGGGTTCGGATGTCGTCTCATCCGCTTGATACACCAGGTAATTCTGATCGGGGTCCGTATAGGCCAACGTCCATGTATAACACGCTTCCCCGTTCCCGTACTTTTGTGAAAGATGTGTATCATCCGGAACTTCAACCGTGAATGGTTCGCAGTGGTCATAGCTGTCCGGATTCAGGTCCACAAAATCGTTCATGCCGTCCCAGTCCGCAAGGTTCTGAAAATGGGTCGCATCCGTAAACTGCAGGATATAACCGTTTTCCGCACATATCAAACAAACAGAACCGTTCTCATCCGCAAGGCGGCCGACGTTCGTATTGCTGACGGCAGCAGCGGCGTTGCTTTCCGTTTTGGGCGCGTCATCTTTTTTGCCGCAGGCGCACAGCGCACAGCACAGCACCACAGCCAGAAGCAGGGCAAGGATTCGTTTCATACTCAGTCCATCCTTTCATACATCAATCGATCGGCGCGGGCAGGCGCTTTTGGCTGCCGCCCTGTCCGGCGCATAATTGCGAATTGCGCCCCGAACGCTTGCGATCAATTGCGAATTGCAAATTGATTGAACCTTTGCCATGCAAAGGTTAAAACTCCGCCGACCCGGTCGTGCGCGGGAAGGGCAGCACGTCGCGGATATTGGAAATGCCGGTCAGGTACATCACCAGACGCTCAAAGCCGAGGCCGAAGCCTGCGTGGTGCGTGCCGCCGTATTTGCGCAGGTCGAGGTACCACCAGTAGTCCTCTTCCTTGAGGCCCAGCTCTTTGATGCGATTCACCAGCACGTCGTAGCGCTCCTCGCGCTGGCTGCCGCCGATGATCTCGCCGATGCCCATGACCAGGCAGTCGCAGGCGGCAACGGTTTTGCCGTCGTCGTTCAGGCGCATATAAAACGCCTTGATCTCTTTCGGATAATCCGTGACAAAGACGGGTTTTTTGAAAATCTCCTCGGTGAGGTACCGCTCATGCTCGGTCTGCAGGTCGCAGCCCCATTCCACCTTGTATTCAAATTGATCGTTGTGCTGCTTGAGCAGTTCGATGGCGTCGGTATAACTCACGCGGCCGAAATCGGAATTTGCCACGGCGTTCAGCCGGTCGATCAGGCCCTTATCCACAAACTGGTTCAGGAAGGCCATGTCCTGCGGGCAGCTTTCCATCACGTCGCGGATGACGGATTTGATCATCGCTTCGGCCAGGTCCATGTCGTCGTTCAGGTCGGCAAAGGCGATCTCCGGCTCGATCATCCAGAACTCCGCCGCGTGGCGCTGGGTATAGCTCTTTTCGGCGCGGAAGGTCGGGCCGAAGGTATAGATTTTGCCGAACGCCTGCGCCATGATCTCGCCCTGCAACTGGCCGGACACGGTCAGGTATGCGCTTTTGCCGAAGAAGTCCTGGCTGTAATCCACAGCGCCGTCCTCGGTCCGGGGCGGGTTTTCCATGTCCAGCGTGGTGACGCGGAACATCTCGCCGGCGCCCTCACAGTCAGAGCAGGAGATCAGCGGCGTGTGGGCATAGACAAAGCCGTTTTCACGGAAGAACTTGTGCAAAGCAAACGCAGCCGCAGACCGCACGCGGAACGCTGCGGAATACAGGTTGGTGCGCGGGCGCAGGTGCGCGATCGTGCGCAGGTACTCCACGGAATGCCGCTTTTTCTGCAGCGGATAATCCGGCGTGGAGGCGCCCTCCACCGTCACGCGGCGGGCGTTGATCTCAAACGGCTGCTTCGCTTCCGGCGTCAGCACAAAGACGCCCTCCACGATCACGGCGGCGCCGACATTCAGCTTGGCAACGGCAGCGAAGTCCTCCACCTTGCCGCTTTCAAACACGACCTGCACGCCCTTGAAGCAGGACCCGTCGTTGATCTCCATAAAGCCCAGCGTCTTGGAATCGCGGTTGGTGCGCACCCAGCCGCAGACCGTGACCGTCTGGTCGGCAAACGCTGCCGGGGACTGATAAAGAGAAGCGATTTCTGTTCGTTTCATCGCGCTCATCTCCTATAAATATAGATAGTGAGATTATAGCACATTTTGCCCAAAAATCAAGGGGTTTCGCCCCTTTTGGAGATTCTGCCGAAAAACAGGCGCGGTTGTCAAAAATCTTTGACACACTTGTGAACTGTTAGCGGTTAGCGGTTAGTACGCGCCGCACAGATCGGCAACCGAAAGAACTCCCCCGCCACTGCAGCCGAGCGGCGGGGAAGGGAAGGATATTTATTCGTTTTCCATTTGAACGAAGTCAATGGGTTCTCCAACAGCCGGATTGTCTACGCTTGCATTCCAATCCTGATCATATTCAAAAAAGATCTGGTCCGACAGATGCAAAGCACCGTTCTCAATACTGATGTATTGGTAATAACCGATACCTGTATGTGCGTAACACAGGACCACAGCGTGATCGTCATCGTCAAACGATCCGGCGCTGGATTCGCCAAGATAGACTGCTTCGTTATTTTGGCAGGTATAAAAACTGACATGATTGTCTGCCATCGACTGTCCCGATTCAATCAGCAGTTCCGGCACGCCGTCTTCGTCAATATCGTGATAAGCATAGCTGCACCAGCCGTAACGGTTTTCGTCGACGTCCTGTTTGTACTGCTGCAGCACGGGCGCGTAGATTTCTTCATAGGATACGTCTTGCGGAGTGTCGGACATCTCCTGCTCCGTGGAAGCAGTACTGCCGTCAGAATAAATAAACGGTTCTTCACCCGGAGTATATGGGACCAGAATGTCCCCTTGTAAATAAAAAGTTTCATAACGGTGAAAATTCAAACCGTCTTCGGTCAATGTAAAAGGTATATCCTCCATCCAGTTTTCTCCGGGACGTTCTCCTCCATTGTAATACGGGGTTCCTTCTAATACTTCTTTCGTCTGCTGCCAAATGATACTTTCACGTTCCTCAACAGAACATCGGAAAAAGAAATCATACGTTTTTTCTTCGCCGGTCAAAACATCCCAAGTGTAACTTTCATAAAATGCATAAGGATGAACACCACCTGCCCAATCAACAAATCTTTCAAAAATCGAAAGATAACCGTGGTCATTATAGTTTAGTTCGTATTGGTAATCATAATACAGAGGGAGGAAAGATTCATTATTCTTGGCCATATCTTCAACCCGAATAAGCGCATCTTCCACTTCGCTTTGTTCCATGTATTTACATTTTTCAATTGATTTCCGGATCACTTCATTTGCAGCAATTTCTCCGGGCGTAGTACCAAGAAAATACGGATACTCAATCGTGTTTGAGTAAACCAGAATACCTGAATTGCTTTTGTGATCAAAGGTTTCTTTTCTCATTTCATATGGAACCGGTGAAACGTCTGTTTCCATCGGCACGATCTCTTTGCTGCTGTCTTCCAGCGTTGCTTCGTCCAGCTCCTCAAACGTCTTCATCTGGGTCTCGGCCTTCTTATACTGTGTCGCCGCGCGGCTATAGTCCTCTTCGCTGATGACTTCCACCAACTCGCCATAAATCTCTTTTTCGTCCGCCGGCAAGGGGGCTGTGGCGCGGAAGAACGGGTGCATGCCGTCGATCATCATATCCGGATCGTGGATCAGGGCTTCGACCATCGTCACTTCGCCGTCTTTGACCTCATAGATCACGGTGACCTCCAGGTGCGCATAGCTGTCGTCGGTTTCGATCATGCGGCAATCGTCGGTCAGGGTCAGGGTCGTGTCCTGCGCGGCGTCGGTCAACTGGCTGATGGTGTCGTCTTTGATGCTGTACATATCATATGCCGTGGCGGGTTCGTCCGCGCGGCCGATGAACAGCTCGGGCGTCTTGTCGCCGTCAAGATCAACAAAGGCAAAGCTCGGCTCGGCGGTTTTCTCCAGGTTCGCAAGGCCCGGCGCCAGATGATTTTCCGCAAACTTTTCTCTGGACCAGCCTTCGTCAAACGCCTGCTTGTATTTTTTCAGAACGGGGGCATACAGCGCCTCGTATTCCGACGTGTCTTCGGGTTCGGGACTGCCGTCCGTCTTCTTTATACAGCCCGCAAATGTGGTCAGAAGCAGAACCAGCGTCAGCGCCAGGGCAACGGCTCGTTTCATCACATCGTCTCCTTTCGGCATTGCAAACGATTTCATTTCAATCCTACCATATCCCGACAAAATTTGCAAGCAAAACTTTCCCTGTCACCCCACGTTTCCGCGTACCAAAAAACACGCCCACCGAGTTGCCCCGGCAGGCCGTTTTAGCTTTTAAATTGTGTCTCATTCGCTCGGGATCAGCACGATCGCCTGCCGCCCCAGCAGGTTCCACCGCGCCTCAAACGTGCTGCGGTCATAGGTCCGCGTGCCATAGTACGGATCCATCAGCCAGACATAGGATTCCGAATAGCCCTTGATGACAAAAACGTGCGTGCCGCGCGGGTAGGAAAAATAATCGTAGCCGCCGTTGCCGTTGGGGATGTACCAGGCATTGACCGTCCTGGGCACCTGCATCTGATAGGTCGCCCACACGATGAGCGGCCGCCCCTGCGACAACTGGTTGCAGACCAGCTCAAAATTGCAGCCCGTCAGGTTGATTGCCGTGTAGCCGCCGCCGCGCGCGTCGATGGCGGTTTGCAGCGACCGGGTCACGCAGGGCGAAAACGCGCCGTACCCGGGATGGGCGGAGGTGTAGCCGCTGCGGGGGTTGCCGACGAAATAGTCATAAATGCTGGGGCCCACGGGCATCCCGTTGACGTAAACGATGTCTTTGCGCGGGATGGTGGCAACCATCTGGTCCAGCGTGATGCTGAAGCCGTAGTACCGCAGCAGCGCCGTGCAGCTGGCGGCCTCGCACCCGGTGGGATAGTTCGGCAGCTGCGACACGAACGGCACCGCCAGCGGCGACACACTGACACTGGCGCTGGCCGAAACCCCGTTTGCGGTGGTCACGGTCACGGTGGCGCTGCCCACGGCCAGGGCATGGATCACGCCGTCTTCATCCACTGTGACGGCATAGGGATGCGAACTGGAATAGGTATAGCGGGTCTCCAGCGTGTTGGCCGGCAGCACGGGGTGCAGCTTTGCCGCCTGACCCGGGCGCAGCGAATAGTCGGTCTTTTTCAGCGAAATGGACGTCGGCGGCGCCAGAATGGTGACGGTCGTCTGCGCCGTCACGCCGTTATATGTGCGATAGGTCAGGGTCACAACGCCCTTTTTGCGTGCATAGAACACGTTGTTGCCCAGCGGCTTCAGCCGTTTGGGGTCGCTGCTTTCGATCGTGACACCCTGCGCACCATAGCCGTCCTTAAAGCTGTAGGTCGCCTTGTAACGGTCGCCGATGCCCAGCGTCACCTTTTTGCGGCCCGGAATGATCTTTTTGGGGGCTTTCAGTACCGTGACGGTGCAGCTTGCGCTGACGCCGTTATAGGTTGTGACAGTCACGACTGCCGTACCGGGGGCCTTGGCGCGCAGCAGCCCGTTTTCGGGGTTCACCTTGACCACCGCCGGGTCCGATGTGGCATAGACCAGCGCACCCTCAAACGCACCGTCGTTGACCGTCGCCGTCAACTGCGCGGTCTCTCCTTTGCCCAGAGACAAAGACTTGCTGCTCAGGCGCACGCGCTTGGGCGCCTTTTGCACCGTGACAACGCAGATGTCGCTGCGGCCGTTATAGGTTTCCACCAGCAAAACGGCCGTGCCGCTGTGGATCGCCTTGAAATCGCCGTCGCCCAGGGGACGCAGCACGTCGGTGTTGCCGCAGGAATAGGTCAGGGCAGAGGCGCTGCCTGCATTCACCGCCGCCTGCAGATGCAGCGTTGTTCCGATGCCTGTTGTCACCTCTGACGCCGGGAAAGCCACCGATTTCGGCGCCGCCATCACCGTCACCCGCGCCAGCAGCGCGTTGTCTGCCGTGCGCAGCTCGGTTTCACCCACGGCACGGCCGGTCACCTCGATCATGTTGACCGAAACCACGGCGTCATCAAAGGTCGGCGGCGTTTCACCCAGGTCGGCAAGCGCCGGCACCAGGCCGGTTTCACCCACGCCGAGCGTCAGATGCAGCGGTGCGTCAGCCGCGGCGGCCAGCGTACCGAACGAAAAAAACAAAAACAGGAACAACAGACAGGCAAACAAGCGATTACGCAAGGCGGCGACCCCCTTCATACTGGATTTCGGTTGGTTTTATTATATCACAGTTTCCGTGTCAGGCGCAACGGCTGCGACAAATTTTTCTTCTCAATTTTGCATGAACGATTTAAGGATGTTTTAAAGTGAATATGACATAATAATGACAAAGTGGCGCGCAGTTGTTCTGCTTTTTGTCCATAGCGAAAAAAGTTTTCCAAAGATTAAACTTTTTTTGAATTTTTTATTGACAAACGCGCCGGTATCGTTTATAATATCGAATGTAAAAAGGTATCTTGTCGATCAGCTTTCTTTCGACTGCAGATAGATTCCCTTTGTATCACTGACGAAGAGGAGGAGCGAGATGGAAAATATTGTATTATATGTCCAGATCCTTGTTGATTTTGTCATGAAACTGCTTTCCTTTTTCAAAAAGTCTGACACGGTCAGCAGTTCTGACGATTGATTCAAACATTTGCCCTTGGCCAAACGGCCGGGGGTTTTGTTTTTTTTGCGAATACGGAACACGGTTTTGCCCGCAAAGGCGGCCGCTCTTTTTCCGGCGATGTTTTGGCGGCCGATCTGTTTGTTCCCGTCTCCCGCTCCCCCGTTTTGTCCTTTTACGCTTTCATCCTTTTCCCCTTTGACGCACAGTACGCAAAAAACCTCACGCCCACTGCAGACGTAAGGTTTTTTGCAGTTTGATTTCATTCACACGGATACCGTCACAGTCAACTGTTGACTGTTGACTGTCTGCTCACTTTGCCAGCTTTGCCTTCACAAAATTGAACAGCGCCACCAGCCACTTGAAGAAGGACATCAGGCCGGTGTAGATCGTGGTCTTTTTGTCGGTCGCGGGCTGCTTCATTTCGTCCGTCGTCCAGTGCTCGGTGTCGCAGTTCTCCGCCGTCATCGGCGCCGTGGTCTTCGCATCGTGATCATAGACCATGAACTGCGTCAGGTTGAAGTCGTCCACGGTCAACTGACGGTCCGCCGTCATCACCGTATACATGATTCGGACCTCCGCGTCGGTTCGCAGGGTGTGGGTGGCGTTCTTGGTGAACCAGGTGCAGTCCGGGAACAGACAGGTGGAGGCGTCGATCTTTTTGTCGGGGGAGATGTACTTGCCCTTGCCCTCGGCGACGCGCGATGCGATGTACTCGTCAGACAGGGTGTCATAGATGGTGGAGGTCGTAGCGCCGAAGGAGCTGTGGTTGACAGAGACGTACTGGTCAGACACCAGGTCGTTGTCCTGACAGATCGGCACGATCTGGAACCCGTATTTGCAGAGGATCGCAAGATTGGCGCCGCTGTCGACCGCGTCCTGCAGCAGCTCGTCCGCTTTCAGCGCCACTTCGTTGTGGTACCGCTCGATCTTTTCGATCAGGCCGGCGTACTTCTCACGCTTTTCGCTGCCCTCTTCGCCGAAGACATACAGCAGCGCGTCGTCATAATCCTCTGCAGAGACGCAGGCCCAGTAGCACGGCATCGTGAACACGGTGGACAGCGCGAGCGCGCTTGTCACGCCCTCGACCACCTTGGCATAGATCGTCTTTTTGACCGAGTCGCTCAGGGTGCCGAAGATGCCGCTTTTGCTCAGCAGGTCGAGTGTGGCGGTCGCGAAGGCGGGCATGTCAAATCTGTCGACGGCGTCCGTGTCGGTGAGGATGCGGTTGAGCGCGTCCATGTCCAGATGGAACTTTCCGCTGATCGCCTGGCTGAGGAATTCGGAGCCGTTGTTGAGCGACGCAAGCGCCCCGATGCCGGAGAGGTCCTCGGTCCCGTAGAGCGAGAGATAGGCGAGCAGGACGTTCGTGCCGAGGCAGGCGGTGCCGAGGGCGACCTTGTCGGAATGCGTCGCGGCCTTCACGCTTGCGATATAATCATGCAGCTGCACGGCGACCTCCAGCGGGTCGAGCCGCCAGTCATACCAGAACTGGTAGCTGTACATATCATAGCCGTTCGCGCCCTTCTTGTCGCGGGAGGCGTTGTTTGCGTTCTCTGCGCGGCGGGCGGAGGAGATACCGGTTCCCGCCGGCGCGTTGCCGTTCTCGTCCAGGCGGCCTTCGGCGAAGAGATCGCCGATCTCTTTTTCAAGATTTTCAAAATACGGGTCCCAGTCGTCCATCAGCAGGCCCTGCACCAAAAACGGCATCAGGACGTTCGCGATGGAGGTATAGAGCTCGGTCTTTTCTTCGCTGTCTTCGTCTTCGCTGTCATCGCTGAAAACGCTGCTGAAGATGCCGAGCAGGCCGTTTTCGCTGATCTTCAGGATGACCTCGTCGTTTTCATTATAAATCGCTTCGCCGTCGCCCGCGAGGAAAACGATCGGGGTCTGGCTGCCCGTCCGCGTCGGGGTGAAGGCCGCAAATGCGGGGACGGCCACGGTGAACAGCAGCACCGCGGTCAAAAGGATGGTCAATGCTTTTTTCATATGGAACACTCCTTGACTTTCTGTTGATTTATTTATACCAATCTTTTTTGACGCGGGTGTTGTGGTGTCGTTCTGATTTTGTGAACAATCTGTAAATTGTAGCGGATCGCCCGGGCCGGAACGGTTGCCGCGCGATGAAAAATGTGGTTGACAAAGCGGGGCGAAAATGGTACACTAATAGAAAGTATAAGGGAGGAATTGCCCATGAAGTATTATCTGTCAGAAGTGCAGGACGTCTTTCGCCATGTCAAAAGCAGCGAAGACGGCCTGACCGCCGCCGAAGCGCAAAAACGGCTGGAAGCAAACGGAAAAAACAAGCTGAAGGAAGCGAAAAAGCAGTCGCTGATTTCGCGCTTCTTTGACCAGATGAAGGACCCGATGATCCTCATCCTGATCGTTGCAGCCATCATTTCCGCCGTGACGGAGTTCTATGAAGCAAAGGGGTCCGGGATTCCGTTTGACACCATCATCATCATGACGGTCGTCATCATCAACGCCGTGCTGGGCGTGGTGCAGGAAAGCAAGGCCGAGGCCGCCATCGAGGCGCTGCAGGAGATGTCCGCCGCCACCAGCAAGGTCATCCGCGACGGCAAGCTGACCACGGTCAAAAGCGAAGACCTGGTGGTCGGCGACGTGGTGGTGTTTGAGGCCGGCGACGCGGTGCCGGCGGACTGCCGCATTTTTGAAAGCGCAAGCATGAAGATCGAAGAGGCCGCGCTGACGGGCGAATCCGTGCCGGTGGACAAGATCATCAAGATGCTGGGCGCGGGCGGCGCCGATGCGGAGGTTCCGCTGGGCGACCGCAAAAATATGGCATACATGGGTTCCACCGTCGTTTACGGACGCGGCAAGGCCGTGGTGGTTGCCACAGGCATGGACACCGAAATGGGCAAGATCGCCGACGCCATCGCCAACGCGGAAGAGGGCGACACCCCCTTGCAGCAAAAGCTCGATCAGCTTTCCAAGGTCCTGACCTGGCTGGTGCTGGGCATCTGTGTGTTCATCTTCGGGTTCCAGGTGGTGATGACGCTTGTCCGCGGCGAAAAGGTGAGCTTTGACCTTGTGCTCGATTCGTTCATGATCGCCGTGTCGCTGGCCGTGGCCGCGATCCCGGAGGGCCTGGTGGCCGTGGTGACGATCGTGCTGTCGATCGGCGTGACCAACATGTCAAAGAAAAACGCCATCATCCGCAAGCTGACCGCGGTGGAAACGCTGGGCTGCGCGCAGATCATCTGCTCGGACAAGACCGGCACCCTGACCCAGAACAAGATGACCGTGGTGGAACATTTCGGCGACGACGAGGCGCTGATCGCAACCGCGATGGCCCTGTGCTGCGACGCCGAGATCGACGACGCCGGCGAAGTGACCGGCGAACCGACCGAAGCCGCGCTCGTTGCGTACGCGGCAAAGCTGAGTCTGAACAAAAACGACCTGGTCCGGGCGAACCCGCGCATCGGCGAAGCGCCGTTTGATTCCGGCCGCAAGATGATGTCCACCGTGCACAACACGGCGACCGGCGTGGTACAGTACACCAAGGGCGCGCCCGACGTCATTCTGGGCAAATGCACCAAAGTGCTGCAGGACGGCAATACTGTGCCGATGACCGAAGCGCTGCAAAATCATATTCTGAAGGCAAACAAGGCCATGGCAGACAAGGCCCTGCGCGTGCTGGCCGTCGCCATGAAGCCGTACGCCGCCGCGCCGGAAAGTTATGAACCCGCCGCGCTGGAAAACGACCTGATCTTTGTGGGCCTGGTCGGCATGATCGACCCGGTGCGTCCGGAGGTCAAGGCCGCGATTGAAGAATGCCGCGCCGCCGGCATCACGCCCATCATGATCACCGGCGACCACAAAGACACCGCCGTGGCCATCGCCATGGAGCTGGGGATCATCGACGACCCGAGCCACGCCATCACCGGCGCCCAACTGGACAAGATCAGCGACGAGGCGTTTGACGAGCAGGTCAAGGATTATTTTGTCTATGCCCGCGTGCAGCCGGAGCATAAAACCCGCATCGTCAACGCATGGCGCAAACGCGGCATGATCACTGCCATGACGGGCGACGGCGTCAACGACGCCCCGTCGATCAAGAGCGCAGACATCGGCGTCGGCATGGGCATCACCGGCACCGACGTCACCAAAAACGTGGCCGACATGGTGCTGACGGACGACAACTTTGCCACCATCGTGGGCGCCGTCAGCGAAGGCCGCCGCATCTATGACAACATTCGCAAGGCCATCCAGTTCCTGCTGGGCTCCAACCTGTCCGAGGTTCTGTCGGTCTTCATTTCGGCGATGCTGAGCTTCACGATCCTGAAGCCGGCGCACCTGCTGTTTATCAACCTGGTGACCGACTGCTTCCCGGCGCTGGCCCTGGGCCTGGAAAAGCCGGAAAGCAACATCATGCGCCGCCAGCCGCGCAAAAGCAGCGACGGCATCTTTGCCGGCGGCATGGGTGTGGACTGCATGTATCAGGGCGTGATGGTGACGGTCCTGACCCTTGCGGCGTTCTTCATCGGCGCCAATCTCGGCAGCGACCACTGGCAGTTCATGCACCTTGATTCCACCGTCGGCATGACCATGGCCTTTTTGACCATGAGCATGGCAGAAATTTTCCACTCCTTCAACATGCGTTCGCAGCGCGGCAGCGTTTTCAAAATGATGATTAAAGACAAGTCGCACAACATTGCGCTGTATCTGTCGATGGTTGCCTCTTTGGCGCTGACCACCGCCATCATCGAGATCGGCCCCATTGCAAACGCCTTTGACTTTGCCCACCTGGACCTCACGCATTATCTGATCGCCCTGGGCCTTGCATTCTGTGTCATCCCGATCGTCGAGATCGTCAAGTGCTTCCAGCGCCTGGCGGCGAAAAAGAAATAAACAACTCTGAGAAAGAAAGCCTCACGTCCGCAGCGATCGTGAGGTTTTTTGCGTACTGTGCGTCAAAGGAGAAAAGGATGAAAGCGTAAAAGAAGACTCTGTAATTTTTCTTCTCATCAAAACCGCCTTAAAAATTAAGCAGCCGCCTGATTGCAACTGCTCGTTTCGTTCATTCTTGTTTTTTCTCTTGCCCCAGCCATTGACACCGAGCCCCTTTTCGGTCCACGGAATACGGGGGGCGATCCATGTCAATATCTTGCGCCGATCATCGATGCCGCATAGCCAATGCCCGCGAAGGAGCATCCTCCCCGCGGGCATCATCATTTTCAGTTCAATCCGCCGGCAGCGAATCTCATCCGAACAGTGCGGAGAAGAACGCCTTGATCGTACCCCAAAGGGTGCGGAAGAAGTTGGCGGGCTTGAAGAACGCCTTGACGATGTCGCCAAAACTCTTCTTTTCACTGCCCGGTTCGGGAATGGCCTTTCCGCAGTTGTCGCAGATCTTGTCGCCGTCTGCATCAACGTGCTCGCCGGTGGGCAGCAGATCACAGCCCTGGGTCATCAGGTGGCCGCAGCCCGTGCAGTATGTGTCGCCGCTGTAGCCATGTTCGCCGCAGGTGGGTTCTTTCGCGTCACGGACCTCCAGCTCGTAATCGCCGTGATGCTTTTCGTTGATCGGCGTCACATGGCCGGTGACCAGCAGCGCGTTGCACTCGCCGCAGTATTTGTCGCCGCTGTAGCCGGCGTCGGTGCAGGTCGCATCCACTTTGCCGCGCACCTCAACCTGACCGGTATGGGTCGTGCTCTTGGGAATCGTTGTGCCCATGCTGATCGGCTCGCCGCAGGCCAGGCAGTAGACGTCGCCGCTGTAACCTTCGTGCGCGCAGGTCGCGTCCACCGCATCACGCACTTCGGTCTTGTAGTTTGCGTGGTTGGTGGGAACCAGCCCGGTATCTTCCACGCCGGAAAGGATCGTGCCGCAGTCGGCGCACTTGGTGCCGGCCGTTTTGCCGGAATGGGTGCAGGTACCTTCCACCGCCGGAACGTCGATCACGTGCTCATGCGGGCAGGTTTCGGGGTCCGCATCAGCCGCCAGCGCCGCAAAGGGAAGCATGAGGCACAGAACCAGCAGAACGGATAACAGGATCGCAAAACATTTTTTCATAAAATAGCCTCCTTAAATTTTATCGAACGGGTGTCCCCGTTGAATCTGAACTCAGCCGGCCGCCGGTGCGGTCAGGAAAAAGATGCTGCTGCCCAGCAAAATCTGCGCCGCAAAATAGGTGCCGATGTTGAACCATTTGAGCGGGCGGTTTTTTTCGTGCCCGGCAAACAGGATCATGCCCAGCGTGGCGTCTGACAGGATGAACAGCACCGCGCCCAGGGCCACGGTCAAAAACAGCGGCCACACCCCGGCATAATGCGGGTCTGCCAGCGCGTTTTCGATGCAAAGGCGAAACGCCTTGGCCAGCATGGTCGAGATCGTCACGGCATACAGCACCACGGGAATGACCATGTAGAGCTTTTGTTTGATCTTTTTGACCGCCGCATACACGATGAACAGTGCCAGCACACCGCAGACCACCGCGATCTCCTGCCAGGTGACGGGCGCCGCCCTGCCGCCTGTTATGGCCGCCAGCGCCTTCTGGAACGCAACGATATAAAAGATGTGGCCGCCGAGAAAAGCGAACAGCCCGATGCCGAACACCCACATTTTTTCTGTGATCAGGTGCAGGAACAGGTCGCCGGCCCAGCCGAGCGCCAGGCCCCACAAAATCAGCCACGCATAGCTTGACGTGTTGCCGGAGATTATGATTGCCAGCAGCCCCGCCGCAAAAAACAGTGCGGAGCAGACCATCTTCAGGCAAAACGACGTCCAGCACTTCTTCGGCCAGGAATACTTCAGAAACAGCGGAACAAACACAAACTCCAGCGCAACACAAAGGGCAAACAAAACTTTAAAGATCATATGCGCACCCCCCGTCAGTCGCGCAGCACGCCCACATGGACCATGTCCACCAGCGGCACCACACGGGGCAGCCCGGTGGAAATCAGCTTTTTCAGCATCGGCTGCTTGAACACGCTTTTGACCGAGCCGACCAGCGACATGACCAGCTCCACCGTGTCGGGCAGCATCCGCGGCTTCATCGTCACCACGTTGCCGCGGAACTTAAAGGTCAGCAGCCGGGCGGCCACGGATTCGATCGGGCGGATCATGACTTCCAGCGTGTTGGCGTCCTTCCACGCGCCGACGGCGCAGATGTGATACGGCGCCTGACCCAGCGTTGCGGTGCCCCAGCGATAATCGCCGTCCATCCCGATGTGGATGGTATTGGTCTCCTTCCCTTCGGTCCAGGTCATGACCAGCTCGCTTTCCAGCGCATGGAACGCCAGGTTGGTGATGTTGCCCGCCTTGTCACGGCTCATAAAGGTCGCCGTCATCGGCAGCGCGCTGACCGGAAAACCGATGGCGTTGATCAGCAGCGGCTTGTTGAAGACGATCTTTTTGCCCTCCAGCCTTGCTTCTGTTTTGCTGCGCGGCATCGCCGGCAGCTTTTCATACGGCGGAATGCTGATCGGTACCGTTTCGGCGTCGGGCGCGTCGTCGATGAACGCCTTCGGAAAGTGATCCCAGATCACGTCGCGCATCCCCTGCTCTTCGATCTCACCGGCCGTGATGATCAGGCAGGCGTCCAGGTCTTCAAACACAATGCCGAACTGGCTGAACATGCCGTCGGCACGATAGGCGTTCTTGTAGCCGCCGCAGCGCCAGAAGCAGTAGCCGTACCCCAAAACGGTATCCAGCGAATTCTTGGCGGGGACGGTCGCGGCGTGATAGCTTGTGGCCTGCTCGGCCCAGCCCGCGGGCAAGATCTGTTTGCCGCCGAATGTTCCGCCCTGCTGATAGGTCAGCATGATCTTGGCCAGGTCCATCGTCTTCAGGGTGATGCCCCAGCCGCCGGCCTCAATGCCGCGCGGGCAGGTCTCCCAGAACGGACGCTCGATGCCCAGCGGTTCAAACAGGCGCGGCATCAGATAGTCGATCACGCTCATGCCGGCACGTCTGTGGATCATGGCGCAAAGCAGATACATATTTTCACTGATATAGTCAAATTTGGTGCCCGGCTCGCTGATCCACGGGCTGCTGACGATGTCATGGAACCAGCGGTCTTTGGTCTTATCCATCATCGGCGACACCGAAAAGCCCGACCGCATGGTCAACAGGTCCTCCACACACAGCTTTTGCATATTCGCGTCGTCGCGGATTTCACGCGCCTCCGGAAAGATGTCGAGGAATTTTGTGTCCAGGGCAAACAGGCCCTCTGCAACGGCAAAGCCGATGGCGGTGGCGGTGATGCTTTTGCTGACGGAATACATGATGTGCGCATACTGCGGCGCATAGGGTGCGCGGTACGCCTCACAGGCGATCTGGCCGTGGCGCAGCACAAGGATGGAATGCAGTTGTTTTTTTGCCTGCATGCAGTGGTCGATGAAGGCCTGCACCTCTTTGGAATCGACGCCGACCGCTTCCGGCGTTGCGGCGCGCGGAATTTCTGCCGCACGGATGTCAGTCATGGGAACCCCCTCCTGTTCTGATTCGGGAACCTCAAAAGCGCAAGTGGTTTGCGCGCGATCGGGCGACGCGCGGTTTTAGAGATGCCCTTTATGTGGTTTCTTCCTTTTTACGCATACGAAATACAAAGACGTCGCCCAAAAGCAGCAGCGCACCAAACACAACGATCACGATGAGCTTTCCGGGCGTGACCCGCCAGCTCCCCTTGAGGTTGGACGCTTCGCCCTGTTTTGTCAGATCGGCGGTCGCCGCGCGCAGGTCGGCGCTTGCGGTCTGCAGGGTGCTCAGCGCGGCATAGGGGTCCGCAGCAGCGTCCTGTGCCGCCGCAAGGGCTTTGGAAAAGTTCTTTTCACTTGTGGCTTCCAGCGCGGACCGGTCCACCGCTTCGGCGGCAGAAAGCTGCGCGGTCAACCGGCTGCGGGCAGCGTCCCGCTGCGCAAGATAGGCCGCAAAGCCCGCCGGGTCGCCGGTCTCGATCACGCTGTAGCCCTTTGCGATCAGGGCGTCCCAGCCCAGAATGTCGTCGCTGCGCTGGCCGCAGCGGTTCCGGTCAAACGTCGAAACCATCACGCGGGCGTCCGCGTGCTTTAAAAAGCGGTTCGGCAGCAGCGTTTCAAAGGCGACGTTGAAATAGTTTTTGCTTTGATACTGCACCACCCGGCAGCCGCTTTGGGTCAGCGTGGTCAGGTGCGCATCGGCGTTGAAGATCACGTTGCCGGTATAGACGCCGATGATCTGCGGCGCATCGGGATGCTCCTGACAAAAGGCCGCAACGGTCCCGGCGCTTTCTTCCGTCCGCAAATAGAGCTTGTCTGCGGCGGCGTGTTCGGCTGCCCAGCGGGTCAGGTCTTCGCGGTACCCCCAGGCGCCGTCCAGAATCAGTGCCGCGTGTTCGGGCAAAAGGTCCACGGCAGCTTCCAGCGACGCCACGGGCTCGGCCCCCGGCGTGCCGTCGGCATTGAAAAGGTGCAGCGCGGTCAATTCCTCCAGCGTCAGGTCACAGACATTCCCGCCCGCTGCGTCGCACTGCGTGGACAAAGCCCCGTCTTTCAGCAGGACAAAGCCGCCGTCTTTGGTGCGGGCCGCATCCACACTGACCAGGGCCGCGCCGCTTTGCACCGCCGCACGGATCCCCGCAAGGGAATTGGCCGGGAACAGCGCCGTGTCGCCGCGATAGGCCGCGCAAACAGGGCCGTCGCCAAAGTCCGCAGCAGCGGCAGGCGCCATGAACGCACACAGCAGCGCACAAATAAACAAGCAATACAGAATTCGTTTCATGAAGCTGTCCTTTTACATCATAGGGTCGTTCATATTATTATAACATTGATTTTTGGTTTTGGCAAGAGGCAGAATGGAATAATTCCAATTCGCAATTCGCAATTCGCAATTGCGCCGAACGTCACAGAAACTTTCAGCATTGCACCGCAAAGGAAACGTGATTGCAATGGCAAATGTGTAAATCAGAATGGAAATCGTGAGATACATCATCTAATCAACGGGCTTCATCTAATCAACGGGCTTCCGGTTGGCTGCACGGTTCTTTCGCGGGTACGGCATCAGGACAGCGTATCCGATCCTCGCGACCGCAATTGCGAATTGCGAATTGGGCACCTCTAAAAACCGGTAGTAGAAAAGGAAAACCAGCTAATTAGAGTGTAGATGCGGTCAAATTTATCAAATTTCATGAGAAATTCAAAACTTTCACAAAAAAGTGTGAAATATTCTGCGGCTTTGG
>JAFRUA010000012.1 GCA_017434855.1 Clostridia bacterium
CGCCGGCCCGACCGCGACCCGCCCCAGGGTCCCAAACGCCGGCCCGACCGCGACCCGCCCCAGGGTCCGCAGCGCCGCCCGGACCGTGACCGGCAGCGCCCGCAGGATGGCGGCAGAGATGTCTTTTCCGGCGTGAACCGCGACTTTGTGGGTGTGCAGCATATCCAGACTGCGGCCCGCGGAAACGCCCGGTCCATGCACGCGCCGCGGCCGACCATCGTCAACCCAAAGACCGGCGCAAAGTATGCCCTGGCCGGCAACACGGTGACGATCGGCCGTTCGCACAGCTGCGATATTCTGCTGGACGAGCCCACCGTGTCGCGCCGCCATGCCACGCTGATGCTGTATGAAGACGGCTGGGCGATCACCGATAACGGTTCGGTCCACGGCACCTTCCTGAACGGGAACCGTGTCACCGGCCCGCAGGTGCTGTATGACGGCGACGTTTTGACGCTTGCCGACGCCAAATTGAAATTTGTTCGCGCCTGAGCGCGCAGGAGGGAAAGGAGTGACTGCGCTTGAACGCAGACAGAAAAGCACAGCAGTCTCGACTGCGCCGGCGAAAATATCACGCGGTGGACCGCGGCCTGATCCTTTTGATCCTGACCGTTTTTCAGGCAGTGATCGCCATGCCGGTCTATTATGCCGACAACACGCTGCAAACACGGCTGGCGTTGGAATTCGGCGGGTTCATTCTGTTTGAATGGCTCTATGTCGGCATCATGCACTTCCTTTTGAAAAAGAAAAACTTTGAACTGGAATTCATTGCGTTCTTTTTGAGCGGCATCGGCCTGACGCTGATCGCGGCCAGTCAGCCCAAAAAGTTTGAAACGCAGCTCATTATGACCATCGGCGGCATCATCGTTTATGATATCCTGCTGTGGTTTTTGCAGGACGTCAAGCGCGTGATGGCGGTCCGCTTCCTTGTCGGTATCGCAGCGCTCGGCGTGCTGGGCGTCGGCTTTTTGCTTGCAAAAAAGATTACCGGGAACATCAACGGTGCGTATAACTGGATCATCGTCAGCATATCCGGTTATCGATTCAGTTTTCAGCCATCGGAATTTGCAAAGATCGCATTTGTTTTTGTTGGAGCGGCCTCGCTTGACAAATTGCTGACCAGCAAAAATATTTATTTGTACGTCGGTTTTTCGATGGCATCCATCGGCATTCTTTGTGTGATGCGTGATCTTGGCGCGGCAATGGTTTACTTTATGACGTTCCTTGTGCTCGCGTTCCTGCGTTCCGGTGACGTGCGGTCCTTCCTCTTTCTCGGCGTCAGCCTTGCGTTGGGCGGCGGCCTGGGCTTTGCGGTGATGCGCGTTCTTTCAGGAAATCAGGGCGAAAAAATCACAAGGCGATTGAAAACCTACCTGCACGTTTGGAATGATCCGTTGGGAAAAGGCTATCAGCAGGTGCAGATGTTGATTAATTCTGCGGCCGGCGGCTTGTTTGGCGTCGGCGTTGGAAAGGGCATTGGCCGGGGAACCACACCCGAGGGGCTGACAGACACGATGTTCGGTGTGATTTGTGAAGAACTGGGTTGGATCATTGCGTTTGCCGTTCTTGCAACCTACGGCTTTTTGCTGTACTATGCGGTTCGGGTCAGCCGGTCGGCGCCGTCCACATTTTATTCGATTTCGGCATGCGCTGCGGCGACGATGCTGCTTGCTCAGGCGGCGCTGCATGTGTTCGGCAGTGCGGACCTGCTGCCCTTCACGGGCGTGACATTGCCCTTTATTTCACAGGGCGGGTCAAGCATGATTTGCTGCTGGGGTTTGCTGGCTTTCCTCAAGGCGGCGGACATCCGAACGTACCCGAAGGTGTTCAAGCAGATGGTATAGTCCATTCACGACTTTGACGGAGGTGATTCCTTTTGAGAAACACAACCAAACGCGCCTATGTGCTGTTTGCTTTGATTGCGGTGTTTTTTATCGGCTTTGCGATCCTTGCCGTTCGCTTTGGCATGAATGGCGAAAAGTGGGCGACAGATGTTCATAATGAGTTGTTGGCTACAACAAGAGTGCCGAGCCTTTATGACAAAAGCACAATCACGGACCGCAACGGCAAGATGCTGTTTGAAAGCGACAAGGACAAGGGCCACAACTGGAGCGCCGATCCGACCATACGAAAGGCGACGCTGCATGTGGTCGGCGACGCCGGAAACATCGGGTCAAGCATTTTGAAGCAATCGAAAGAAATCATCCTTGAACCGACCTATACCTATGATCTGGTCAACGGACTGCAGGTCACAAAGGTGCAGGAAGGCGATGACGTGGACCGCGACATTCAGTTGACCATCGACGCAGATGTGTGCAAGACGGCATATCAGGCGGTGATCAGTTATTCCGCAGGCGCCAACCGCGGCACGATCATGGCATACAACTATAAGACCGGGGAGGTTTATTGCCTGACGAGCCTGCCGAGTTATGACCCGAAGAATCCGCCAAAGGAACCGGAAAGCGGAACCTATTATAACAAAGCGCTGTCCAGCACGTTTACGCCCGGTTCAACATTTAAAATTGTCACGTCGATTTGCGCACTGGAAAACGGCAAAGCGGATTATCGGTTTAATTGCAACGGCGTTGTCAAGGTCGGCGGACGGGATATCGAATGTTATGACAAAACAAAACATGGAAATCTAACAATTCAAACAGGGTTGAACCAATCCTGCAACGGTATTTTTTCACAGCTTGCGGTCGAACTCGGAAAAGAAAAAATAGCAAAGACTGTAAATCAGCTCGGCTTTACTTCGACTGTGTATATCAACGGGGTTCAGACAGGAAAAAACAAATTTGAGATCGACGAAGCTTCCGTGCATGAGGTTGGCAAGATCGGCATGGGGCAATATCGCACAGAAGTTACGCCCTGCCAGATGCTGATGCTGATGGGCGCGATCGCCAACAACGGAAAAGCCGTGATCCCGACCCTGATCATGGACGATCCGACCAACGGGCAGATCAATGAAAATATTCATCTGAACGCGGACACGGCGGCAACCATGAAGACGTTTCTGCGGTCGAATTTCACGGATTATTATGAGTCGCATTCTTCAGCGGCAAGAGATTCCGTGATCAAAAGCCTGGAGCTTTGCGGAAAGACCGGCACGGCGGAGCACATCGATAAAGAGGGCAACGCCAATGATAAGAACCACGCGTGGTTCGTCGGGTTTTCACAGCGAGAGGATTTTCCGGTTGCGATCGTTGTTTGCCTTGAAGATATGCCGGCTACAGCGGCCAGCGGCATCGGCAACGCGATTCCCGCCGCGTGTGAAGTCCTGAAAGCAATCTGGAACGCACACATCGTACAACCATAACAAGTCAATGATAGAAAGGACGATCTTTATGTTTATTCATGAAAACCTGAAAAATCGTGTGGCCGTCGTTACCGGCGGGGGCGGCGTGCTGTGCAGCGGCTTTGCCGCTGCGCTGGCAAGGCAGGGCGCAAAGGTTGCCGTGCTGGACCTGAACGAGGGCGCGGCCAAAGCCGTGGCGGACCGCATCAATCAAGACGGCGGCACAGCCATGGCCGTCGGCTGCGACGTGCTCAGCAAAGAGAGCATGGCCGCCGCGCGCGAAACCATCAACGCCGCGTTCGGCACCTGCGACATCCTGCTCAACGGCGCCGGCGGCAACAATCCCCGCGGCACCACGACCAAAGAGACGCTGGAAATGATCGACCTGACCGAAAAGGACCCGGCGGTCAAAACCTTTTTTGACCTGGACCCGGCGGGCATCTCCTTTGTTTTCAATCTCAACTTCCTCGGCACGCTGATCCCGACGCAGGTCTTTGCGCCCGACATGGCAAAAAAAGAGAACACCTGCATCGTGATGATCACCTCCATGAATGCCTACCGTCCGCTGACCAAGATTCCTGCCTACTCCGCGGCCAAGGCGGCGGTGCAGAACTTCACGCAGTTCATGGCGGTCCATTTTGCAGACTGCGGTATCCGCGTCAACGCCATCGCGCCGGGCTTTTTCTCCACGAAACAGAACAAGGCCCTGCTGTGGAACGACGACGGCACACCCACCGCGCGGACCGGAAAGATCCTGGCCGCAACGCCGATGAAGCGTTTCGGGACCCCGGAAGAGCTGGAGGGCGCGCTGCTGTTCTTGTGCGACGAGGCATATTCCGGCTTCATCACCGGCACCACGATCGCGGTGGACGGCGGGTTCAATGCGTACTCCGGCGTGTGAGCTTGCACAAAAAAAGAACAGATTCAATTTATTTGTGCTGATTTCAAAAATTATTTGTGCTGATTTCAAAAAACGAATTGACTTGCAGCGCAAGATGTGTTAAAATATTATGAATTATGCGACAGTGGGAAATCGCGCGGTTTGTCAAAAAAACGCCGGTTTTTCGCGGGGAGATGAGCATCTATGAAAAAAAAGGACCTGCCCGAAAAGCTCTATGACCTGATCCCGTCCCAGGCGACCATGTATATGATGGTGAAGTACAGCCTGCACAAAAACCTGGTCCAGATCCCGACGTCGTTTTCTGTGGACCGCGAGATCGACTTTGATTTGCTGAAGCAGGCGTTCAACATCGAGATTGCACGCAACGACTCGCTGCGGCTGCGCTTTGTCAAGCAGGACAAAAAGATCAAGCAGTATTTCCTGCCGGAATACCATGTGGATGATATCCCGGTTCTGCATTTCGCCAACAAGGCGGAGCAGGACGCCTTTTTCAGCAAGGATGTGAAGCGGCCGGTCCTGTTTTTGAAAGAGACGTTCCGCATCTATTTCTATCGGACCGACGGCGTCGGCAACGGCTTGTATTTCAACACGACCCACCTGACCATGGACGCCATGGGCATCGTTATCATGTATTTTGACATGCTTTCGATCTATAAGGCGCTGCGCTCCGGGTCAGAGATGCCCGCGCCGCTGGAGCCGTATGAAAAATACATTCAGGAAGAGTTCATGCGCCTTGCCGATCAGCGCAGGATGGCGCGCCATATCGACTTCTATAAGAAGTACTTCCTCAAGGGCGGCGAGCCGATGTACGCCGGCGTGCACGGCCCCGCGTTCCTGGAAAAAACGAGGAAAAAGAAAAAGAACCCCACGCTGCGTGTGCCGAACGCCTATAACCCGCTGTATGACAAGTGCGAGCTGCTGGTGCAGGATATCGATGCGCAGGACGCGAAAAAGATTTTCGATTATTGCATGGAAAACAAGCTGGCGCCGGAAAGTCTGCTGCAGTTTGGGCTGCGGACCTATTGCTCCGCCGCCAACGGCCGCACGCCGGACGTCTTTATGATGTCGATGTGCAGCAAACGCGCCTCAAACAAAGAAAAGCATATGGGCGGCTGCATTGCACAACCGCTGCAATTGCGGACGATTTTGCCGGAGACGATGACCTTCCGCGAGGCGATGGACGAAATGACCTTTACCCGCACGCAGTTGTTCCGTCACAGCCAGTTCCCTTATCCGTTTGCGCTGCAGATCTCGCGCGATCTTTACAACTTCAGCGCAACGCAGGGCCCGGCCTGCATGATGTTTTCCTGGATCCCGATTCCGCTGGGCGAAATGCTGCCGTTCAAGCTGGATTTCCAGGCCTATAATCTGGAGCATTACTTCAGCCCGCTGTATGTCATCAGCCACCCGGACCCGCGGACGAACGGCATCCGCATCAACTATATGTACCGCGTGAAGCTGTCGACCGAAGCCGACATTCGCGCTTTGCATGAAAACGCGGTGAAGGTCATTCTGGCCGGCATCGACAATCCCGACTGTACCCTTGGCGCACTGCTGGATCAGGTCCGGGTTGCACAGCACTGACAACGGAACTACAAAACAAGTAAAGGAGTTTTTATCATGCTGGAACGATTGGCAAATATCATCAGCGAATATTCGGATATCCCGGCCGAAGAGATCACCGAAGCGACCAACATCCGCACCGACCTTGGCCTGAACTCGCTGGAGCTGGTCAATATGGCTGTGGCGATCGAGGATGAATTCGCGGTCGAAATTCCGGACCGCGAGGCGCTCGGCATCGAGACAGTCGGCGACACGCTGGCGCTGATTGCGCGTTATGCGTCGGCAGACTGAGCATCAAATCAACGAAAAGCGTCTTCCTGCGCGGAAGGCGCTCTTTTGGTTTGATGGCCGGCTTCTTTGAAAAAGTTCCGCTGCGGGCTTGAAAAAATGAACAGAGTGTGATATAGTAGAAAGGACAAGCACGGTGCTTTATTATTTTGATCGGAGGTTCTTATGGCGATTTCAGATTTTGGCGTTCGGCTCGGCAACATTGTGTTTACGGGGTTTGAACACTTCACAAGCGTTCCGATGGAAACGCAGGAAAAGACGCTGCAAAAGATTCTGAAGGAAAATGCAGACTGCGAACTCGGCAAAAAGTTTGGCTTTGAAACGATCCACAATCTGCGGGAATATCAGGATAAGGTCCCGCTGCAGACGTTTGACGACTATGCGCCGCTGGTGGATCGCATGGTGGAAGGAAACGAAAGCAACATCATCACCTCCAGCAAGGTGGTGCGTTACTGCTCGTCTTCCGGCTCTGTCGGCAAGCCGAAGCTGCAGCCAAAAACGGCGCGTGACGTCTGGAACATGCAGTGCATGGGCTTTGCCGCCACGCCGGCCTGCGCGTCCCGCTGGTTCAAGGCGCGCGGCTACAAAAAGCTGCCGAAGCAGGTCGGCCCGCTGGTGCTGACCCTGAACGGCACAACGCTGCCCAACGGCATGCCGTGCAGTGGCGCCGGCGCGGTTCCGTTCTCCTATCTGAAACCGCTGCTGAAATATTTCACCACCACGCCGATCGACATTCTCTATCCCGAGGATGAAGAGCACACCGACACCTACTATTTCCAGTTGCTGTTTTGCCTGACCAATCGCAATGTGACCTATCTCGGCTCCATGGTCTGCACCCTGCTGACGAACATGTTCGAGTACATGGAAGAGCACTGGGAGATGATTTGCGACGACATCGAAAAGGGAACGCTTGACCCGTCGGTCCGCTGCCCGGAAAGCCTGCGCAAAAAGTACGGCCACAGAAAGCCGAACCCCCAGCGCGCCGCCGAGCTGCGTTATGAGTTCCGCCAGGGCTTTGAGACCGAGGTTCCCATCGCGCGGCGCATCTGGCCCAAGCTGACCTGGGGCTACGGTATGATCGGTTCCACGCTGGCAGTGTACCATGAAAAGCTCAAGCGCTATGTCGGCGACCTGCCGATGCACAACATGGGCTATGCCGCGTCCGAGGGCTTTATGGCGATGGCGATCGAGCTGAACGCGACGGACTATGTTATTCTGCCGCGCAGCCTGATCTATGAATTTTTGCCGCTGGACGCGCCGGAAGGCACGCGCCCGCTGCTGATGAACGAGGTCGAGGTCGGCAAAGACTATGAGCTGATCATCACGAATTTCTCCGGTCTGTACCGCTACCGCATCATGGACGTGGTGCGCGTGACCGGAATGCACAACGAAACGCCGAAGGTGGAGTTCCTGTATCGTACCAACATGGGTCTGAACCTCGCGAACGAAAAGACGACGACCCAGATGCTGGATTGGGTTGCGCAAAAGCTGGAAGAGAAGTTTGGTATCCGTTTCCGCGGGCACAGCTTTTATTCCGACGCGGAGCCGAACATCCCGCGTTATATCATGCTGGTTGATACCGATTCCGACGTTCCCGTGACGCAAAAGGATGCGTTTGAAGAGGCGATCGACGAGCTGTTTAAGGAAGCGAACGAAAAGTACGAAAAGTATCGCCGCTGGAATATGATCGACAAGCCGGTCGTTTTGCAGTTGGAAAAGGGCACCTATGACGATTATAAGGCGCTGCTGCTGTCGCAGGGGCGGGTGCTCAATCAGGTCAAGCCGGTCGTTGTCATCAATACGCCGGAACGCAAGGAGTTTTTCTTTGCGCATGTCAAACAGGCGTCGCTGGATCTGGAAGCGAAAAAAGACGCGGAATAAACCAACCGATGGATGCAGAACGGGTCGCCTGCGAAGCGGCCCGTTTTTCTCGGTGAAAAAACCCTTGCTTTTTTTGCCGGAATGTGATAAAGTAATGGCGAGCCAAAGAAAGGGGGCGCGTTTGTGTACTGTCAATATTGCGGGCATGAGATCCAGACCTATGAGCGATACTGCAAGCATTGCGGCGCGCTGATCCAGACCGAGACGCTGCCCTTTATGGATGCGCCGGCGCCGGAACCGGAAGCGGAGCCGCGGCTGGACGACACCATGGCGCTGGATCTTTCGTCAGAGGCGCCGCCGGCCTGGGAACCGCCGCCGCGTTACGGGCGGCCGTTGAATCCGGCCCAACTGATCATTTCGCTTCTGGCGGTTTTGAACGTCATCTTTTTGCCGCTGTTCAGTGCCGGCAGCGGGGTGTTTCCCAGCGAGATGCGCAGCACGTTTTTAGAGGTTGTCACCGGGAAGTATGAGATCTATGACTGGCCGGTGGCGCTGACGGCGCTGATCTTTTTGCCGTCCATGCTGATGACGGTTTTGTCCATTCTGAAAGCGCAGATCACCACAAAGCTCACGGGGCTGGTCGGGTTGATCCTGATGGTCGGCGCACTGCTGAAATATGTGGATGAATTCAGCCTGGACGCGCTGTTCAGTCTGGAAAACGGGAACCTGTCGATTGGGCTGTGGATCGCCTTTTTGCTGTTTATCGTGATGCTGTTCATTCCCATCGATAAAAAACGGGCGCTGGATTGACGCCCGCAAAAGCCGGTAAATAAATATAATTGCCGCCTGTACCCCACGGTGCAGGCGGTGCTTTTTTGCGTTTGGATTATCTGCCGGGTGCGGCGGTGTCGTTTGCCAGACGGACGGCGGCGCGCAGCAGCGCTTCCACCGCATCCTCTTTTTCATGCGGCACGGCGTGCAAAAGGACTGACAGGCACCCCTGCAGCGCGGTGTCCACCGGCAGGGCGCCCTTGACCAGATGGTCGAGGGAACAGCCGAGCAGGTCGCTGAGTTTTGCCAGATTCTCAACCGACAGCCCGGCAATGCCGCGTTCTGCCTCGCTGAAATGCTTGACCGAAATGCCAAGCTGCTCTGCGGTGGCCTCCTGTGTCAGGTGCAGTGCCTTTCGGCGTTGACGGATGCGCTGCCCGATGGCTTTTCTGAATTCGTTTGTCATATGCATCACCCAACCTATCTACTCTATTTTAACACAACGTCTTACTTAATAAAACAAGGTAAAAGGTGTTGACAAACTAAACGTAATATGTTATATTTTGAACAAAGGGGAGGGGGTTGCATGCAAACGATGATACAAAAGATGCGGTGCTGTTTGGGGCGGGCGGCGCGTGCTGTGCTGGCTTTGCAGCCGCAGGCGCCGACGCGGGCGCTTTTGATCGGAACCTGGTGTGCGGCGGACGGGACGGCGGTCTGTCGGTTTTGTGCGGACGGTACTGTGGTTTGGCACGAGCGGTATGGACGCTATGCCTTTGAAGAGGACCGCCTGGTTTTGCTTTGGCCGGGCGACGAACCGACGGTGCTGCGGCGCAATGCCGGCGACCCGGCGCGGTCCTATGCTGTGACCCGGCGCCGGCTGGTGATCTGCGGAGAGGCGCTGACGTGGAGCAAAGAAAAGGAACCGTTCTGTAACTGATGGAAAGGAAAATCAAAAAGGACTGCATTCCCACAGCGTTGTGCGTTTGCAGTCCTTTTTGTCCGGCGCTTTTACGGCCCGGTGACTTTTTTTACGCAGGGGCTTGCCCGCGCCCCATGATTGCGGTTGTGCGGTTCAATCGGCTGCCGCCTCAGCGCAGACCGAGAAATTCCAGAACCTTGATCGCGAAGTTGATGATATAATCGGAAATTCGCTTAAAGAAGTTGGAAATATTGCTGCCGCCGCCGGAACTGTCAGAACTCTGCGAGGGGGTATCCTCCGCAGTGATGGGCGAAATTTTGTCGTTGGCGGAATCATATTTCACAAACTGCGGATAGTTGCTGTTGGTCCGGACGGTATATTGTGATTTGGAACGGAAGATGCACAGGAAGAGCTGGTTGATCTCGGACGGATATTCCGCGTGCCCGACGTCGCGGATGAACCAGGTCTGTTCCGGATAGTCGCAGGTGGACGCGTCGATCACGCCGTCTGCAGACAGATATTTGCTGACATATTTGTCGCCGCGCGCATTTTTGGCTGCGCGGATATAGCTGGCCGACAGGGTGGTGCCGATGTCGGCGGCCGTGGCGCCAAAGGACATGGAGCGCAGCTCCACAGTGCCGTCCGCCTGAATTTTGGACCGGTCGGAAAGCGGCATCAACGGGGTGTTGTATTTTGCAACGACGGCAAATTTCATGCCTCGTTTCATGCAGTTGTCAAGCGTTTCAGAGATCTTGTTGTTGACGTTGTAATGATATTTGTCGATCTTTTGGATCAGGCCGGCATATTCGGCCGTTTTGCCGGCAAAGACCAGGCGCTTCGCCTTTTCATAGACCTCGTTCGGCTTGTCGCCCAGGGTCGAGTTTTTGTACTCATACTGCGAACCGATCATGGTCCAGTGGCCCGGCCAGGTGCCGATGGTGGCAAGGATCAGGCGCTGCAGCAGGAACGGCGAGGTCTTTGCCCACACGTCGTTTGCCGTTCGCAGGCCCAGCGCAAACAACCCGATGCCGTTGAGCGCGTCATACAGGGCGCGGATGGTCTCGGAGCCGTTGCCTTCATCGTTGAAGTTGTTGTCAAGATAGTAGCTGAAATTGTCATAGTCGAAATAGAAGTTGTTGGTGAAATACGAGCTCATCGCAAACACGCCGTTTACGGCCGGCGCATAAAAGATGGTGGCGTTGACCTTGCTGCAGCCATAGACGGTCAGATAGGTCATAACGATGCATGTGCCGATGCAGCGGCCGATCAGGTTGACCTTGGTCTTGCCCGTCACGGCCAGAATCTGGTTGATATAGTCGTTGAGACGGGAAGCGTTCTCATACGGGTCCAGACGGCTGTCATAATAGAACATGTAATCGTGCAGATAGAAGTTGGACGTTTTTGCCTTGGGGGCTTCGGACGGATGGATGTGGGTGCCGTTGGTCACTTCGCCGTTGCCGTTGAGCTTCAGCTCGCGATAGCGCGGCTCCACCGTGTCATAGATCGCGTCGGCAAAATACTTCCAGTTGCCGGTGGTGTTGGACGTGTTGTAGGCAGCGACCAGGGTTGAGGCGTTCTCTTTGATCGTGACACTGAGCAGCGGATCCAGCTGATAGAGCTGGCGCGTGTCGTCGGCGGAATAGATCGTGGAGTATTTACCCGCGACATAGACGATGGGCAGGTCGACTTCATAGGCCGATGCAACCATGCCGAGCATCGGGATCAGGCAGACCAACGAAAGAACAAGTGCCAGAATGCGTTTGGATATTCGTTTCATGTATAGGACCTCCTTACGGATATTTTCTCGTATACAATCATAACACAAACGCCGGCCTTTTGCAAGCGATTGCGCGCATCAAAAAAAGAATTCAGAATCTGTTTTTTGTTTTTTCATAGGATTGTCAAAGATCGGCGGCGGTCCGGGCGACAAAAACAATAGCGTCCGCCTATATATAAATAGTATACAAAAGCGGGCGCGAATCCAACGGCGGCGGGCAAATGCAATGCGTAACACTATATATAATATAGTATACAAAAACGGGGAGGGTCGGCGCGCAAAACAGAAGAGAATCTCAGATCGAACGCATTGTTTTCTGCCGGGGCGCATATATAATAGTATACAAAAAGCGGTGAAGGACCGTCAAAAACACCGGAAAACGGCAAAATAAAAAATTTTTTATCCCCGATTTTTGCGAAAAAACGACCGGATTTGACAAAAAAATCGCCGAATTCCGGGGCCCTTTTCCGCGTGGAAAATCCGTGGAAAAACAGGCTTTTTTGCCCGTAAAATCAGGGAAAACCGCGGTGCTGCGGCGGGGTGAAAATCGGGGCGCGGGGCCGCCCTGAAAACGCGCCGCGCCGCGCCGGCGCACCGGTGCCGTCCGCCCTGAATACGGCAAAGAGGAAAAAACGCAATCGAAATGATTTTTGTCTCATTTGAAACAGATATTGACGATTTTTAAAATAACAATGAATCTTTTTTGAATCGGGCGGCCGTTGGAGTCCGCGAAAAAAAGCGAACGGTTTTTTGCCTTTGTCCGATTCAAAATCCGCCGTGCCGCCAAGACTGAAATCGTCGATTTTTTCGGCACAAAACACGCCGGCATTTTCTTTGATGATTTTCATGGGACACGTCCGAAAAACTGGTTCTGCGGCACAAATTCAGCGGATAAAGCCGATGGGAAACAAGGGGGTTGACAATTTTTGGAAAAGTTGTTATAATATGCGGCGTCATCCCGGCAGAGCATTTGTTCCGCCGCGATGCGACGAATGAAACATACGCAGCCGGCCTGCCCGGCGATCAACCAAAACGCATTCTTTGAGTGAGGTGATTCAGAATGAAGAAAACGCTGCGACGAACGCTGCTGCTCCTTCTCTGTCTGATGCTGCTGCTTGCCTCGACCGCGACCTGCGGCCTGGCCGGCGATTCATCTGCCCCGTCCAATCAAACCAGCGTGTTTACGTTTTTGACACAGTCGATCGGTTTCAACAACGCGGCTGCCTGCGGAATCATGGCAAACATGGAGCAGGAATCCGGCTTTGACCCCACCTTGGTCATCCGCGACCGCAACGGCCTGCTGTCCGGCGGCCTTTGCCAGTGGAACGGGTCGCGGTTCAGCAATCTGATCCAGTTTTGCAGCGATAACAATCTGAACTATCTGAGCATTCCGGGGCAGCTCTCTTATCTGCAGCATGAACTGCAGTCCCGGGATTTCAAGCACATCTACAACTATCTGCTCGGCGTGCCCAACACGGCGGGCGGCGCATACGACGCCGCGTATTACTGGTGTTATTATTTTGAGATCCCGTCCAACCGGACGTCGCGGTCCTATGCCCGCGCCAGCGTTGCGGCAGACCGCTACTGGCCGGCCTATCAGAATTATCAAAGTGTGTCGCTGGACCCGGTGACCGTCAGCAGCCCGCAGGAAAAGCAGGCGCTGGACCTGGGCGAGCGGCTGACCCTGAACTGGACGGCGGTGGAATCTGCCGATCAGTATCTGGTCTCCATTGCGAAAAAGACAGATGGCAGTTATGACTGGGACCATGCGTGGCAAAAGACGCTGTCCGGCGCCACCACCAGCCTGACCGTCAAGCTCAAGTCCTTTGCCGTTGGAAAATATGCCGCCTGCGTTGTGGGCCGGCATTCTGAAAGCGGCACGACCGGCAAGGCGGCAAACCGCGTGAAGTTTTCGGTCGTGTGCAAAGCGCATGACTATGTTTTGCAGTCGGCAAAGGAACCGACGTTTAAGCATGACGGCGCTTATGTCTATGTCTGCAGACGCTGCGGCGCGGCCAAGACCGTGACCAAGACGGCGCTTTCGGTCGACACGTTTGAAGCGCAGACCGTTCGGAATCTGAAGGCGGTCAAGGTGACCGACACGGCGCTGACCCTGACCTGGAGCCGTTTCACCGGCGCCGTGGGCTATCGCGTCTATCAAAAGACGGACGACGGCTGGAAAAAGATCCGGACCTTGGCGGGCGCGGGTCAGACGAGCCTGACCATTGCATCGCTGCAGCCCGCAGCGCGCTGCGTTTTTGCCGTGCGTGCCTTTGCCAAAACAAAGAGCGACACCGTGTTTACCCGGTCGGCGGCGCTGGCGCTTTATACCCGCCCGCAGACCACGGCGCTGCGCAGCGTCAAGGCAAACGGCAGCGGCAGGATCCTGGTGAAATGGGTGCAGGTGCCGGGCGTCAACGGATACACCGTGTATGTCAGCACCGAACCGAACGACGGCTTTTATGCGGCGGCGGACGTCGCTGCGGACCGGGCTGCGGTCAACATTGCCGGGCTCGACGGGGGGATGCGTTACTACTTCTTTGTGCGGCCTTATATCGTCACAAAGGGCGGCAGCAAGATCCATGCGGCGGCGTCCGACGTGATGAGCTGCACGGCGGGCTGACCGGGACGGTCTGAAAACGATCGATCACCAAACAGCCGGGATGCAAATTGGCACCCCGGTTTTTGTTTATTCTGACGCACAGTCTATTCACTTTGACGGAAAAAAAACAGTTTTTTTGTAAAAAATGTGAAAAATGTGTTGCATTTATAGTTTTTCCGTGATATAATACTCCTTGAGATTTTTCTCAATATTATTTAGGGAGGCACCCGCAATGTTTGAAAAAATCGCAGAAGCAATCGGTCTCGTCAATGAAGGCGCACAGGACGGCGCGAAGCTGTTCCAGAGCTTCACCATCGCCGGCACGGATTTTGCCGGTACGTTTGCCAAGGCTGTCGAAGGCATCAAGTCTGCACTGATCCCCGTGGTTCAGTACATCGGTAAGCTGGTTGCGAAGATCCAGGAAGCACAGTAATTTTCTGAACTGCACAGTAAGAGACCGGATCATCCGGTCTTTTGCTTTTGGTGAGAAAAACAGTCCGCTCCGGCACGGCGCCGCGGGCGGGCTGCTTTGATTTGCGTGCTGCTTATTCCTTTGCAAACAAGCCGGTGATGAAATCATACATCCCGATCAGCGCGTCCTTGATGCCGCCGATGCTTTCAGCGCTTGCGCTGCCTGCGTCCGTGAAGCTCTTGAAGAGATCGAGCACGGCTTGGATGCCGTCGCCGAGCGTTTTGATGATGCCGGTGATCTGTTCCATACGATGTCCTCCTTTGCAATTTTTAGTTAGCCCAAGCTAACCAAATAGAGGATATCACAGGTTTGCAAAAAAGTCAAGGCCCGCGCGGCTTTTTGTTGAAAAAAACGCGGCGCTGTGGTATAATCTATCAAACGGTGCGCCCGCTGCGGGTGCAAATGACGATTTTTGAAACGGAGCGATGCTGTATGCGAGTCATCATCTATCAGTCGAATTTCGGAACCGGCGCGCGCTATGCCGGGCTGCTGGCCGAAAAGACCGGGCTGCCCTGCGCGTCCCTTGACGAGGCGACGTTCCCTGCCGACAGCGAGGTGGTCTTTATCGGCTCTGTGATGGCAGACGAGCTGCAGGGCCTGGCACGGGTGCGCGGGCGCTATGCGCATCTGCTGGCCGTCGGCGCAGTGGGGCTGTTTGTTGTGACGCTGCCCGTGGACGAAGCAAAAGAAAAGCTGAAGGTGACCGAGCCGCTGGTTTTGCTGCCCGGCGCCTTTGATCCGCACAAGGTCAAGGGGATGTTCCGCGTCATGCTCGGCATGGTGAAGCACGCGCTCAAAAGCAAAAGCACCGGCAGCGAAGCGGAGCAAAAGGCGCTGGACTTTTTTGACCGGGGGGCCGACCTGTTTGATGAAACGGCGCTGGATGCGCTGGTCGAGCTTTTGAACGGGGCGCCGGCTGCGGACCCGGCCGAAGGAACCGAAAGGGGGGCGAACGGCTGATGGCAATTTCGATCGTTCCGCGCCCGGCGCATGTGACGCATTACGGCGGGCGGTATGATGAAACGCTGTGTCCGCTGACGTACCGGGCAGACCCGTCGCTTCCGGCAGAGGGCTATCGCATCACCCTGCGTGCAGACGGCGGCGAAGCGGCGTATGCCGATGACGGCGGCCGATTTTATGCGGCGCAGACCCTGCGGCAACTGCGCGCGCCCGACGGGACATATCCGTGCGTGTGCATTGAGGACGCCCCGCGCTATCCCTATCGCGCGTTTATGGTGGATTCTGCGCGGCACATGCAAAGTGTTGCCCAACTGAAAACGCTGATCGAGGCGGCGGCACTGCTGAAATTCAACCGCTTTCACTGGCATCTGACCGACGACCAGGGCTGGCGGATGGAAAGCCAAAGCTTTCCGCGGCTGAATGAGATCAGCGCGTGGCGGGCGTGTGACGGCTTTTTGAATGACGACGGCGTGCGGTACGGCGGCTGTTATACCCGGGAAGAGATCCGCGACATTGTGGCCTTTTGTGCCGAACGGCAGATCACGGTGATTCCGGAGATCGACATGCCCGGCCACATGGTCGCGCTGCTTGCGGCGTACCCGGACCTGAGCTGCACGGGGCGGGTGACTGCGGTCTCCACGCACGCGGGCATCCACAAGGATGTGCTGTGCGTCGGGAAGGACGCGACGTTTCAGATGATGACGCGCCTGCTGGACGAGGTCTGCGACCTGTTTCCCGGGGAATGGGTCCACATCGGCGGCGACGAGGTTCCGCCGCAGCGCTGGCAGAATTGTGAGGACTGTCGGGCCCGGATGCGGCGCCTGGGCGTGACCGATCCGGCGGCGCTGCACAGCGATTTCATCAACCGCATTGCGGCATACCTCAAAGCCAAAGGCCGCCGCGCCGTGACATGGAACGATACGCTCAAGGGCGGCGACCTGGACCGTGACGTTGTGGTCTGCAACTGGATGGACAAAACCGGCCGCTGCATCGACCGTGCCAACAGCGGCGGACTGGTGATCGAAGAGGACTTTTTTCACTATTACCTGGATTATCCTTACGGCATGACGCCGCTGCGCAAGACCTATGGCTTTGACCCGATGCGCGCCGGCCTGACCGAAATCGGCCGCGCCAATGTGATCGGGGTGGAAACGCCGATCTGGACAGAGTTTGTGCGCGATTTCAAACAGCTTTGCTTCATGTGCTTTCCGCGGATGCTTGCCGTGGCGGAGCGCGGCTGGACACCCCCGCAGCTTTTGAACGGGAAGGACTTTGCCGCCCGGGCAAGGGCGCTGCTGCCGCTGCTGCAAACGATCGGGATCACCGCGGCGCCGCCGAAGACATGGGACCCGCGGGCGCTGGGCCGGTGGAAAGGGCTGGCGCAGCATTATTGCCGGGTGCTGCGCGTGGCGCATGAAAACCGCGGCGTTGAAGAGGCGTGAGCATGGCTTGAACCCGCGCTGACCGGCGGCAAACATTTTGTCATTTTGTTAAAATTTTTCTTCGCCGTGCTTTGTGCGCCGAATTCGCCGGCGGTGGCTTGACAAAAACCAAAAAGGATGATATGATAACCATTGGAAAAACTTTTTTGATTGGAGGCTTTCCCATGAAACATTTGAAACATAGCCTGTTCCTGCTTTTGTTTGTGCTTTTGATGTCTTTGACCGTGGTGTCTGCATCAGCGGCGCGCGGCGATTGCGGGCCGGACGCACACTGGGTGCTGAGCGACGCCGGCATCCTGACCATCACCGGCACCGGCGAGGTGACACAGCCGGAATACTACATCAACTATGTCAATGAAATCAAGGGGATCGTGGTCAAAGACGGGATCACGTCCATCTGTGACCGCGCGTTTGCCGGCCTGAGCAGTGCGCGTGCCGTTGTGCTGGAAAACAGCGTGACGACCATCGGCAAAGAAGCGTTCCGCAACTGCTCTGCCATCGAGGCGATCTCAGTGGGCAGCGGCCTGACCACGATCGGCGAGGGCGCGTTCCGCGGCTGCGCGACGCTGGGGCTTGACCTGGATCTGAGCAAAACGGCGCTGACCGCGATTCCGGCCAGTGCGTTCCGTGACTGCGTGTCGCTGCGCAATGTGAAGCTGCCGGATACCATCACCGGCATCGGCAACGACGCGTTCTATGGCTGCACGATCCTGAAGACGATGAACATGCCGGAGAATCTGGAATCCATCGGGACCTATGCGTTTGCAAACTGCGACGCGCTGGAGGTTGTCAACCTGGGCCGGACCAGAATGTCTGAGGTTCCGGCATATGCGTTCGTGTCCTGCACGGGCCTGAAGACGATGCTCCTTTCCGAAGCGATCACCGCCATCGGTGATTATGCGTTCTATAACTGCGACGATCTGGCAATGATCCGTCTGGCAAAGGACAGCGACTTCCCGACCGAAGAGGACGAGACCACGCCCCCGGCAGAAGATCCTGCCCCGGCGACAGACGAGGACGAGGCAGACCCGCTGGCGCCGCAGTTTGAAAGCACCACGTCCCGTTTGCCGGAAACGCTGACCTCCATCGGCAAATATGCGTTCCGCAACTGCCGCAGCCTGCCCATCATGATTTTGCCGGACAGCATCACCGTGATCAGGGAAGGCACATTTATGGATTGCTTCAAACTGTCCATGCTCAACCTTCCTTCGCATCTGGTCAATATTGAGGCGGACGCGTTCAACGGCTGCGCCAAGCTGGAACGGTTCTATACCGTGGACGAGATCACGATCTCGGCGCAGGATTATGCCCTGCAGGCAGCACAGACCGCTGCGATTGAAGCGATCGAAAAGGAAGCCAGAAACGGCGGCCCGAAGACCGTTGCGGCGGCGCAGGCGGCCATTGACGCCATCAAGGCCTGCACCACACCTGAAGCGGTGGAAGCCGCGCAGGCGGTCGGAATCGAAAAAATCAAGGCTGCAAAGAAAGAAGAGCCCGGTCAGGGCGGCGGCCTGATCGGTCTGCTGACGCCGGAAGAGCAAGTGCTGCCCGACCCGGTTCCGTTCCCGGCGACCTTTACCAGACTGGGCGATGGCGCGTTCCGCGGCTTCAGCGGTCTGAAGGCGCTCAATCTGCCCGAGACCGTCACAAGCATCGGCGAATATGCCTGCCAGAACTGCGAGAGCCTTGCGGTCGTGGTCCTTCCCAAAACGCTGACAAGCATCGGCAAGGGCGCGTTTGAAGGCTGCGCTTATATGTCAACTCTGATCTTCACAGACGGTATTGCCATCACGGCGATTCCGGACAACGCATTCAACGGGTGCAGCACGCTGTCGACCCTGACCTTGCCGAATTCCGTGAGAACGATCGGCAACCGCGCGTTCCAGGGCTGCTCCGGGCTGCTGACCGTGACCCTGCCGGCCAACCTGGAATCCATCGGCGAGGCGGCGTTCTGGAAGTGCGACAGTATTTATCTGGTCATTTATCCGGGCAGCCGCAGCAACTGGGAAGCCATGTCCAAAGCAACGGTGAACCCGGACGGCACCACAACGCCCAGCAATGTCGGCGGTTACAACTCCTCGCTGACAAAGGCGGTCAAGTGCGCCGATGATTCAGATGCCGGCGACGCGGCGGACCTGAGCATGTTCAAGGTCTTTATCAACAAGATCAAGGCGATCATTCAGACGATCCGCGCCAAGCTGCTTGGGATTCTCTTTGGCGGTGTTGAAAACTGGCGCCACACCAGGCAGGATTTTTAAGTCAAAGCATTCGGAGGGAACCGCATGGTCGATCAGGTCGAAAGCAAGCTGCGTGAGTTAAAAAAGCAGCAGCGGGAGGAATACTACCGCAAAAAGAATGCCGATCTTGCCGCATGGGGCCTGGCGGCACGCAAAGACGGGAACCGCCGCACCCCGATGGTTGTGACGGATGAGGAATATGATGCGCTGGTCGACGCTTCCAACGGCGTTGGAATGCCGACGCGCAACGGCTTTGCAAAGGCGCTGAACTTTGTGGGCGTTGTGCTGATCGCGCTTGGAATCATCGTCGGTTTTTTGCTGGCGGTCATGGTGGCTGAAAGCCTGCCCTATGTCTGGTTCATCGCGAGCGTTGCGGTCGGTGCGGTCCTGGGGGTCCTGTTCTTTGGCGTGGCAGAAGCGATCCGTCTGCTGCAGCAGATTTCTGACACCCAGCGCACAGCGAACGCCCGGCGCGTGAGCGAGCAGCGCAAAGCGTTCCCGGAAGAGCAGCCCGATGTGACCGAGCGGTTCACGCAGCCGCAGGATGACGACCGGACGGCCGCGAACCTTATGTGACGATAAAACGGTTGCCGCACTGAAATGATTTCGGTGCGGCTTTTTTGATGAAGCTGTGATGCGGGTTTTGAACCGGATCATCACGGGAAAGGAGGATGCTCTATGGAACAGGAGCTTTTGAAACTGGAGAAGGCGTGCCGGGCCTGCCAGCGCTGCCCGCTGGGCGCAACGCGCACCAACCTGGTGTTTGGCGTCGGCGTGCCGGGGGCGCGCATCCTGTTTGTGGGAGAGGGCCCCGGCGAGCAGGAGGACCTGCGCGGGGAGCCGTTTGTGGGCCGCAGCGGGCAACTGCTGGACAAGTATCTCTCTTTGATCGATCTGGACCGGCGCAAAAATATCTATATTGCCAACATGGTCAAATGCCGCCCGCCGCACAACCGCGACCCCAAGCCGGAAGAGACCGAGCAGTGCCTGCCCTGGCTGCGCAGTCAGGTGCGCATTCTGCGGCCGCAGCTCATCGTCTGCCTGGGACGCATCGCCGCCCAGCGGTTGATTTCCCCCGATTTCCGCGTCACGCGGCAGCACGGGCAGTTGATCCGGAAGGGAAACTTCACCCTGATGGGGACCTTTCACCCGGCGGCGCTGCTGCGCAACGAGGCGCAAAAGGCAGACGCGCTGTCAGATTTTCAGGTGATCCGCCGCTGGATGCAGGAGAACGACGTGCATTGATCGCCGCCCGGCGGTACCGAAAAATATAAAAAACGCAGCCACAACTGACTGCGTTTTTTGTTTGGTGTCGGTTATCCGAGCAGACCGCCCAGTGCGTTCAGGTCCATATAGACATAGCCCTTGGGAACCTGGAACAAAGAGTCGGGAACCTCGTCCGTGAGCTTGGTGATCTTCATGCGGCTTTCGCTTTCATGGCCGTCCAGGTTTTCGATCAGCACAAGATCGTCGCCGTCAAAGTAATAGTTCGTGGTGATGCCGTCTTTGGTCGTGACACTTTCGCAATAGAGAGACTTTCCGTCGATCTTTTTGGTGGAGGTTTTGATGTTGGCTTCGGTCATCTCTTCGTTAAAGCTGCCGGTCAGCGCGTCAAGATCAAACAGGTCGGAAATGCTGGAATCGCCCATCACGTCCTCTGTCATTTCGGTATAGATCTTCATCTGCGGCATCAGCATGTAGCTCTTTTTGGTGTCTGCCTGATAAATGATGACGGCGTCCATGCCTTCCATGCTTGCAGAGATATAGACGTTGTCGTTTTTGGTTGCCAGCTTGATCGGGCCGCTGATGTCGGCGCTGTCATCCTCCACCGTCATTTCCATCAGGAACTGCTTGCTTGCAAAGATGTCTTTATAGCGGGCGATGCGATAGCTGCTGGGGTCAGGCTTGCCGTCTGTCGGTTTGACCGGATCGGTCGTCTTGGGCTTTTTGGTGGTACCGGTCGTATCATCCTTGTCCGTGGGTTTGCTGTCGGTCGGCTTGCCGTCATCCGGCTTTTCGGTTGTGTCGTCTGTGTCGCCCGGCTTGGTTGTGTCGTTTGCATCGGCCGGCTTGCTCGTGTCGTCTTTGTCAGACGGCGCTTCGGTCGTGTCGTCCGGGTTGGCCGGTTCGGTCGATTCGTCCGGCTTGGTCGCATCATTTTCACCGGTGGAGTCGGCTTCCTGCGAAACGGTGGTGTCGTTATCCGTGTTGTCGTCATTCTTTTTGTTTTTGCTGATCAGCCAAGCGCCCACGCCGATCGCCGCGGCAACGATCACTGCAATGACGATGATCGCAATGGCTTTGCCGTTGCCGCCGGTCTTTTTGGGCGGGGTGGCGGTGCCCATTGCCTGGGCCATCGGGTCCTCCTGATTCAGCGGCTGGTCGGCCTGCGGCTGAAAGACGCTCGCTTCGGTGGGAAGAACGGCGGTCGCGCTTTCGTCCTCGGTCAAAGCCCGGGTGACGTCGTCGGTTTCGGCAATCGCTTCGGTCGCGTCGCCGGTTTCGGCAGCTTCGGTCACGTCATCGGTTTCGGCAACGGTTTCGGCAGCTTCGGTCACGTCGTCTGCTGCAATGGCTTCGGTCGCTTCAGCCGCTTCGTTGATGACGTCGTCATCCTCCACGGGGGCGCCGCAGTGCGGGCAGGCGGAAAGCCCGGCGGGAATGCTGTTTCCGCATTTTTCACAATTCATAAAGATGCCTTCTTTCTTGTCGGTTTTTATGTTTTATTTACTTTAGCACACTTACTTAAAAAAAACAATAGAATCCCCAAAAAATTCACATTCCGCTCATTTTCCGCTCATTCCACGGTCACACTCTTTGCAAGGTTGCGGGGCTTGTCGATGTCGCAGCCGCGGCTTTTGGCGGTGTAATAACCAAGCAGCTGCATGGGCAGCACCTCCAGCGTGACGGCAAACAGCGGCAGCGTATCCGGAATGATGACCTTGAAATCCACCTCGTTCATGGCGGCGGCATTCTCTGATGTTGACACGCAAAGTACCCGCGCGCCGCGCGCTTTGACCTCTTTGATGTTACTCATGGTTTTGCCGAAGACGTCGCTGCAGGCGGCAAGTGCAACCACAAGCGTGCCCTTTTCAACCAGAGAGATCGTGCCGTGTTTCAATTCGCCGGCGGCATAGGCCTCGGAGTGGATGTAGCTGATCTCTTTGAGCTTGAGCGACGCCTCCATCGCGCAGGCGTAATCGAGATTGCGCCCGATGAAATAGGCGTGCTCCATCGGGATGAACAGCTCGGCAAATTTTTTCATCTGATCGTCGCAGTCTCTGAGCGTCTGGTCGATCAGGTCGGGCAGTTTCAAAAGCGCGTCCACATAGGTTTTGCGCGCGTCGTCAGTCAGCAGTCCCTTGCGGTCGGCGATGTAGCCGGACAGCAGATACAGCACGGCGACCTGGGCGGAATAGGCCTTGGTGGTGGCAACGGCGATCTCCGGCCCGGCGTGGGTATAGATGACGCTGCCGCCCTCGTTGGCGATGGAGCTGGACACGACGTTGACGATGCACACGGTCTTGGCGCCCTTTTCGTTTGCCAGGCGCAGACCGGCCAGGGTGTCGGCGGTTTCACCGCTCTGGCTGATGACAATGACCAGCGTGTGGCTGTCCAGCACGGGGTCGCGGTACCGGAACTCTGAGGCGATGGCGGTCTCCACCGGGATGCGCGTCATCTTTTCAAGCACATAGCGGCCGACCTCGCCCGCGTGGAACGCCGACCCGCAGGCCACGATCACGATGCGGTTCAGGTGCGCGATCTCGTCGTCTGTCAGATGAAAGTTTTCAAACACGATGCGTTTGTCGCTGCTGATGCGCGGCGACACGGTGTCCTGAATCGCCTTCGGCTGCTCCATGATCTCTTTGAGCATGAAATGTTCATAGCCGTCCTTCTGCGCGGCAGAAACGCTCCAGTCGATGTGCTTCGGCTGTTTTTCTCCGGCGGCGCCGTCCGGGCCAAAGAAGGTGAGCGCGCCGTTTTCAATCAGCGCGATCTCGCGTCCGTCCAGATAAAAGACGTCGTCGGTGTGCTTCAGGATCGCCGTCACATCAGAGGCCAGGAACACGCCGTCGCTGTTTTTGCCCATGACCAGCGGGCTGGCCCAGCGCGTGCAGACGATACTGTCCGGAAAATCGCGGCAAAGGATGCAAAGGGCATAGGCGCCCTCCAGCATGGCGACCGTTTTGCGCACCGTGGACACAAAGTCGCCGTCATAGTTTTGCTCCAGTAAATGCGCGATGACCTCGGTGTCCGTTTCCGACGCAAAATGAAACCCGTCTGCAATGAGCTGCGCTTTGAGCGACAGATAGTTTTCGATGATGCCGTTATGTACCACGCAGAACAGGCCGTGTTCACTCAGATGCGGGTGGGCGTTGACGTCGTTCGGCTTGCCGTGCGTGGCCCAGCGGGTGTGGCCGATGCCGACCGTGGCGTCGGAGTGCCGCTGCGAAGCGATCAGTGATTCCAGATTGCCGATGCGCCCCCTGGTCTTGATGACGCGGATGGCGTCCGGCTCGTTGACGGCAATGCCCGCCGAATCATATCCGCGATATTCCAGCTTTTCAAGTCCCTCCAGCAAATAGGGGACGGCGTGATGTTTCCCTGCATAACCGACGATTCCGCACATAACAGGTTCTCCTTTCATTCGGTCGGGTTTTTTGGGCGCCCGTTTCTGCCCGGTACGCAGAAAACGCGCTGCCGCCGGGAACGGGGGTATCTATGTTTATGCAATGCATAACGAATCTATTATACATGAGGACGCACTTTTTGTCCATAGTCTTTTTTGGGACGGAAACGGCGCGGGCGGACGCTTTGAAAAAAAGAAACAGAAATATCTTTAAAACGGTTTCTTTTTGCGGGAATTTATGATATACTATACACTGAGCAAGTTTATGAAGGGGGCCTGCGCATGAAACAAATGACCGTGGTCGGCATGGCGACGGCAGTCGGTGCGGCGGCATTTGCGCTGCTGGAAAGCGCCGCGTCCCGCGGAACGCTGAGAGAAACGCCGGACGTGCTGCTGATTCTGGGCTGCCGGGTGCGGGGCGACACGGCGGAAGAGACGCTGCGCCTGCGATCCGAGGCTGCCGTGCGGTACCTTTTGGCGCACCCGGCGGTGCTGGCGATCCCCTGCGGCGGGCTTGTGCATGACGACCAGACCAAAAGCGAGGCGCAGGCGATCCGTGAGATTCTGCTGCAAAACGGCGTGGACGACGCCCGGATCCTGTTAGAGGATCAGTCGCAGACCACGATGGAAAACTTTATCAATGCCAAAGCGCTGCTTGGGCGGCGCGGGCAAAGCGACGCAAAGATCGCCGTGCTGTCCAGCGAATTTCATTTGCTGCGTGCCGGCTGCATCGGCCGGCTGGCCGGCGTTCGGGCAAAGACGCTGCCGGCGCCGTCGCCAAAGCGCCTGCGGGCCAGGAACTATCTCAGGGAAGCGCTGGTGTTTCCGCTGCTACTTACGGAACTGCCGAAGCGCCAACGATCAAAGGAGGGCAACTGATGTCTCACGTTCAACTCAAAGCATACAAGGTCAAAGAGTTTGTGCTGACCAACAACGTGCAGGGCAGCGTGCAGCTCAAGCTGAGCAACAAGGTGGCGCACAACGTCCGCTATGCCAAAAACGGGACCTGTGAAGCCGTATTGACGGTGGAGGTCTTTGACAAAACAAAACCAAAGGTGCTTTCTGCCAAGGTGTCGATCAGCGGCCTGTTTCAGATCATTGACGCGGTGGAAAAGGAATTTATCCATGTGGACACGTTCAAGGAACTGTTTCCTTATGCCAAAACCATGGTCACCATGATCTCTGCCGCGGCGGGCATTCCGCCGATCATCGTGCAGAATTTTGACATTGAAAAGCAGGAGATCTATCGGTTTGACATGAACGCCGCCAAGGGCGTGCCGGAAGAGGAGGACAGCGATGAGTGAGATTCTGGACCAACTGAACGATGAAATGGAAACGCCGGTCGTGACGTTTACGGACGTGGACGGCGTGACGCGCACCCTTGAGTTTTTGGACCTGGTGTTTTTGGGTGACAAGGAATATCTGGTGCTGACAGACCCGCAGACAGACGGAGACATCGAGATCTATCGCGTGCTGCCCTATACCGACGGCGAGGCGTATCGCGTGGTGGAGGATGACGCGACACTGCTGGAGGTGTTTGACATTTTTCGCCGCCAGCACGAGGATGAATTTGATTTTGACTGATGCGTTTTTATGAAAAATCGACGCGCTGCGGTTGAATTTTTCAGGCGCATCCGCTATAATAAAATACTACGCAGGAGGAATGACCCATGGCGAATACAAATTTTTCTTTGCAGCCGGAGGGCTACAATATTGAAGAGGTTGACCGGTATATTGAAATGCTTCGCGACGAATATCAAAACGCGGTCAGCTGGGGCGAAGAACTGGAAACCAAGCTGGAAAGAATCGAAAACAGCATGAAAGAGGCCGGACTGTATGTTGCGGTGGAGGGTGACAATCAGGACGAGGTGATCACCCAACTGTTTCATCAGTTGACCGAAACGGTCAATTCCACAAAATCGCAGGCCGAGATCAAGGCGAGCGAGATCATCGCCGCCGCAAACGAAAAGAGCCGCGCCATTGTGCGCCAGGCGATGACCCATTCGGTGGAACTGCGGACCGAAAACACCACAATTATGGAAAATCTCAAAAGCCTGCGTAAGATGATCGACGTCGTGCTTGAAAAAGGGATTCAGTAAGAGGAGGAGCGACCATGGCATATCGACCCAAAAGTCTGGATGATTTTGACCGCGCATTCCAAAACACGGTCTTTTCCGACCCGGCCCGCCAAAAGGCGCCCGAGACGACCGACGCCCCGGCGCCGCAGCCGCCCGTTGCGCACAGCAGCATGGACGACGTGAAAGCGCACGCCAGAAGCGCAAAAGAGATTTCCGGCGCGGTGCAGGAATTTGCAAGGACCTATGCGCCCGCGGCGGGAACATCCTCTGCGGCAATGAATGAAGCGCAGCGGATGCTGGATGACAGCGGCCCGCTGACCGCAGCGCAGCAGGCGGAACTGCGCCAAAAAACCGACGCGGCGTTTGCAAATGTGATGCAGCCGCCGATGCAGGCCCCGCAGCCGATGCCGGCGCCCCAGCCGGCGCCCGTGCCGCAGCCGATGCCGGCGCCCCAGCCGACACCCGCACCGCAGCCCACCGCGACCGAGACGCTGCACCCGAATGCCCCGGTCAAGGAGGGCGAGCTTTCCGGTCTGATGGACGATTATTATCAGGTGATGCATGACGACGCGGAGGATGAGGCGGACCACAAGTCTTTGCGCAAACGCCGCAAAGACCGCAAACGCGCCGCCAAACAGAGTGCGGAGCCGGCCATAGATGAAACGGAGCAGGAAGAAGTTTCTGCGCCGTTGGCAGCGTCGGCGTATGCCGTGCCGCCGGCGGAACAGTACCCGACACAGCCGCCGATGCCGGAACCGTACCCGGTGCAGCCGCCGATGCCGGAACCGTACCCGGCGCAGCCGCCGATGCCGGAACCGTACCCGGTGCAGCCGCCGATGCCGGAACCCTACCCGGTGCAGCCGCCGATGCCGGAGCCCTACCCGGTGCAGCTGCCGATGCCGGAACCCTATCCGGTGCAGCCGCCAATGCCGGAGCCCTACCCGGCGCAGCCGCCGATGCAGGAAACCTATCCTTTGCCGGCGATGAAACAGGAAGAAAACACCATGGAGATCGAGCCGCTGGATGACGACGCGCCGGAAGCGCCGCAGCCTGTCAAAGACGCACCCGTTGAGACCACGGTGGAAATGGAGCCGCTGGATGAATTGCTGATCGTTTCAGACGACGCCGAAGCACAGCCGGCAAAACCCGAAGAACCGGCGAAAGAACCGGCGGACGAACCGGCCGGTGACCCGCAGGCGCAGCCCGCAGCAGACGCCGAGGACGAACCTGCCCCCGCGGGCGATGCACCGTCGTTTGATCCGGCGCAGGCGTTCCCGTTTGACGACGCCGACACGGGCAACGCGGCGGACGTGCCGGAAGCTGCGGAAGAACCGGCCGCCCCGGAGGATGCGCAGCCCGCAGCGGCCAATGAACCGGCCGATGCTCCGCAGGCCGCTGACACACCGGACGCGGCACCGCCGGCCGACGCATTCTTTGCGCCGGGGGACGGGTGGAGCGGTGCGTCGATTTTTGACGCTGACCGTTTGTTTGCGCAGCCCGCGCCGGACGATACCGCTGCGCCGGCGCCGCAAAACGACCAGACCCGGCTGGAGCCGCCGGCATTCCCGGACCTGACCGAGCTGACGAATGTATCCCCGGCGCAGGAAGCGCCCCAGCCGCCTGCCGCACCGGCAGACGAGCCGCCGTATCCTGCCCCGGCCGCGCCGGAAAGCATGGATGACGAGCGGACACAGGCGCTGTTCGTCGGCAATGAAGAAGCGTCGGGTGCCGCTTTGCCCGCACCGGAGGAAGTACCGCGGTTTGAAGACATCAACAGCTTCAGCCCGAATTATCAGCCGCAGCAAATGCCTGCGCCGCAGCCGCCGGTGCAGCCGCAGTATCCGCCGCAATATCCGCCCCAGCCGGCGCCGCAGCCATACCAGCCGCAGCCGCCGATGCAGGAGCCGTATCCGACCCAGCCGCCGGTGCCTGAGCAGTATCCGACCCAGCCGGCGCCGCAGCCGCAGTATCAGCCGCAGCCGCCGGTGCAGCCCGCTTCGCCGGCACGCCGCCCCGCCCCGCAGCGGGAGCCGGTGGCGGAAGAACGCCGCCACCACGGGTTCCTGCGCGTGATCACACGCTTTTTCCTGTCGATCATCTTTATTGCATTGCTGCTGGTGACGGTCGCGGTGGGCCTTGCCAACCAGATTGTCGGCATCAATACCGGCGATCGCTTCCTCGGCAGATACATTTTCACAGCCTCCAAAGACTATGAGAACGCGGGCGTCAAGGCCGGCGACCTGGTGATCGGCGTGAATCCGTCCATGGTCAAAGAGGGTGAAAGCGTGGCCTATCGTTATCCGATCGCCACGGAAAACGGGGAAGAGGCCTATAGCTTTTCGTTCGGCGTGGTTGACAAGACCGGCGTCAAGATCAAAGGCGACGACGACCTTGGCTTTATCGTTTCGGATTCCACCATGGAACCGGGCAGCCGCAAGGTGCCGCACAAAGATCTGCTTGCCGTTGTGAGCAAGGGAAAGACGGTCTCTGCGGCCGGCAAGATCGTGCAGTTTGTGATCGATCGTTTTGTGGTCGCTTTTTCGGTGCTGGCCGGCGTCACCTTTGTGCTGCTGCTGATCATCGTCTTTGCGCTGCGCAAGCCCATCGACTATGAGGATGAGTACTATGACGCACTGGCTGAGGAAGAGGCCCTGCGCGACAAAAAATAAATAATTCACGGATGAAAGCCGAGGGATGTTTTTATGAAAGAACACGGAATCGCAACCAAATGTGTGCACGCGGGTTATACCGCAAAAAACGGGGAACCGATCGCTTTGCCGATCGTGCAGAGCACGACCTATAAATATGACAGCAGCGACGCCATGGGCAAACTGTTTGACCTGGAGGCAGACGGCTATTTCTATACCCGGCTGGCCAACCCCACAAACGACGCCGTGGCGGCAAAGATCGCCGCGCTGGAAGGCGGCGTGGCGGGTGTGCTGACGTCGTCCGGCCAGGCGGCAAACCTGTTTGCCGTGCTGAACCTGTGCGCGGCCGGCGACCATGTGGTGTCTTCCACCGCGATCTATGGCGGAACCTTTAACCTGTTCAACGTGACGCTGCGGCGCATGGGCATTGCGTTCACCTTTGTTTCGCCCGACTGCAGCGATGAGGAGCTGGAGGCCGCGTTCCGCGAGAACACCAAGGCCGTTTTTGGCGAAACGCTGTCAAATCCGTCGCTGAACGTTTTTGACATTGAGCGCTTTGCCGCCGCTGCCCACCGCCACGGGGTGCCGCTGATTGTGGACAACACCTTCCCCACGCCGGTGAACTGCCGCCCGTTTGAATTCGGCGCGGACATTGTGACGCATTCCACCACAAAGTATATGGACGGTCACGCCACCCAGGTCGGCGGCGTCATTGTGGATTCCGGCAATTTTGACTGGACGCAGAACGACAAATTCCCGGGCCTGACCACGCCGGATGATTCCTATCACGGCATCACCTATACCGAGCGCTTCGGCAAGGCGGCGTTCATCACCAAATGCGTGGCCCAACTGATGCGCGACCTCGGGTCCATTCCGTCGCCGCACAATGCCTTCCTTTTGAACCTGGGGCTGGAAACGCTGCCCCTGCGGATGAAAAAGCACTGTGAAAACGCCATGGCAGTTGCCCGGTTCCTTGAAAAGAATCCCAACGTTTCCTGGGTGTCCTACCCCGGGCTGGAGGGTGACGCCGAGTATGCAAAGGCCATGAAGTATATGCCGAACGGCACGTCGGGCGTGATCTCTTTCGGCGTCAGGGGCGGCCGCGCCGCGGCAACAACATTCATGGACGCGCTGCGGCTGTGCAACATTGTGACCCACGTGGCGGACTGCCGCACCTGTGTGCTGCACCCCGCAAGCACCACGCACCGTCAGCTTTCCGACCGGCAGCTCGAAGAGGCCGGCGTCAAGCCCGACCTGATCCGTCTGTCTGTCGGCCTTGAGGACGTGGAAGATATCATCGGCGATCTTGCCCAGGCATTGGAAGCCGCTGCGAAGTAAAAGAAAGGACCGCGCATCATGAAACTTGGAATCGTCGGTTTGCCAAACGTCGGCAAAAGCACGCTGTTCAACGCCATCACCAACGCGGGCGCCCAGTCTGCAAACTATGCATTTTGCACCATCGAACCGAATGTCGGCGTGGTCGCCGTGCCGGACAAGCGCATCGACGCGCTGGCAGAAATGTATCACCCCCTCAAGGTGACGCCGGCCACGGTGGAATTTGTGGACATTGCCGGCCTGGTCAAGGGCGCGTCAAAGGGCGAGGGCCTTGGCAACAAGTTCCTGTCGCATATCCGCGAGGTGGACGCGATCGTGCACGTTGTGCGCTGCTTTGAAAATGACGACATCATCCATGTGGACGGCAGTGTGGACGCAAGACGCGACATTGAAACGATCAACCTGGAACTGATTCTGTCAGACCTTGAAATGATCGACCGGCGCATCGACCGCGCGGCCAAAGCCATGAAAGGGGACAAGACCCTGGCATCGCAGGTGACGTTCCTCAAGCGTGTCAAAGAGACGCTGGAAAACGAACAGCCCGCCCGTGTGATCGACTGTGACGAAAACGAGCAGGCGATCCTGGACGAGGCGTGCCTGCTGACGGCAAAGCCGGTCATCTATGCCTGCAACCTGAGTGAAGAGGATTTCACCACGGGCATTACATCCAACGAAAATTACCGCGCAGTTTGCGAGATTGCAGAAAAAGAGGGCAGCGAGGTGCTGCCGATCTGCGCGGGGCTGGAGGCGGAAATTTCGTCCCTTTCCAAAGAGGACAAGGAGATGTTCCTTTCTGACCTCGGTGTGGAAGAGGGCGGACTGGATCTGCTGATCCGGCGCAGCTATCACCTGCTGGGTCTGATTTCCTATCTGACCGCCGGGCAGCCGGAGGTGCGCGCCTGGACCATCAAAAACGGCACTAAGGCGCCGCAGGCCGCCGGCAAGATCCACTCTGACTTTGAACGCGGCTTCATTCGCGCCGAGATCGTCACCTTTGACAATCTGATGGCGTGCGGGTCCCTTGCCGCCGCGCGTGAAAAGGGTCTGGTCCGGTCTGAGGGCAAAGAGTATGTGATGAAGGACGGCGACATCGTCCACTTCCTGTTCAACGTGTGAACATAACAAAACAACATCCGCACCGACGGGGTGTTCCCGGGGTGCGGATGCTTTTTTTTGACCGGTTGAGGTCATGCCTCTTTTTTCTTGCTGGCAAAGGGACTGCGCAGCGGCCTTTTGCGGCGATAGCGGCGCTTGCGCTGGATGGGGTTCTTGAGGATATAGTTGGTCAGGACCGTCCAGAGGATCAGCAGGATCAGCATGCCAAACACGGCGAAAAAGCCGGCAGACAAAATCGCTTCGCCAAGCGAGAAGTAATTGTCAACAAGCGGCGACAGGGACTTTGCAATGTCTTCGTTCAGCATCAGGGAGCGCCCCGCTTCGGCCAGGTCACCTGACGACGCCGACAGTCCGGGAAGCACGGCGCTGACCAGCGAGCCGATCAGGCCGTCGCTGCTTGTCAGCGAGCTGAGGGTATTTGCCAATTGATCCGGCACAAAAAAGGTCAGGAACGGATAAATGCTGATCAGGTCGATCTTTTTGAACGCCGCGTTGCTGACCAGAATGGCCGCGAAGCTGACGACCAGCGCTGCGCCCGCCAGGATCATCACGATGTTGCGCTTCTTTTTGTTGTTGGCCAGGGCCGCGAGCACGGCGACCGCAAGCAAAATCAGCACAACGATGATGAAAAGGACCAGGAACGCGATCAACTGCCCTTTGATGGGAGACAGCGCGTCCATCACCATTTTGGCTTCAGGCGCGTCAGAGGTGACGCTTTTGGCGCCGCCCTTGAGCAGCATAAAAATCGAAAACTCAAATGTGGGCGAGGTGCGGCCCATTGCGGCCAGCGCGATGCCGAGGATCATTTTGGCCGTGTCGTCCGACCAGGCGACCGTCACAGAAAAGAACGGCAAAAACAGTGCAAGGGCAATGGTGCCCAGTGCAAGGATGGGTGTGGCAATGCGATATGCAAGTTTCATGAGAAAGCATCCTTTCTTTATATTGCATGATGATTGCGGCCGCTGTGCGTCTGCTGCGTACCGCTTATTTCCATGAGGAGTTCAGCGCAACCGTGCGGTTGAACACAAGGGCGTCCGGCGTGCTGTGTTTATCCACACAGAAATAGCCCTGACGCATGAACTGAAGGGTGTCGCCCTCTTTCAGCCCCTGCACGCCGCCTTCCAGCCGGCAGCCGGTGAGCACGGTCAGCGAATCGGGATTCAGGTTGTCTTTGAAGCTGCCCGCGGATTCGTCCGACGGGTTTTCCACACGGAACAGCCGGTCATACAGCCGCGCCTCAAACGGGGTGCTGTCAATGTCGCTGACCCAGTGCAGCGTGCCCTTGACCTTGCGGCCGTCCGGCGAGTTGCCGCCCTTGCTTGCCGGGTCATAGGTGCAGTGCACGCAGGTGACGCGGCCGGTTTCATCCTCGTCAAAGCCGACGCATTTCACAAAGTATGCGCCGCGCAAGCGGACCTCGTTGCCGGGGAACAGGCGAAAATACTTTTTCGGCGGGTCCTTCATGAAGTCTTCCTGCTCCACATAGATGACCTTGGAAAACTTCGTGACGCGGGTGCCAAGCTCCGGACGGTCCTGATGGACCGGCAGCTCGATGTCCTCCGCCAGATCGTCGGGATAGTTGTCGATGACGACCTTCAGCGGACGCAGGACAGCCATGGCGCGGGGCGCGTTCCGGTTCAGATTGTCGCGCACGCAGGCCTCCAGCAGCCCGAAGTCCACCACGGAATACGCCTTGGAGACCCCCACGCGGCCGATGAAATCACGGATCGCTTCGGGCGGATAGCCGCGGCGGCGCATGCCGCAAAGCGTGGCCATGCGCGGGTCGTCCCAGCCGTCCACGATGCCCTCCTTGACCAACTGCAGGCATTTGCGCTTGCTCGTCAGGCAATAGTTGAGGTTCAGCCGGGCAAATTCGATCTGGCGGCTGGGCTGCGGCAGCTCCAGCGCCTGCAAAAACCAGTCATAGAGCGGGCGGTGGTTTTCAAATTCCAGCGAGCACAGCGAATGAGTCACGCCCTCTTTGGTATCGGACAGCGGGTGCGCAAAATCATACAGCGGATAGACGCACCACTTGTCGCCGGTCTGGTGGTGGGTGACGTGCGCAATGCGATAGATCACCGGGTCGCGCATATTGATGTTGGGCGACGCCATGTCGATTTTGGCGCGCAGCACGCGGGCGCCGTCCGGGAATTCGCCGGCGGTCATGCGGTTGAACAAATCGAGGTTTTCTTCAATGCTGCGGTTCCGATACGGGCTTTCTTTGCCCGGTTCGGTCAGCGTGCCGCGGCTTTCGCGGATCTCGTCGGCCGTGGAATCGTCCACATAGGCCTTGCCGCGCCGGATCAGGTCGATGGCGCAGGCGTGGATGAAGTCAAAATAGCTGGACGCATACAGCACGTCGTTCCACTGATAGCCGAGCCATTGGATATCCTCCATGATCGCGTCCACATACTCGGTGTCTTCCTTGGACGGGTTGGTGTCGTCCAGGCGCAGGTTGCACACGCCGCCGTACTTTTTCGCCGTGGTGAAGTTGATCTGGATCGCCTTGGCGTGGCCGATGTGCAGATAGCCGTTCGGCTCCGGCGGGAACCGGGTCTGCACATGGTCATAGACGCCGTTTGCCAGGTCTTCGTCAATAAAATCGTGGATAAAATTGCCTTGCATTGTCAGGTCTTCCATCGCGGCCCCTCCTTTATTGTGCAAATGCGGCGATGGCTGCGTCCAGGCGCACCCGGACAGCCGTTTCGCCGAGGATGTTCAGAATGGAATACAGGTCCGGCGTGTTGCGCCGCCCGGTCACCGCCACGCGGATCACGGTGGACACGTCGCCGACATGGCCCTTGAATGCGTCCGGGTTCTTTTTGTACTCTTTGACGTTTGGCGTGTAGCCCAGCGGTTCGCACAGCGCCTTGATGCGCGCGAACCATGTATCCTTGTCATCGGCGGGGTCATACGCCGCCTTATAGGCTGTCAGAACTTCGGTGACCATGGCCGGGGTGATATTTTCCGGCAGCTCGCTGTAATCGTTTGCATACAGTTCGTCATAGAAGTACGCGACGTAGGCTTTGACCTCGTTCCACTTTGCAATGTCTTTGCGCGGCTTTGCGGTGCCGCGGTCGATGGAAAAGATCGCCTTGGCAAACGCCGGGTCGCGGTCCAGCAGCGTGAACAGCTCGCTGTCATACTGCTTTGCCCAGGCGCGTGCGCCGTCATAGACCGCGTCGGCGGTGAACATCGAGATCACGTTTTTGCTGACGTCCACCAGCTTGGTCAGGTCAAACAGCGCGCCGGACACGCTCATCTTTTTCAGATTGAACGGGAAATCGCTCTGCGGCGCGGTCGGGTTGGCGCGGCGCCAGTCTTCAAAGTTGGAATTTGCCAGTGTCAGCAGATATTCCAGCACGCTTTCTTTCGGGTACCCCTGCTCGGCGTAATAGGTCACGGCCGCCTCCGGGTCCTTGCGTTTGGACAGCTTGCGCTTGCCGCCGTTCTCTTCCTTCATGATGGGAGAGATGTGGGCGTACTTCGGCACGCGGAAACCGCAGGTCTTGAAGAGCTGGATGTGCAGCGGCACGGAAGAGATCCATTCGTCGCCGCGGATGACGTGCGTGGTGCGCATGAAGTGGTCGTCCACCGCGTGCGCAAAGTGATAGGTCGGGATGCCGTCGGTTTTCAGCAGCACAACGTCCTGCACATTTTCGGGCATTTCGATCCTGCCCTTGATCAGGTCGTCAAAGCTGATGCGGTGCTCCTCCCGCCCCGGGGAGCGCAGGCGCAGCGTATAGGGCCGCCCTTCGGCCAGCAGCGCCTTTTGCGTTTCAAAGTCAGCGTCGCGATACTTTGCCCACTTGCCAAAGATGCCCTTGGTGGGGGAGGCCTCCGCCTCCTGCTGCTCGCGGATCGCGGCGAGTTCGTCCTCTGTCATGAAGCAGGGATAGGCAAGGCCCTGCTCGACCAGCTGCTTTGCCACGGTGTGATAGATTTCGGCGCGGTGGCTTTGCTGATACGGGCCGTAATCGCCGGTCTCCCGTTCAAAGCCGATGACGCCCTCGTCCACGTCGATACCGAAGGCGGTCAGGCCCCGAATGATCTCGGAAACGCCGTCGTCGATCTCGCGCTTTTTGTCGGTATCCTCAATGCGCAGCAAAAAGACGCCGCCGGTGGTCGCCGCATTCAGCTTGGAGATCAGGGCTGAAAACAGGCCGCCGATGTGCAAAAAGCCGGTGGGGCTGGGCGCAAAGCGGGTCACGCGCGCGCCCTCTTTCAGCGACCGCGGGGGAAAGCGCGCTTCCAGGTCGGCGACGGTTCCGGTCACGTCGGGAAACAGCAATGCAGCCAGTTGTTCAAAGTCAGTCAATGTCAGTCCTCCCAAAGGGAAACATTCCCGGTCTCGGGCGCCCTTCCATCCGCGCTGCACGCAATCGGCGCAGGGGTTCGGGCTGCCCATTCATTTCATTATCTCAGATTTTTTCAAAAAAGGCAATAGCATTTCAGAATTTTTTGAATGTGTCGGTCGGCAGCTTTTCATACGGCAGGGTCACCTGCGTCGGGTAATCCGCCTGTGCGTCACGATAAAACAGGGTGACGCCGTCTGCGGTCAGGACCCACGGCGCGGCATATAACTGACGCCCCAGCGTTTCAAGGTCCACGGGCTCTTCTTCGCCGTCTTCGTTCGTTTGTTTCGGATAAGCGTCGCACAGCAGCGTCCAGGCGGCTTCATCCTCGGCGCCCAGCACATCCTGCGTATGCAGCACTTCCCCGGTGGTGACGTTGACGGTATAGCCGGAAGTGACCTCGGTCGCCGGCGTCAGCGCGTCCCATGATTCGCCGTCTGCCAGAGCGGCCAACTGTTCTTTGGCATAGGTCTCGGGCCGATAGGTGACGGTTTCGTCAAGCAGCGAGATCCAGCCGTTCTGGTTATAGGTGACCGAGCAGATCTTGTATTCATACGCGGGCAGCAGCGTCAGGTCATAGCCCAGCTCAACATAGCGGGCATAACGCTTTTCGCCCTGCTCTGCCTTGGCGCGATAGGCGGCGACATAGGATTCATACAGCGCGTTGATCTGCTGCGCCGCGGCATTTTCACTGTCAGAGAACCAGGGATAAATCACCACATACTGCGCATAGACCTGACCGGCCGCCGTCTGTGCGGTCAGGGTTTCCTGCCGCATTTCAAAGGGCAGGGCGTCGGTTTCGGTTTCGCGCTTGGTGCCGTTGTCAAACAGCTCTTCGGATGAAACGGTGCCCAGTGCCCACGGGCGCGCGGTGTTTTTCGGATCGTTTGCAGCCAGGCAATAGCTTTTGCTGCCGTCGTCACAAGTGCAGGTGATATAGTACCAGCCGTCAAAATTCCCGCCCTCAATGCGCGTTGCGCTTGCGTCTGTCACACTGCGCTTTTTGCCGGCGGCCGTGCCTGCGGCGTCAAAATAAAGCGTTCCGCGATAAGCATAGCATGCGCCGGTGTTGACGCCGCCGGCATAGGGGGCGCCAAGCAGATCGGCAACCTGTTTGACCTGCGTTTCGGGCACGGCATAGTATCCGTCCGGATAGCGGCCGCGCGGGTCCTGCGGCTCGGTGCGTCTGGTCTCGACCGGAAAACTGCCGGCATACAGCCCGGCCGGGTCCCAGGGGCGCAGCAGCGCCAAAAAGTCGGTCTGGTCCAGCTCGCAGATTTCAAGCGTTGATCCGCACAGTGCGCTCAGGGGTGAAAAGAATGTAAGAAAGCTTTCTTTTTCGGCGGCGGTAAAGCCGCTGTAGGGCACCTCTTTCACCGTGTTTTGCTCTTTGGTAAACAGGTCGGTTGTGCGGCTGATCACGGTCAGGGCGATCATGCCCGCCGCCAGAAGGCACACAAAGCATTTCAGCAGCCGGCGGCTGCGCGTTTCTTTTTTTGCGCCGTCGGGGTCGCCGGCGGCCGGTGTTGGCGCGGCCGGGGGCACAGGCGGTTCCGGCGGGGCGTCGTCAACGTCCTGTGCATCCCAAAGCGGCTGCGCGGGCAAAGTGTCCGGCGTGGCGGCGGGCGCGGGCGCTTCTGTCACGGTCGGTTCGCTCCGGACCGGCTGCGGTGCGGGCGCCCCCGCGGGAACGATGCTTTCCGGGTCGGCGCCGTCCGGGTCCAGCGCGGGAAGCTGCATGGTGGCAGACAGGTCGTCCTTTGCGGGCGGGTCTGCCGGCGCCTGCGGTGCGGGCGCCAAAGGCTGCGGCTGGGGTGCTGCAGGCCCGGGATCGGCAGCGGTATGATGGATCGACAGTCCGCCCTTGCGGTCCGCGGCGGTGCCGCAGACCGGGCAGACGGTGTCGGTCTCACTGATTCTGTTTCCGCATTTTTTACAAAACATTTGCATGCTCCTTTGCTGATTGTTCAAACATAGCGCAGCACTTCGCGGATATCTTCGATCTCGGCGGCGGTCGCTTTGCCAAGCCCCTTGCCCCTGAAATCGCCGTAGTTCATCCGGATGACCTGCATCCCCGCGCCCAGCGCGCCGTCGATGTCGTTGACCGGGTGGTCGCCGACAAACAGCACTTCGCTGTTCGGTACGCCGATGCGCCGGGCCGCTTCGTCAAAGATGCCGCGGGCGGGCTTGTAAATGCCGATGTCGCCCGAAACGACCACCACGTCAAACAGATCGCGGATGCCGGCGGTGTCCAGCTTGATGTTTTGCAGCGAAGACACGCCGTTGGTCACCGCGCCCAGCAGATAGCCGCGGCGCTTGATTTCTTTCAGCGTGTCCACCGCGCCGGGCAGCAGCACAACGTGCTTGCCGAAATCATAGTTGAACGAGTCGTACAGCTCCTGCAGCGGCGGGTGATCCGTCCACTGCCACAGCGCGATCATTTCCGGGAAATAGACCTCGCGGTCCTTGTAGCCCCCGTCGACGTGTTCTTCCATTTCATCCAGCTTGCGGTCAAATTCCGCTTTGGAAATGCCGGGAAAATATGTGTTTAAAAATGCTTCGCAATACAGGCGATAGGCGCCCTTTCTGCTTTGCAATGTATCGTCAAAATCAAAAAAGACGGCTTTGACCTGAAGTTTGGTTGGTTCATTCATGGTTGGTTCAAGTCCTTTTCAAACAGACGTTTCGCCGTTTCGGCGTCATGCCGCATGGTGGCTTTGAGGCCGTCCAGGGTGTCAAATTTAAGCTCTGGCCGCAGGAATTGCAATAGCTGCACCTCAATTTCCTGCCCGTAAAGGTCGCCGGAAAAATCAAAGATGCACGTTTCGCTGCGGAATGTTTCGGTCCCGATGGTGGGGCGCACGCCGATGTTGGTCACGGCGCAGTGCCGCCGGCCGCCCAGCGTCACCGCCGAGGCATAGACCCCGGCGCGCGGGCGCACAAACCGGTCCGGAAAAAACTGGTTGATGGTGGGAAAGCCGAGCAGTCGGCCGCGCCTGTCGCCGCTGACCACGGTCAGGCGATAAGAAAACGGGCGGCCCAGCATGGCGTTTGCCGCGGGAATGTCTCCATCCTCGATGGCGCGGCGGATGCGGGTGGCGCTGACGGGAATGCCGCCCAGCTCCACCTGCGGCGCAACCCGGACCTGAAAGCCGAAATGACTGCCGAACCGGCGCAGGTCGTCCGCAGTGCCGGCGGCGTGTTGGCCGAAACGGTAGTTCGCTCCGCAGCAGACGACGGCCGCGTGCAGCGTGTCCCGGAGCGTTTGCGCAAAATCGGCGGGGGACAGGTCCCGGATGTCATGGAACGAAACAGTTTTGATCTGAAAGCCGCGTGCGGTCAGCAGCTCGCGCTTCATCTCATCGGTCAAAAGGCTTGGCGGCGGTGCGCCGAAAAGCAATTCTTTCGGATGGATATCAAACAAAAGAACGGTCGGGCACAGGCCGTTTTCTTTGGCGGCGGCCATTGCCGCGTCCAGAACCGCCAGATGCCCGCGGTGCAGCCCGTCAAAGTTGCCGAGCGCAAGGGCTGCGCGTTGTGGTTGGTTGCCGTGGTTCATATCTTTCAGCCTCATTGCTGTTGAAATACTTTGGTGACACGCAGGATGTTTGCTGCAAGGTCTGCCGTGCCGACGCCGAGAAAGCCGCCGTCCGGCGCATAGACGCGGTACGGGCCGTCGTCCGTCACGCCGCGCACGCGCGCAAGGTCCAGTTCGCCGCCGTTGCCGAAGCGCCTGGCCTGCGCCGCCGTGACCGTCAGCCGGTCAAAGGGGAGCAGAGCGTCTGTCGGAAGAATGGCTTCGTTCAGGCGGCCGCTGTTGCGCAGACCTTCCAGCGTTTCCAATGTGACGCTGTTTGTCAGGCCGCAACCGCACGCGCCGGTCCGGCAAAGGGCCGTCATGACCGCCCCGGTGCCCAGCGCGTCGCCGATATCCGCAATCAAAGAACGGATATAGGTCCCGGCGGAGCAGGAGACGTCGATGGTATAGCGGTGGGCCGCATCGTCGGCCGCGACCAGCGCCAGCGTATGAATCGTGACCGTGCGGGCCTCGCGTTCCACCTCGATGCCCTGTCGCGCCAGCGTATACAGGCGCACGCCGTCTTTTTGCAGCGCGGAATACATCGGCGGCACCTGGCGGATGACGCCGGTGAAGCGGGGCAGCACAGCCGCCACCTGATCGGCGAAAACCTGGACGTCCGCTTGCGACAGGACCGTGCCGGTGCTGTCCAGCGTGTCGGTCGTGATCCCCAGTTGAAACTGTGCGCGGTACTGTTTGTCATGGTCGGGCAGCAGCGGCAAAAAGCGCGTCGCCTTCCCGAACGCGACAAGCAGCACACCGGTGGCCATCGGGTCCAGCGTTCCGCTGTGGCCGGCCTTTTTTTCGCCCACGATGCGCCGGGCCTTTGCCACGGCGAGAAAGGAGGTGACGCCGCCCGGCTTGTTGAGACAAAGGAAGCCGTTCACTGCGCCGCCCCTTCTTTCAGCGCGTCGCGCAGAACCGGCAGCAGCTTTTGCAGCAGCGCGTCGCGGGTGCCGTTAAAAGAGCAGCCCGCCGCGCAGCGATGCCCGCCGCCGCCCAGCTTGGCGCAGACGGCCGCGGCGTCAATGTCGTCGTGGGTCCGCAGCGAAATTTTGAACCCGCCGTCCGGCTTTTCTTTCAGTGTGACGCCGATGCGCACGCCCTCGATCTGCCGGGTCAGGCCGACCAGTTCGTCAAGGTCAGCCTCTGAACAGCCGGTGTCATGCAGCATGGCGCGGGTGATGGTCAGGATGCACAGCGCGCCGCCCGCCAAAAGCTCCATTCCGTTGAGGCACTGCTGCTGCAGCCGAATGAAGCCGACGCTTTTTGTTTCAAACAGGCGGGTGTTGAGGCGCACATAATCCGCACCGGCGGCGATGAGGTCGGCCGCAATGCGATGGGTACGCGCCGTGGTGTTGGAATAGAGGAAGCAGCCCGTGTCGGTGGCGCAGGCGGTATACAGGCAATCGGCGATCACCGGGGTGACGGGGACGCCCAGCGCAGTCAGCAGCAAAAAGACGATTTCTCCCACGGCCGCGGCGTCGCTGTCAACATAGGTCTCTTTGGCAAAGATGCGGTTGCCGCCGTGATGGTCGATCGACAGGTCGACCCGGTCGCCCAGGGCTGCACGGGCGCCCTTTTCCAAAAGGGCCTTGTCGGCGACGTCCACGCTGATGACGGTTTGCGGCGTGAACTCTGCCATGGCGTCATCCGGTACCAGAAAGGCATAGCGCTCCGGCACAGGCGTTTCCGTCTGCAAACACACGCGCTTGCCCAGCGCACGCAGCCCGTGCAGCAGGGCAAAGCCGCTGCCGAGCGTGTCGCCGTCCGGGTTGTTATGGGTCAGGATCTGCACGTTGTCGCAGTCGCGCAGACGCTGCACGGTCGTTTCAAAATCAATGATCATGGCCATTCCTTACGATTCCAGTTTTTTGAAAAGGTTCACGCCCTGCTCCACCGAATCGTCGGCGATGAAGCGGATCTCGGGCGTTTTGCGCAAATGCAGGCGGGCGCCCACCTCGCGGCGGATGCGGCCCGTTGCGGCGGTCAGGCCCGCCACGGCCTCTTTGGCGCCGTCGATGCCCTTCAGGTCGCTGACAAAGACCTTGGCAAATGAGGCGTCGGAACTGACTTCAACGCGCACCACGGTGAGCAGCTTGTCCTTGACGCGCGGGTCTTTCAGCTCACGGATGAGCACGGTGATTTCGCGCCGGATATCCTCCGCCACGCGATCGTGTTTGTAGCTTGGCATAATTCAGCACCTGCCTTTATAATAAAGTTTGTAGTCCTTAGTCCATAGTCCTTAGTCCTTAGTCTGTAACCTTATGATTGCTTGATGGAATTGGAAAGAGACGTCAACATTTTTCCGATTTCAGAAGTTTGTGCAATCAGGACAGAAACCTGTTCGTCTGTTAAATAACCCAACCGATTTGAAAGCAGAATCTGCGTTTCCAACTCTGCTCTGGAACCTTGCGCAATGGAAAGAAAACGTAAAAATTCACGGTCAGATTTTCGCGCCTGCCCTTCGGCAATATTGGAAGGAATCGAGACAGCCGCTCGACGCATTTGGCTTGACAGTTCAAACATTTCTGCTTTTGGAAAATTTTTCACATCGTGATAGATGCGTTCTGCCAACTGCATCGATTTATTCCAGACGGCCAATTCTTTATAATCAGAGTACATGTTTTACCTCACGCGATCAGCTATGGACTACGGACTACAGACTATGGACTGACAGAGGCTGACGCTCTGCGTCAGTCTCGATACTCCTCCATCACAAACGCCTCAAAAATGTCGCCCTCTTTGATGTCGTTGAATTTGGCAAGGCCGATGCCGCATTCAAAGCCGGTGGCAACTTCCTTCACGTCGTCTTTGAACCGGCGCAGCGAGGCGATCTCGTCCTCTGCAATGACGATGCCGTCGCGGACCACGCGGATCTGGGACCCGCGGGTGACCTTGCCTTCGAGCACGTAGCTGCCGGCGATCTTGCCGACCGAGGACAGGTTCATGACCGTGCGGACCTCGATGCGGCCCAGCGCGACCTCACGGAACTTCGGCGCCAGCATGCCCTTCATGGCGGCTTCGATCTCTTCGATGCAGTCATAGATCACGCGGTACATGCGCATCTCGACGCCGTCGCGCTCTGCCGTGGCCTGGGCATTCGCGTCCGGACGCACGTTGAAGCCGACGATGATCGCGTTTGACACGCCGGCCAGCATGACGTCGGAATCGTTGATGGCGCCCACGCCGCCGTGAATGACCTTGACGCGCACTTCGTCGTTGGAAAGCTTTTCAAGGTTCTGCCTAACTGCTTCCACGGAACCCTGATCGTCCGCCTTGACCACGATGTTGAGCTCTTTCATCTCGCCCTCTTTCAGCGAAGAGAACAGGTTGTCGAGCGTGACCTTCTGGAAGGCGCTGAACTGATCTTCTTTTTCTTTCTGTTTGCGCTGTTCCACCAGCTCGCGGGCCAGGCGTTCGTCCGATACGGCGTCAAATGCGTCGCCGGCGTTCGGCGTTTCGGCCAGACCCATGACCTCCACGGGGATGGACGGGCCGGCCTCTTTCATGCGCATGCCCTTTTCATTGACCATCACGCGGATGCGGCCCACAGCGGTGCCGGCCACGATGATGTCGCCCGCGTGCAGGGTGCCGTTCTGGACCAGCAGCGTCGCGACGGGACCGCGGCCCTTGTCCAGCCGTGCTTCGATGACAACGCCCTTGGCCGCGCGGTTCGGGTTGGCTTTCAGCTCTGCCATTTCCGCAACCAGCAGGATGGATTCCAGCAGACTGTCGATGCCTTCGCCGGTCTTGGCAGAAACGGGAACGCAGATCGTGTCGCCGCCCCATTCCTCCGGCACCAGGTTGTATTCAGTCAACTGCTGCTTGATGCGTTCGGGGTTTGCACCCTCTTTGTCCATCTTGTTGATGGCAACGATGATCTGGACCTTGGCGGCCTTGGCGTGGTTGATCGCTTCGATCGTCTGCGGCATGATGCCGTCGTCCGCCGCCACCACCAAAACGGCGATGTCGGTTGCCATGGCGCCGCGCGCACGCATGGAGGTGAACGCCGCGTGGCCCGGGGTATCCAGGAAGGTGATCTGCTGCCCGCCGCAGTCCACGCGATAGGCGCCGATGTGCTGGGTGATGCCGCCGGCCTCGGTCGCGGTGACCGCCGTGTTGCGGATCGCGTCCAGAATGGACGTTTTGCCGTGGTCGACGTGACCCATGACGACCACGACCGGGTCGCGCCGGATCAGGTCCTCTTCTTTATCTTCGCTGTCGTCGATGATGCGCTCTTCGATCGTGACGACGACCTGCTTTTCGACCTTTGCGCCCAGTTCGGTGGCGACGATCTCTGCCGTGTCAAAGTCGATGACCTCGTTGACGGTTGCCATCACGCCCAGCGAGAACAGCTTTTTGATGACCTCGGCGGCCGTCATTTTCAGCATGGACGCCAGCTCGCCCACGGTCAGCTCGTCCGGTACCTTAATGGTCAGCGGCTTTTTCGCGCGCTCTGCGGCGATGCGCTTGAGCCGTTCGGCCTCGGTCTCGCGCTTGGTGGAGCGGTGGCCGGCCTGCTTGCGGTACTGCTGCGACTTTTGCTTGATCTTTTGCTTTTGCGCGGCGGTGTCCTTCATCCGGTTTGCGGGCGCGATCTCTTCATAGTGCTCGTTGTACTTCTCAAGATCGACGTTGCTCGACCGCGTATCGACGCGCTTGACCTCGCCCTTGGTGCGGGCCTGCAGGGGCTTGTTGTTCTTTTCTTTCTTCTTCGGCTGCTGCTGGGGCTGGGCCGGTTTTGCCGGCTTTGCGGGCGCGGCCGGTTTTGCGGGTGCGGCGGGCTTTTCTGCCGCCGGTTTCCTGGCCGCCGGCTTTTGGGCGCCGGACTTTGCCGCCGGCTTTGCGGGCGCAGCGGGCTTTCCTTCTGTGGCCGGCTGTGCTTCTGCCGGCTTGGCTGCCTCTTCGGCGGGGGCTTCCTCTTTTTTCTTTGCTTCCCCCGCGGCAAAGTATGCGTCAAACGACGCGACCTGGTGCTGCTTTGTGATGGAGTCAAAAAGGAAGTCCAGCTCGTTCTCTTCCAGAACGGTGGTGTGCTTGCGCTCCGCCTCTTTATAGGCGGCAAGCAACTCCATGATATCTTTGCTCTTGAGACCGAAGTCTTTGGCAAATTCGTGAATCTTATATTTATCTCTTGGCATTACGATCATCCTTTCCTGTTGTGTTGCGCTCTTGCAGGAGCGTGCAAAGCTTCTTGGCAAAGCCGGCGTCGTCAACCGTGACCACGGCGGCTTTGGTGCCGATCGCGTTTGACAAACGGTTCATTTCATAGGGGATCACAAAGCAATCGACGGCCTTTCCCTGATAGGTGCAGGCGTGGCGCAGTTCCTTTTGCAGGCGCGGCGATGCGTCTGTGCAGCAAAGGCAAAGCTGCGCTTTGTTTTGAACAATGGACTCGATCACGGCGTCGTGCCCGCAAGAGAGCTTTCCGGCGCGGCGCGCGATCCCGAGCAAAGAGAGCAGCGGGTCATTCATGTTCCTGCATCTCCTGTTCCATCCGGTCAAAGACCTCCTGCGGAATCTGGCAGCTCAGGGCGCGTTCAATGCGCCGTGCCTTGCGCGCCATGCGCAGGCAGTCGACCTTTTTGCAGACATAGGCGCCGCGGCCGGCTTTTTTACCGGTGAGGTCCAGGCTGATGACGAAGCGCTCCGCTTCGTCCGCTTCGCTGACCCGGGTCTTGACAACGCGAACCAGTTCCTTTTTCGGAAACATTTCCCCGCAGCCCAAACATTTTCGCATCGGCGTTTTTTTCGGTTGCATGGTCATCCTCCTTCAAGAAGTGCTTATTGCTCCTCCGGTGCCGGAGCGTCGGCGGTCTGTACGGAAGACAGCGGCTTGATGTCGATCTTCCAGCCGGTCAGCTTTGCGGCCAGGCGAACGTTCTGTCCCTTGTTGCCGATGGCGAGCGACAACTGATTGTCGGGCACGATGACGTGGCAGACGCGGGAACCGTCCGGCTCGGGCAAAACGGTGAGCACCTGTGCCGGGGCCAGGGCGGCGGCGATATATTCCTCGTTGTTTTCGCTGAAGCGTACAATGTCGATCTTTTCACCGCCCAGAATGTCGATGACGTTGTTGACTCGCTGGCCGCGCGGGCCGATGCAGGCGCCCACCGGGTCCACGTTTTCGTCGTGGCTGTTGACGGCGATCTTGGTGCGGCTGCCCGGCTCGCGGGAAACGGAAACGATCTCGATCGTGCCGTCAAAGATTTCGGGGACCTCGGTTTCAAACAGGCGCTTGACAAAGCCCGGATGCCGGCGCGAGATGTTGGCATAGCTGACGCCGCCGTCCTCGTCGATGGAGGCCACATAGACCTTGATGAGCTGGCCCGGCTTGAAGTGATCGTTCGGCAGTTGGTCTGCCCGCGGGAACCGGGCGGTGGCGCGGCCGATCTCGATCGTTGCGTCAAAGGTCGCGTCCGGCCCCTTGTCGTCCACATAGACGACCGTTGCCGTGACAACCTCCTGATGGCGGTTCTTGAATTCCTGGCTGGCCAGCTCGCGCTCCGCTTCGCGGATGCCCTGGCGGATGACGCTTTTGGCGGTCTGCGCCACGATGCGGCCGAATTCCTTCGGCTCCAGGTCGATCTGGATGAAATCGCCGACCTGCGCGTTTTTGTCATAGGCGCGCGCCTGTTCCAGCGTCATTTCGGCCGCCGGCTCTACCACCTCGTCTACCACGGCGATGTTGACATAGACGCGCATGGTCTGCTTTTCGGGGTCGATGTCGCACACAACGTTGTCGCGGTTGCCGTATTGATTGCGTGTGGCAGAGATGATGGCCGCCTGAATCTTTTCATAGAGATACTCTGCAGAGATGCCCTTTTCCGCCTCAAGCATCTTCACGGCCTCAAAAAACTCTTTGTTCATTTTTTTGATCAATCCTTTCTATAGATCAGTACTTGTTGATACAATGTTGTTATGCCTCGTCAAAGCCGGAAAAATCATCCAGCCGGACCCAGGCCAGGTCTTTCTTCGGGAAGTTGCGCGCTCCGTTTTCGCCCTGCAGCGTGACGACGCCGTCTGCATAGCCGGCCAGCGTTCCGCTGAATTCGCGTTCCCCGTCCACGGGACGGATCGTTTTGAGCCTGATTTTTTCACCGATGCACTGTTCAAAATGCGCGTCGCGCTTCAGCTCACGCTCCAACCCCGGCGAGCTGACCTCCAAACAATAGGCCTGCTCGATCAGGTCCGCGTCGTCCAGCGGGCCGTTGATCGCGTGGGTGAAATCCACACAGTCGTCGATGGAAACGCCGCCGCTTTTGTCGATGAAGATGCGCAGGTACCACCCGGCGCCCTCCTTTTCAAAGCGGACGTCCCAGATGGAAACGCCGAGCTGTTCGGCCACCGGCAACGCCAGCGCCGTGACGGCCTGGACGGTGCTGCCGCCCTTTGCCATAAAAATCCCTCCCGTCAACAAAGAAGAGCGGGCTTTCAGGGCCCACTCTCAGGTTGATATTCGTATGCACTCATTTTACCACGTCTTGCCGGAAATAGCAAGGGGTTTTGAAATATTTTTTATGTTTTTAACGACATATTTATAGAAATATGTGCCCATATCGCATGTTACACCTCGTCGCAGTGCAAAATGCCCGGCGGGCACAGCGGGCCCCACGCGCGCAGCAGCGGGTGGTCGTGCACGCAAACCGGCGGCGCGGTCAGGGCCACGGTCGCCTCGGCGGCAAAGCTCAGCGCTGTTTGAGCAGGTTGAAGCCCTTGAAGAGCGTGTCGATCAGATTGCCGATGCCCAGAGCGGTCAGGATGGGCGTGCCGAGCACAGCGGCGGTGCCAAGGTACGGGACCCACCACAGAAAGAGCGCAAACAGCGACAAAAAGGGGACGTCTGCCAAAGCGCCCCAGGCGCTGCTCAGCGCACCGCGATAAACGTCTTTCTGAGAAAGCACCTCAAACGGATAGGTTTCTCCGGCTGCGTTGCCGACGACCAGCGTCAGCGTGTGTTTGCCGACACCGTCGGCCTGAAAAGAGAGCGTCTGTTCACAGTTCGCCGGAATGTCCGCCAGCTTGACGCCGTCCAGACAGATGGTATACGGAACCGGTGCGCGGCCGGTTTTCAGATCGATGGTGTCGCCATCCCCGGCAAGAGCGCCGGACAGCAGGGAAAAGATGTCATAGTCCCCGTCAAGGACCTTGCTGTGTCCCGTGCCGCTGACATAAAAGCTGCCAAACGACGGTTCACCCTCCAGAACGATTTCCGGGTTCCCGTTGCCGGCGCTGTCGGCAACGCTGTTTGCGCCGATGCGAAGCTCCCGCACCTGTATCGGGGATTCATACAGGATGACAACCTGCAGACGGGTCTGAAGTGTCCCGTCGATTTCGACCGGGTTCAGGCTTGCGGTGACGACGCTTTTCTCAATGTCGATCTCCTGTGTCTCATAGGTTTCATAGGATAAGACGGTCAAAGAGACCGACAGCGCGTCGGTGACAGCGACATAGCGTTCGTTCAGCGTCAGGTACAGATAGCGGTCGATGACCTCGCTGCCTTCGCTCGTGGTCCGGCGCAGGGCATAGGCGCCGTATTGTGTCACGTCGTCTGATTCGATCTCTGCGGCAAAGGCGAGCGGCACGGTGGTCAGAACCAGAAGCACGGCCAGCAGGACGGATAAAAATTTCTTTTTCATGGAAACAACTCCTTTGGAAATGATTGCGTACAGTATAGCCCGTCCGCCGAAAAAAAGCAAGCGAACCCGGATGAGCGGTCGGTTTGGCAGGAATAAACGGCAAAAAAGGGACTGGCTGCAAACCGTCCCAAGATCATTCGTTTGGCTGCGGCTTACACCTCGTCGCAGTGCGAAATGCCCAGCGGGCACAGCGGGCCCCACGCGCGCAGCAGCGGGGGGTCATGCACGCAAAACAGCGGCGTGGTCAGGGCCACGGTCGCCTCGGCGGCGGTCAGGGTCAGGTCCGGCGCGTCGGCGGTCGGCACAGCCGTGCAGCGGTCGCGCTCCATGGTGATGCGCAGCGTTTCGCCGCCGATCTTCAGCACGATGCTGCCTTCCAGCACATTGGCGGTTTTGGCCTTGTGGGTGCCAAGCACCTCGATGAACTGCCGGAAGTCGTGAATTTTGAACGCGGCGGGCATGTTGACCTCGATGTGTTCGCCAAAAGCGCACAGCGTCTTGCGCAGGGCGTCCTGCCCCTCATGCACATGCACGCGCAGCTTTTGCATCTTTCGCGACCGGGCAAAGGCGGCCAGCACCACCTGCGGCGACACGCCGTCTGCAAGCACCAGCTCGCTGACGTCGCGCCGGGTCTTTTCTGCCAGCAGATAGCCGCGAACGCGCGCACGTTCGTCGCGGATGATGAAGCACTTTTCTTCCCAACTGGAAACGATCTGGAAAAACTGGTCCGGGTCCCGCTGCCAGCGATAGGGCTGGCGAGAGAATGCGGCGATCGCGTCCGGCAGTCCCTCCGGGTTTTTCTTCAGCGTTTCAAACGTATAGGCCGGGGTTTTGGGCGTGTGCGCAATGCAGTAGTCTGAAACCTCAAACACATAACCCGTGCCGCAGGGGACGAAGCCGTAAGGCTCATACCGCTGACGGTAGCCGCTCAGAAAGCTCATCGCCGCGCCGTGCGCTTTTGCCGCGTCGTCACAGTATTGCATCAGCTCTTTCATATACCCCTTGCCGCGAAAGGCCGGGTCCACCGCGACCGAGCCGACGCCGACCGCCTTCAGCGTACCGCCCAGGGTGGTCAGCGCGGTGGGATAGACGGCGACGCCGCCGATGATGCGGTCCTCTTCCCGGATGATGCCGTGGCAGGCCGCACAGAACGTTTCGTCGGTATACAGCTTCGGCACCTTGGACAAAAAGCGCACATTGAAAATGCGGTTTTCAAAATCCAGCAATTCCTTGTAATCTTCCGGCCGCGCGGTCTGTATCATTTTCATTCCCCCAGAATCCAATCTCTTCCAAAAACATAGCATTGAAAAGAGAATAGAATAAGAAGTTTCTGTGAACAAACAGTCAACAATCCGTGGCATGACCGGGGTACGAAAAAAGCGCCCCCAAAGGGAAGCGCGACAAAAACCCACTTGATATTTTTCAGTGGTTGAAAGATATCGAGTGCGTAAGGATCGGAAATGGGTTATGATTCCGGCTCATTCTTTTTCTTAACCGTATTGAATGAAGCAATCAGCATACGACGAATGGCGCCGCAGTCCGGATTTGCTTTCTGAAAACAGTCATCCGGAATATAACCGGTTCGGTTCAGGAGTTCCAACCAGTACTCCGTTTCATAGCATTCTTTCAATGCGATCTGCATTTTTGCGATAAAATCGGCGGTACTGTGCGCATATTTCGACTCATGAATATTTGCACCGATCGACGTGCCGGAACGAGGCAATTGATTTGTCAAAACACTGTGCTTTTCTCTATTTAACGCGGTTACATCATTCTACAATCTCAACGGCAAAATCCTTTGACTTTTCAAGCATCACGCTCTTAGCTTTTAGATATACTGTGACCACCTCTATGAGCATTCTGTTTTGTTGCCAGGAGCTGAATTGTTCGCTTCGCTCACAGCGAAATGGAAACCTTACGGTTTCAGCGGAATCAAATTCGCCCGATCGCTCGCACTGCGAATTAAGCTGCTGCGGCGCACTTCCTTACGGAAGGCGCCGCAGTCTGTCTGTTCGCGTTATACTTCGTTCGTTGCAATGATGTCGGCGCCGGTGTCGCAGACGTCGCTGATGAGCACGTCGCCCAGCTTGACGGGCGCGTCCACCACCTCGTTGTTGATCGCTTTCATGCATTCAAACATCTTGCCCTTCGGAATGGGCTTGGAGGTCTTGACCGGCACCACGGGCAGCGAACCGCCGTTGACCCGGACGGTAGAGGTCAGCATGCGCACCGGGTTGGTGCATTCGTCGATGGCGTATTTTTCGCCGCGTTTGCAGGTGTTTCCGCTGACGGAAAGCACCTTGCCGTCGTCATCCAGCTCCACATGCAGCGCGCAGCCGATGGGGCAGGAAACGCAGATCATGTCGCGTGTGGTCATTGCTTCGGCACCTCCAGTCTGACGACGAGCTGTTTCTTTTCAAGCTCGCCGATGTCTTTCGCTTTGATGATGACATACTCCATTTCGCCCGGGGCAAGCTTCGGCTTCTTTTTGGAGAAGAGAACCTTGTCGCCGCTTTCCACGATGATCCTTGCGTTGCGATAGACGTCTGCCACGCGGAAATACAGCTTGACGTCCTGCTCGGTGCTGACGTTGATGTTCTGCGGCACCACATAACGCACGCCGTCTTTGCCGCTGACGGACACATAACGGTTGCGGCCGCGCGGGCGGTTGGCGATGTAGGCCGCGGCGCCGGCGCCGGCGATCTGGCTTTCTTCGGTCACATAGTCCACCAGGTCATGCACCTGCAGCACGTTGCCGCAGGCAAAGATGCCCGGGCGGCTGGTCTGGCGGTTTTCGTCCACGATGGCGCCGTTGGTGATCGGGTCGATGATGATGCCGGCCATGCGGGTCAGCTCATTTTCCGGGATCAGGCCGACCGACAGCAGCAGCGTGTCGCATTCGACGTACTGCTCGGTGCCGGGGATCGGGCGGCGGTTTTCGTCCACATTGGCGATCGTGACGCCCTCCAGCCGCTCGATGCCGTGGGTCTGGATGACGGTGCAGCTCAGCTTGAGGGGGATGCCCATGTCTTCCAGGCACTGCACGATGTTGCGCTGCAGACCGCCGGAAAACGGCATCAGCTCGCAGACCATCTCGACCTTGGCGCCCTCCAGTGTCATGCGGCGGGCCATGATGAGGCCAATATCGCCGGAGCCGAGGATGACGATCTTTTTGCCGGGCATATAGCCGTCGATGTTGACATACTTCTGGGCGGTGCCGGCGGTCATGATGCCGGATGCGCGCGAACCGGGAATGTCCAGCGCGCCGCGGGGCCGCTCGCGGCAGCCCATCGCCAGGATGATCGCCGTGGCGCTGATCTCCAGCATTCCGTCCACATTGTTGGTGGCGATGACGACGTTGCCGGTGCGGATCTCAAGCACCATGGTGTCCACCTTGACCTCGATATCGCTGGCTTCCACCTGCTCGATGAAGCGATAGGCATATTCCGGGCCGGTCAGCTCTTCGCCGAAGTAGTGCAGGCCGAAGCCCGCGTGGATGCACTGTTCCAGAATGCCGCCGAGCGTTTCGGCGCGCTCCAGGATCAGGATTTTTTTGACGCCGCATTCTTTGGCTTTCAGCGCGGCAGCCATGCCGGCGGGACCGCCGCCGATGACAACAAGATCATATTTCAGCATGCTTCCCACCTCACTTTGTTCTTTCGTAAAGAATGTTTGAATTGTTGCCGAACTTGGTGATTTCGTTCATGTCCTCACCCAGCTCGCGCGCCAGGATCTCGACCACCTTGGACCCGCAGAAACCGCCCTGGCAGCGGCCCATGCCGGCGCGGGTGCGGCGCTTGACGCCGTCCACATCGCGGGCGCCGCAGGGGGCCTTGATCGCGTCGATGATCTCACCCTCGGTGATGCCCTCACAGCGGCAGATGATGCGGCCGTAGCGCTTGTCTTTTTCAACCAGGGCGCGGCGGGCGTCGTCGCTCAGCTCATTGACGCGGATGGGCGCCGGGCGCGTGGTCTGGAAGCTCTCTTTGCGTTCATACTGCGGCGCGATGTCGTGGAAGATGTTGCCGACATACCGCGCGATGGCGGGCGCCGCCGTCAGGCCGGGCGATTCGATGCCGGCCACGTTGATGAAGTGGCCGTTCGCCTTGCTGGGCGCGATCAAAAAGTCGCTGTTGTCGCCCGCAATGTGGGCGCGCAGCCCGGCAAAGGACGTGATGCAGTTGCGCGTGGACAGCGCCGGGATGACGGTGCGCACGTCGTTTTTGACGATATTGAGCCCTTCGATCGTGGTGTCCAGGTCCAGCTTGCTGTCAAAGTCCAGGTCAATCGCCGTGGGGCCCATCAGCACGTTGCCGTGCGCCGTGGGCGTGATCAGGATGCCCTTGCCCATCTTGGACGGGCAGTGGAACAGCACATGGTTGACCATTTTCTTTTCGTTTTTATCCAGCAGATAGTATTCGCCCTTGCGCGGAATGATCTTGAACGACGTGTCGCCGATCATCTTTGCGATCTGGTCGGCAAACACGCCGGCGCAGTTGATGACATACTTTGCCTTGATGACGCCCGTTGCGGTGGACAGCGAGAACATGTCGTTCTTGAATTCGATGTCAAACACGCCGCTGTTGCGCTTGACGCGCGCGCCGTTGAGCACGGCGTTTTCGGTCGCGGCAACGGTCAGCTCATAGGGGCTGACGATGCCGGCGGTGGGGGCCCACAGCGCGCCGATGGCCTCGTCGCTGATGTATGGCTCCATGGTGCGCAGCTGCTCCTGACTGATGATCTCCATGTTCGGCACGCCGTTGGCAAAGCCGCGTTCAAACAGCTCGTCGAGCGTTTTCATGTCGTCCCAGGAATAGGCGACGACGAGGGAGCCGATGTTTTTATAGGGGACGGACAGCTTGTTGCAGTAATACGCCATCAAAGACGCGCCCTGCACGTTGAGCTGCGCCTTGAGCGAGCCGGGCTCCGCGTCAAAGCCGGCGTGGACGATGGCGCTGTTGGCCTTTGACGTGCCCATGGCGACGTCGTTGCATTTTTCAAGCAGGACGATTTTCAGGTTGAGCTTGGAAAGCTCGCGTGTGATCATTGCGCCGCAAACGCCCGCGCCGATCACAGCAACGTCATATTGCATAGATGTTTCCTCCGTTTCTCGTATCAGTACCGATTGGTCCGTATAATATGATAGCACCGATTTTGGATGAGGTCAACAAAAAAGAGAAAAATTTTCCGCTTTTTTTGAAAGGAATGGCCGATGCAAAGACGCAGGCGGAAAAATCCTTGCCGCCGGTATTGAAAATCAGGGGCCGGTTGTGGTATAATGCAAATGATACCCAAAGGAGGTTGTTGGCAATGAAAAAATATCTGGCTTTGATTTTAACGGTGTTGCTGCTGCTTGGCGTCGGTTCGCTTGCGGCCTGCAAAAAAACACAGGGCGGCGGGTCTGTGCCCGAAACGACGCAGGTGGATCTTGAAACGGCAGCCCCGCAGTACAGGCAGGCGTATGCCCGGGTCACCGGCAAGGGCGTGACCGGTTATGCGCTTTGCCGCATCAAGGGCGCCAAAGAGACGTTTTTGCTGCTGCGCGCGCCGGCAAAAAACGAGCAGGGCGAAGAGGTTCCGTCGTTTGACCTGGTGCGTCTGAATGCAGACGGCGAGCCGGACGACACGCAACGCACGATGCAGTTTTCAGACTGGTATATTGACAATGAGACCGGGACCCTTGCCGTTGGCGCCGGCAGCGGCGACACGGCCTATTACGGCGTGCTGCGTTATAAAAAGCTGTCGACCCCGACCTTGCTGCCGGTTCCGGCGGGGCAGGATGTTCCCGGCACCCCGGTGGAATTCTTTGCGCCGGACGATTTCAGTGGTCTGCTGCCGTTGAATGAATCGGCGGCGGGAACCGCGGCGGCTGCTGCGACCGAACCGACCGAAAGCGCCGGACCGACCGAGAGTGCCGGACCGACCGAGCGCGCCGAACCGACGGAAAGCGCCGAACCGACCGAGCGCGCCGAAGCGACGGAAAGCGCCGCACCGACCGAGAGCGCCGGACCGACCGAGAGCACCGAAGCGACGGAAGGCGCCGAAGCGACCGAGAACGCCAAACCGACCGAGAGTACCGAAGCGACGGAAAGCGCCGCACCGACGGAAAGTACCGAAACGACAAAAGCGAAGTAACGGAGGATCCCATGAGAAAAACCAAGATCATCTGTACCATCGGCCCGGCCAGTGAAAGCGAAGCGACGCTGGAGGCGATGTGCCTGGCCGGCATGAACGTGGCGCGGCTCAATTTTTCGCACGGGACCCATGAAGAGGCCCTTGTCAAAATTACCCGCATCAAGGCCGTGCGCGAAAAGCTGGGGCTGCCGATCGCGATCCTGCTGGACACCAAGGGGCCGGAGTATCGCATCCGCACCTTCAAAAACGGCAGCGTGACGGTTCCCGACGGCGCGCCGTTCACCTTCTGTACCGATGAGGTGGTCGGCGACGAAACACAGGTGACGGTCAGCTATCGGGACCTGGACAAAGAACTGGAACCGGGGGACCGCGTGCTGGTCAACAACGGACTTTTGATCTTTGAGGTCACTTCGGTCGAGCCGGGCAAGGTGCACTGCACCACGCTGGCCGGCGGCGTCATGTCAGACCGCAAGAGCATGGCGTTTCCCAACAAGGTGCTGCACAGCGTCTATCTCAGCGAACAGGACAAAAGCGACCTGCTGTTCGGCATTGCGCACGACGTGGACTTTGTGGCGTGCTCGTTCGTTTCCTGCGCACAGGACCTGCGCGACGTCAAGGCGTTTCTGGACGCGAACGGCGGCAGCGGCATCAGCCTGATCGCAAAGATCGAGAACCGCACCGGCGTGGACAATATAGAAGAGATCAGCAAAGAGTGCGACGGCATCATGATCGGCCGCGGCGACATGGGTGTGGAGATCCCGTTTGAGCAGCTCCCCGCGATCCAGAAAAAGCTCATCACCAAGTGCCGCCTGCTGGGCAAGCGGGTCATCACGGCCACCGAGATGCTGGAATCCATGATCCAGAATCCGCGCCCCACCCGCGCCGAGATCTCCGACGTGGCGAACGCCGTCTATGACGGCACCAGCGCGGTTATGCTGTCCGGTGAAACGGCGGCCGGGAAGTACCCCGTCGAAACGATCAAAGCCATGGCAAAAATCTGCGTGGAGGCGGAAAACGCCATCAACTATAAACGCTGGTTCCGCGACAGCGCGTTCAAGATTCAGAACACGGTGGACGCGATCTCGCACGCGACGTGCGGCATGGCGATCGACATCGGCGCAAAGGCGATCGTTGCCTGCTCGCTGTCCGGCGCCACGGCGCGGATGATCTCGCGCTTCCGTCCGCCGGTGGACATCATCGGCCTGACCGTCAACGAAAGAACCTATCGGCAGCTTGCGCTGTCATGGGGCGTGATCCCGGCGATGTGCGACATCTTTCAGTCGGTGGACGTGCTGTTTTATACCGGGGCCAAGGTGGCGCAGCGCGAGCTGTCGCTGGAAAAGGGCGACCGCATCGTGATTACCGGCGGCCTGATCAACGGCACCTCCGGCAATACGAGTCTGATCAAGGTGGAGACCATCTGAAAAGGGCGGAGGCAAACCGAACGTTTGAAGTGAAAAGATATTAGATGTTAGATGTTAGACGTTAGACTGTGGGTCGCCGCGCTGCGCCGAAAACGCAAATCCAAAGAAATCTGCCCGGAGCTGATGCTTCGGGCAATTTTATTGTGTAATCAACGCACAAATAACATGGTACTGTGATATGCCGAAATAAACAAAGAACCTGCCCGAGGCGATTGCTCCGGACAGGTTTATGCTTCGTTATCCTTTAAACTTCAACATTCATTTTACGTTTTCGGCGCATCGCGCGCAGCGCGGCGCCCCACAGTCTAACGTCTAACATCTAACATCTAATGTCTAAATCACGGTAAATCTTCCGTATTCTCCAGATTATGCCATACGCCCTGCACGTCGTCGTTCTCTTCCATCATTTCCAAAAGGCGGGCCATCATCTTGAGGTCGTCTTCGCTTTCCAGCCGCGTCTGGGTGGAGGGGATGTATTCCACGTCGGCGGAAACGAACTTGTAGCCCTTTGCGGCCAGGTCGTCGCGCACGCCGCCCAAATCGTTCGGCTCGGTGCGGACCAGATAGACGTCTTCGTCGTTGATGAAATCAACGGCGCCGGCCTCCAGCGCGTCCTCCATCAGCTTTTCTTCGTCCACGTCCTCTGCTTCAATGGCGATTTCACCGTAGCGGGTGAACAAAAAGCTGACGCAGCCGCTCTGGCCCATGTTGCCCTTGTTCTTGTCGAAATAGTGGCGCATTTCGGCGGCGGTGCGGTTGCGGTTGTCGGTCAGTGTTTCCACGATCACGGCGATGCCGGAGGGGCCGTAGCCCTCATAGACGATCTCTTCATAGTTTGCCGCGTTGCCCTCGCCGGAGGCTTTTTTGATGATGCGGTCAATGTTGTCGTTGGGGACGTTGTTGGCCTTTGCCTTGGCGATGACGTCCTTCAGCTTGGAATTGGACGCAGGGTCCGGTCCGCCCTCGCGCACGGCGATGGCGATCTCGCGGCCGATCTTGGTGAACACCTTGGCGCGCGCATTGTCGGTCTTCTCTTTTTTACGCTTGATGGTGCTCCATTTTGAATGTCCTGACATCGGTTTTCACCCATTTCTAATAATTTGATACCTGAACAGTTTACCACATTTCTCTGCGTTTGTCAACTGTTCAGTTTGCCGTGACCGTTTCTGCAATGGCGCCGTCTGCCGCAACGCCATAGCTTGCGCCGCGCACCAGTCGGCTGTCGGCAATGAGGATGCGCGCACAGTCGTGCGTCACGGTGGTCTGCAGCAGTTCGCTGCCGTCGCTGGTCAGCACGCGCAGCACCGTGCCCGCCGGATAACTTCCGCACACGTTCAGATGTGTGCCGTCGATCGTGCAGTCGCCGCCGCTGCCGGCGCAGGCCAACAGGCTGCCGCCGTTGACCGCAAACGTGTTCCCGGCCTGAAAGCTGTCGTTTTCGGTATCCACCAGCAATGTGCAGCCGGTGATCGTGAGCGAATCGGCCGTGATGCCGTTTTGTTCGCCGGTGACAGACAAAAGGCCGTCGCCCTCGATCGTCAGATCGTCGGCGCAGAAGATGACCGCCGATGCATTGTCAGCCGCTCCGTTTTGATACCGTTCACCGTCGCTGAACCGGTTGACAGAATCCTGCGCCAGCACCAGCCGGGCGCCGCCGGGGGCGCTTTCGATGCTGAGCGGGGCGCCGTCGTCGCAATGCAGAACCACGCCGTCCAGGAACAGCGCAACCTCGTCGCTTTCTTTGGTGTCAATGACGATTGCGCCGTCTGAAAGGGTGCCGCGCAGATGATAGGCCCCGGGGGCCTGCACGGTCAGCACGCTGTCTGCAAACGCGGCGCCGCTGCCGTTGATGGTGGTGTTTTCGTCGTTCAGGATCACATAGGTGTCAAAAACAACGTCGTCGGTTTCGCTGCGGGCGGCCGCCGTGACGATCGCTTCGTCCAGCGGGGCCGTGGTGGAAAGGCTGGCGCTTTCGGTTTCTTTTTCACAGGCGCACAGCGGCAGCAGAAGCAGCGCGCTCAGCGCGGCCGCGCAAAGGCGAAACACGCGGTTGGGTTTCATGTGGATGCTCCTTTCGGATACGGTTCAGAGAATGACCTTGAACAGGATGGTGGTGTCATCCGGCGCGGTCGCGGTGATTTTTCCCTTGTGACGTTCGACAATGGCCTTTGCGATGGAAAGGCCGATGCCGTAGCCGCCGGTCTCCCGCGCGCGGGAGGTGTCGGCGCGATAAAAGCGGTCAAACAGGTGCGGCAGCTTTTCTTTGTCGATCTCGTCACAGTCGTTGGCGGCCTCCAGATGGATGCTCTTTGCGCTCTTGAACAGGCGCAGGCGGATGGTCCCGCTTTCGGACGTATATTTGATCGCGTTGTCGCAAAGGATGGAAACCAGTTGGCGCAGCTCGCTTTCGTCCCCTTTGAAATGGATGCCCGGTTTGACGTCGAGCGTCAGCGCCAGACCTTTGGATTTTGCAATCGGTTCAAAGTTCATGGCGGTGTCCAGCACGGCTTCGCTGAGGTCAAAGTCGATGTGCTGCGCGGCTTCAGCCGCCTCGTCCAGCCTGGAAAGGCGAACCAGATCCTTCACCAGCGCGTCCATGCGTTTGGTCTGCGCCTTGATGGAGCTGACCCACTCGTTGTCGCCGCCGCACATTTCCAGCACATCCACATCGGCAGAGATGATGGCCAGGGGCGTTTTGAGCTCGTGCCCGGCGTCGGTGATGAATTGCTTTTGCTGCTCGATGCTGCGCTTGACCGGGGCCAGCGCGTTCCGGGACAGCAGATAGACCGGGAAGGTGAGGATGATCACAAACACCACGCCCACCAGCAGCGAGATGGACGCAAGCGTAAAGGTGGATTCCAGGTCTTTGCCGTAATCGAGAAAGACCATGATCGCGTCGCCGGTGGCATTGTCGCGGCGATAGTAGTAGCGGTAGCTGTCAATGAAGCCGTAGCCGGGGTCTTCGCCGAAAATTTTTGCGGCGTACTCGAACGCGTCCTGGCTGCTGACCGAAGAGATGTTGGTCGTTGAGATCCCGGTCACCACGTTGCCGTGAAGCTTCACAACAAAGTACCGCGAGGAATAGGATGGTTCGACGCTGACCCGCGTGCGCAAAAAGGGCCGCCACAGCGCGTCGTAATAATTCCCGCCATAGGTTCCGTCCGGCAGATTGCCGTCGTTTTCCGCAATCATGTAAAGGACGCTGCGCGCGTCGCTGTCGTGCTGATAGATGTTGACCACGTTGACCGACAGCAGCTCCACAAACACGATCGCGACCAGAGCGATGATCGCAATGCCGACAAATTTGTGCTGGAGCTTTTTCAGCATTTGATTTCCTCCAGCGAATAGCCGACGCCGCGGGTCGCCTTGATCTCGACATTCGCGCCGAGGCTTGTCAGCTTTTTGCGCAGATAAGAGATATAGACCCACACGACGTTGATCTCCGCGTCGGTGTCATAGCCCCAGATGCGCTCCATAAACTGTTCGGTCGAGATCAGCCGGCCGGGATTGTCCATCATCAGCTCGATCATCTGGAACTCCTTGTTGCCCAGGCGGATGGCGCCGCTGTCGGTGGACAGCTCAAACGTCTCGCGGTTGAGCGTCAGGTTGCCGAAGGTCAGCTTGTTCGGCGTGAATTCCGACTTGCGGCGTGTCATGGCGCGGATGCGGGCCAGCAGCTCGCCGGTGGCAAAGGGCTTGGTGAGATAATCGTCCGCCCCCGTGTCCAGACCCAGGATCTTGTCTTCCAACTGGGCCTTTGCCGTCAGGATCAGCACCGGGGTGGAGATGCCGGCCGCGCGCAGCTCGCGCAGAACCTCCAGCCCGTTCTTTTTGGGCATCATCAGGTCCAGGATGATGCCGTCATAGTTTTCATCCAGCCCGTAGTCCAGCGCATCCTGGCCGTTATAGACGGGGTCCACGGAATAGTTGTTGTGCTTCAATATGGCGCACAGGGCCTTTGACAACTCTTTTTCATCTTCTGCAAGCAGCAAACGCATGGTCTGTCACTCTCTTTCTCGGATTGATTTTCACGGTACAGGAAAAAGTTTATCCGTTCAACTTAAAAGCTACAATAAAAGTATGGGAAAAACACGCAAAAGAATAATCACCGGCAGCGATCTCTGACGCACACCGGTGATTATCCTGTAAATTGAAAGGAGAGGGGGAGTACAATGAGGAGGAGGTTGCAAAATGAAAAATCGGAAAAACACTTTGCGTTCCTCATTGCACGCCTTTAGTATAAGCGCACAACCTAAAATGAAAATAAAAGTCTTGTTCTGTTTGCTTGTAATTTTTATTTCCAAAAAGTGAACAAAAAAACAAAGGTTTGTCATGCGCGGTGCGCGGTGTTGGCGGTGCTTTCTGATTATAGCATAAAAAAATGCCGAATTCTATTGTGCATTTCGTCAAAATCACAGCTTGACTTTTTGTTGCAATCGTTGTAAAATAATCGAAATTGTACAAAAATGAAGAAAGGTCAAAGCCCAACACCACCCTTCTTCTTTTATCACAGGAGGTTTTATCATGTCAAGAGTCTATAACTTTTCCGCCGGTCCGTCCATGCTGCCCGAAAAGGTTCTGAAGACCGCAGCGGCCGAAATGCTCGATTACAAGGGCAGCGGCCAGTCTGTGATGGAGATGAGTCACCGTTCCAAGGTCTATGACGACATCATCAAAGAGGCCGAGGCGCTGCTGCGCGAGGTCATGAATATTCCCGACAACTACAAGGTCCTGTTCCTGCAGGGCGGCGCGTCCTCTCAGTTCGCGGCCATCCCGCTGAACCTGATGAACAAGAGCCATAAGGCCGACTATGTCATCACCGGCCAGTGGGCCAACAAGGCCTATAAAGAGGCGGCGCGCTACGGCGAAGCGAAGGCGGTCGCATCCTCGGCCGACAAGACCTTCTCCTATATTCCGAAGCTGGACCCCGCGACCTTTACGCCGGACGCCGATTATTTCTATATCTGCATGAACAACACCATCTACGGCACAAAGTACCATGAACTGCCGCAGACCGGCAGCGTGCCCTTGGTGGCGGACATCTCGTCCTGCATCCTCAGCGAGCCGATCGACGTGTCGAAGTTCGGCATCCTGTATGCCGGCGCGCAAAAGAACATGGCCCCCGCCGGCCTGACCGTCGTCATCGTGCGCGACGATTTGATCGGCAATCCGCAGAGCATCTGCCCCACCATGTTCAACTATCAGATCCATGCCGACAACGGCTCGATGTTCAACACCCCGCCGTGCTATACGATCTATATCTGCAAGCTCGTCCTTGAATGGCTCAAGAACGACATCGGCGGCCTGGAGAACATGAAAAAGATCAACGAGAAAAAGGCCGGTCTGCTCTATGATTTCCTTGACCATTCCAGCCTCTTCCGCGGCACCGTGGTGCCGGAGGACCGCTCGCTGATGAACATTCCGTTCGTCACCGGCGACGCCGAGCTGGACGCAAAGTTCGTCAAGGAGGCGACCGCCGCCGGCTTTGTCAACATCAAGGGCCACCGCACCGTCGGCGGCATGCGCGCGTCCGTCTATAACGCCATGCCGGTGGAGGGCGTGGAAAAGCTGGTCGCCTTTATGAAGGAATTTGAACAAAACAACGCAAAGGACTGATGGTTATGGAAAACATTCTGACGCTCAATAAGATTTCCAAGAACGGCCTGGCCCGCCTGGACCAGAAACGCTTTGTTGCCGGGGACGACGTGACCGACCCCGTCGGCATCATCGTGCGCTCCGCCGCCATGCACGACATGGACCTGCCCGAAAGTCTGCTTGCCATTGCGCGCGCGGGCGCCGGCGTCAACAACATTCCCATCGACAAGTGCAGCGAACGCGGCATCGTCGTTTTCAACACCCCGGGCGCCAACGCCAACGCGGTCAAGGAGCTGGTGCTGGCCGGCCTTTTGATCTCTTCGCGCAAGGTGATCTCCGGCATCGAGTGGGCCAAGACGCTCAAGGGTGAGGGCGAAAAGGTCGGCAAGCTGGTTGAAAAGGGCAAAAGCGCCTTTGCCGGCGGCGAGATCATGGGCAAAAAGCTGGGCGTGATCGGCCTGGGCGCGATCGGCGCGCTGGTGGCCAACGACGCCCAAAAGCTCGGCATGGAGGTTTACGGTTATGACCCGTACCTGTCGGCCGACGCCGCGTGGAAGCTGTCGCCCACCATCCACAAGGCACAGTCGATCTCTGAGGTCTATGCCAAGTGCGACTATATCACGCTGCACCTGCCGTTGCTGCCGTCCACCAAAAACATGATCAACGCCGATGCGCTGGCGCAGATGAAGGACGGCGTGCGCATCATGAACTTTGCCCGCGGCGGTCTGGTCCACGGCGAAGACATCAAGGCGGCGCTGTCTGCGGGCAAGGTCGCGGCCTATGTCGTCGATTTCCCGGACGACGATATGCTGGACGTGGAAAACGTCATCGCCATTCCGCACCTCGGCGCCTCCACGCCGGAAAGCGAAGAGAACTGCGCCGTGATGGCGGTCAAGGAGCTGCAGGATTATATCAAGAACGGCAACATCCTGCATTCCGTCAACTATCCCGACGTCTCCATGCCGCGCAGCACCGCGTACCGCATCTGCGTGCTGCACCGCAACATCCCCGACGTGCTGTCTCAGCTCAGCGGCGCCTTTGCCGGCAACAACATCGAAAGCCAGTCGAACCGCTCCAAGGGAGACTATGCTTACACGATCATCGACCTTGACAACGCCCCCACCGAAGAAAATCTGGAACGGGTCAAGGCCATCGAAGGCTTCATCCGCATGCGCATGATCTGAGCACATCAAAACAGAATCGCCGCCGTACCCGGTGCAGTGCCATGGGTCGGCGGCGTTTTTATTTATGTTTTGTTTGGATGCGGCAGCGTCCGTCAGGACCCGGCAATGCCGGACAGGCGCGCTTTGCACGCTTCGGCAAGGGAAACGAACCACTGCTTCAACTGATAGCCCCAGTCGCGCAGCCTCCAGATGATCCGCTGAAAGAGATTGCCCTCCGGCGCTTCCTGGGTCAGTGAATTGGTCGTGATGGCGTTGACGCCAAGCTTGTAATAGCGTTTGCAGTTGTCAATGTCGTCGATCGTCCAGATGATGACGTCCAGTCCGGCGGCCTGAACGGCCTTCACATAATCATCCGGAAGAAAGACGTGGATATCCATACCGTCCAGATGGTTTTCGGCGGCAAAGTCGATGTCCTCCTGCGAGACGCCTTCAAATCCGACAAGATAGTACACCGGAAGCGTCGGCATCAACTGCTTCATCCGCAGACAGATTTCGCGCCCGAACGAGATCACCACAAACATCTCCCGTTCCTCCCGGGCGGAAAGAATGGCTGTGACCTCGTCCATCGTTTCCGGGTCGGCGTTGGCCTTGATCTCGATCACCGGGTGCAGCCCGTATTGCTTGCAGACGTCGAGGTACGCCTCAAGGGTTGCAACCTTCAGGTCCGGGTAATTTTCGATGTTGCTTCCGGCGTCGACGTTCAGTTCCATGATTTCGGCATAGGTCAGGTCACAAACCTTGCCCGTGCCGTCTGTCATGGCGTCGACGGTGTCGTTATGCATCAGGATCCACACGCCGTCCTTCGTGCGCTGGATATCGCATTCCGCGCCCCAGAAATCGCTTTCTCCTGCGGCGACATAGGCGGGCAGGGTGTTGGCGGGTGCAGCGGCGGAATACCCCATGTGGGCGATCATGCGCATGGTGCCGCTGGGGATCTGATAGGAGGAATAGACGGAGAGGTGGCCGTCGGCGGCGAACGCGGATACGGAAAGGCTGAATATCATCAGCAGTGCAAGGATCAGAGAACCGATTTTTTTCATGATAAGACACTCTTTTTTATAAAACTTGTTCAGACCCGCGGTGCGGTCTGGGTCAGTGCGTTGGAAGTGATGGCGGTGACGCCGAGCCGATAGAATCGCTGTGCGTTCTCCGGATCGTCGATCGTCCAGACGATGACGTCCAGCCCGGCGGCCTGAACGGCCTTCACATAATCATCCGGAAGAAAGACGTGGATATCCATGCCGTCCAGATGGTTTTCGGCGGCAAAGTCGATATCCTCCTGCGAAACGCCTTCAAAGCCGATCAAAAGATACACCGGAAGGGTTGGCATCAATGCTTTCATCCGCAGGCAGGTCTCGCGGTTGAAAGAGATCACCGAAAACATCTCCCGTTCTTCCCGGGCGGAAAGAATGTCTGCAACCTCGTCCACCGTGGCGGGGTCGTTGTTTTCCTTGATCTCGATCACCGGATGCAGACCGTAAGCCTTGCAGACGTTCAGATACTCCGTCAGCGTGGGCACCTTCGTGCCCGGATACAGCGCGATGTTGTTTCCGGCGTCCACGGTCAGCGCCTGAATCTGGGCATAGGTCATGTCGGCGATCCTGCCCGTGCCGTCGGTCGTGCGGTCCACCGTGGCGTCGTGCATCACGATCCACACGCCGTCTTTGGTACGCTGAATGTCGCACTCCGTGCCCCAGAAGTCGCTTTCCCCGGCGGCGCGGAACGCGGGCAGGGTGTTGGTGGGTGCGACGGCGGAATACCCCATGTGGGCGATCATGCGCATTGCCCCGACGGGAATGCTGCCGCAGTCATAGACGGAGCGGGGACTGTCGGCTGCGGAAGAATTGGATTGTGCCATTTTGAAATCTTCCTTTCAGAGCTTAATTGCAAATCCGGCCGCAGCAGGTGATCTTGCCGCCGTCGCCGATCACGGCCAGCACGCCGTTTTCGTTGCCGGTGAGATAGATGCGGTTGTGCCGGCAGGTTTTGACGATCCGCTTCAGAACGTCCTGATTGACGATCTCTTTGTTGTTCGTGATCACGCAGATGCCGGGCGCCAGCGTTTGAAGAAAGCCTTCGGTGCTGGACCCCTCGATGCAGTGGTGCCCGACCTTGAGCAGATCGACCTTGCCGATCGCGGGGGCCAGCCGCGTTTCATCGCCGGTGTCATCGTCGATGTCGCCGGCCAGAAAGACGCGCGTGCCGTTCTTTTCCAGAAGGACGCCGAGCGAGTTGTCGTTTTCGCCCACCTTGTCTGTCGTCTCCGGGTCGTCGGTGTTGAACAGCGTCACCGTGAAGCTGCCGAAGGTGAAGGGTGTGCCGTCCGGCCGGAGGATGGGGACGCCCCGCGCGTTCAGCGCCGCGACCGTCTGGTCATAGACCTCCTGGTTGTCCCACCGCCCGGTCTCGTAATCCTTGATTTTGCTGCTGTCGTACGCCTTGAGCCAGGCGCGGTCCACCGTGACGTCGGGGTCCAGCAGAAGGGTATCGAACCCGCCGAGGTGGTCGGAGTGCGCGTGCGTGCCGACAATGAAATCCAGATGCACCTTGCCGTCCGCGTTTGCCGCGTGTGCCTTCAGATAGGCGAGCACCTCCTGCTCATATCCGGGCAGGTTCAGCCAGTCAAAGCCGCGGGGGTTGTCGGTGTCTTCGCCGGCGTCGACCATGGCGAACCGGCCGTCGCTTTCCAAAAGGATCGCGTCGGAGGTTCCGGTCTTTAAAAAGTGGATGCGGTCCGATCCGGCCGCGCCGCCGGCCGGCGACAAAAGCACGCTGCGGGCAATGATCCTTTTCGCAACGGGATTCTGGAATAAAAAGCAGACGACGGAAAGCATGGCGGCGGTCCATCTGGCCCACACGGTTTGGAATCGGTTCATACCTCAAGCTCCTGTTCCTTGTTTCTGTGCTTGCCGCAAAGGGGCGTTAAAGGCGCTTTGAACTGCGTTCACCTTTTGTTATCTTACCAGAAAAGTGTGAACAATTCAATCATTGACAGAAACAAAATCTTGCAGCCGGTGGTTTTTATATAGTTGACAAATCTTTTTTGAAATGATAGACTGTTGATTGAAGGAAACCACTGATAATTTTTTAGAATGGCCCCATTCGGAAAGGATGATCGAAATGGCAAAAAGAGCCCTGACCGTTCTGCTTGCGCTGATCCTGCTTGTCAGTGCTGCGCCGCTTGCCTGCGCGCAGCCCGCCGATGACGGCTGGCTGATCTACTGCGCAGAGACAGATGCGTGCACGTTTGCCGCAACCGTTGTGGCGCCGGCAAAATACACCCGCATTTCCGACCGTCCGCAGGTCGAAACGGTTTTGACCACCGACCATGACGAAAGCACCGTTCAGGTACCGGCGGCCGAACAAATTCCCTTCTATTCTGACGGCAAGACCGAGCTGCGCTGGGCGTTGACGGTCACCTGCACGGTTCCCGAAGCGTATGTCAGGACATACGGCGTTCGGCTTGCCGTGTTGCCCGGCAGCGTGCTGGACGACGCCGGAAACGGAAACGTGCGCCTTTGCTTTGAGGATGAGGTGGACTACATGACCGCCGGGGGATATGCCGAGATCGACGTGTACAGCGGGCTGCTGCTGTGCGATTACAGCCGCGACGCCGAAACCGTTGCCGTTGGCGACACCCTGCGCGTGGATTACAGCGGTCTGTATCCCATCGAGATTTTGATCAACGGTGAAACGGCCGCCGCCTTGCCCGGCGGTGAATTGCAGAGATATACCTGTGACGTCACCGCACCCGGCACGCTTTGCGTCGCCGTGCGTCAGAAAGGGGCGCAGATCGAAACGAGAACGCTGACGGTCATCTCTTCAAGGGAGATGTACAGGCGCAATCTGCGCGACGGTCTGGTGACCGGCGAGGACATTCCGGGGACCGAAGATTTCATTCAGGCCGGCTTGCCGCGCGGCAGCCTTTTCATCCCCCTTGCCAAAGTCATCGCCTTTTTCGTCGGTCTCAGAGTGTTCTTTCACCGGTTGTTTTCCTTTGTCCGCATCACGCAATGACCGGTTGTTGCCGGTGTTTTCAAAATGACGCGAAAACCCTCTTTTGTCACGGCAGACAAAAGAGGGTTCGTCGTTTGGAGGTACCACCCGGATTTGAACCGGGGAATAACGGTTTTGCAGACCGTTGCCTTACCACTTGGCTATGGTACCGGATTAGATGTTAGCCGTTAGACGGTGGGGCGCCGCGCTGCTGCGCGATGCGCCGAAATTTAATGGGCGCCGACCGATGCGGCAGGTGTGAACTCGAACCCGTGCAAAAGGAGCAGCAAGAAACGCCCTTTATCACAACGGACAAAAGGCGTTTCTTTGTTGGAGGTACCACCCGGATTTGAACCGGGGAATAACGGTTTTGCAGACCGTTGCCTTACCACTTGGCTATGGTACCGGATTAGATGTTAGATTGTAGATGTTAGACGTTAGACGGTGGGGCGCCGACCGAACCGGCAGGTGAGAACTCGAACCCGCGCAAAAACACTCGAAAAAAATGGAGCGGATGACGGGGTGCGGGTCTCCTGTGGAGACCTCGCGAAGCGAAGCACCGACCGACGCGGCAGCGGAGAACTCGAACCCGCGACAAAAAACACTCGAAAAAAATGGAGCGGATGACGGGGTGCGGGTCTCCTGTGGAGACCTCGCGAAGCGAAGCACCGACCGACGCGGCAGCGGAGAACTCGA
>JAFRUA010000013.1 GCA_017434855.1 Clostridia bacterium
GACAACGTCGGCGCGCAGGGGCAGGGACCTGCCCCTGCGCTGCCCGGGACCGGGCAGCGGCCCCGGCGGCGGCAGTTCCGCGCCCGCAGGGCGCGGAACCGGCAGTATCGTTATAAAGGAGGACCCTGCATGAATACCGAAAAGACCGCCGAACGGAACCGACGGGAACTGGAGCGCCGCGAGCGTCAGCTCAACGCGCCGCGCGGCAGGTTTTATCTCCCGTACCTGCTGTTCATCATCAGCCTGGTCTATATCACGGATGAGATCGCGTCGCAGATCGGCACCCTGATGAAGACCGAGATCGCCAACGATATGCTGGCGCACTTCGGCGAATCCTCGGTCGGGGTGCTGGACATTCTGTCGATGATCTCGGTGCCGTTCCTTGCGCTCGGCATTTTGTATAAGCCGCTGTCAGACCGCTTCGGGCGCAAGCCGTTTCTGGTCATCAACACCTTTGGCATGGCGCTGGGGCTGCTGATCATCTATTTGTCAAACCATATTGCGCTGTATGTTGCAGGGGCGTGCGTGATCCAGTTCTTTGTGCCGCACGATATGCAGGCGGTCTATATCATGGAAGCGTCGCCCGATAAACACCGCGCCAAAATCTATTCGGTCATCAAGTGCATTGCCATGCTGGGCGTGATGGTGATCCCGCTGCTGCGGCGCCTTTTGATGCAGGAAACGGCCCAGTGGCGGCGTGTCTATCTGATCCCCGCCGTGGTGGGCCTGGTCACCGGCGGCGCGGCGCTGCTGTTTGCCAAAGAGACCGACGCCTTTACCCGCGCGCGCATCAACTATCTCAGGGGCAACACCGCCGCCAACGGCACCGAAGCGTCCGGCGGCATCTGGCCCGCGCTGAAATTTGTCTGGAAGCACAAACAGCTGCGCTGGCTGTATATCGCGCTGGCCTGCGCCGAAACCGGCTTTTTGCTGACCGTGGATTACGAGGTCATTCTGACCTACGGCTACGCGGGGCACGCGGTGCGCAGCGGAGCGTTTGCCGACCTTGCCGCGGCGGTGGAATCTGTGGGCGTAAACGAGGTCACGGCCGCGCTGTTTCTGTTCCCGGTGGGCTGCGCGCTGGGACAGTTGATTCCCGGCTTTGTTGCGGACCGCAAGGGGCGCAAGGCGGCGGCGCTGTTTTCGTCGCTGGCGGCGGTGGCGCTGTTCCTCGGCTTTTTCTTTGGGGCAGAGGCGGGGCTTCCGCCATACTTCGTCGGGTTTTTGAGCGGCGCATGCATCGGGTCGTTCTGGTCCAACATCGACGTCATGACGATGATGACGGGGGAATCGGCGCCCACGGCGCTGCGATCCTCCATCCTTGCAGCGGCCAACCTTGCCACCGGCACGGGCATCGGCCTGGCCTACGGCGTCACACTGCCGCTGCTGACCGTGCTGGGCAACGCCGCCGCGGGGCCGGTCATTCTGTGCGCAGCGGTGCCGGGGCTGGTTGCGGCGTTCATCATCCTTGCGCTCAAAACGCACGAGACCAAGGGCGTGAACCTGACTGCCGTGAAGGGCAGCGAAGGCGAAGACGCCTGAACAAAGACAAAAACAAACAGGGTGCAAAGGCTGAGTCTCTGCACCCTGTTTTTGTGTGATTTGGTTTTCCTTTTGGTTTTCCTTTTGGTTTTTCTTATTTCAGCCGGAAGAAATACTGGCATGTCACATAGACGTTCTCGATCTTTTTTGCTTCGATGCCGTTCGCTGTCTTGAGCACGGGCTGTGTCTCTGACGGGGTGCGATAAAGCTTGAAAGTGATCGCGTCCTGCCCGACCTTCATGTCGGTGATCGGTTCATACTTGAAATCGCGGTCGGTGACGTTGAGATAGTTGAACACCACCTGCTTGAGTTCATAGCCGGAAAAGAACTTGATCACGTCGTCATCGTCGTGCATGTCGATGATGGCCTTGGCCTCTTCAAAGGTCAGGTTTGTGAATTTGTATTCTCCCTCGTTCAGGATAGAAAGAATGTTGGTGTTGTCCACCAGGATCAGTGGAAGATCGGAACGTGCCATGATTTGCCTCCTTTTGTTTGTCAAAACTGTGGATGATTCTCTCTGAACAAAACCTATTATGACATAAAAGGAGCACTTTTGTCAAGTAAAACTTTTGGAAAACACACGGCTTTTCGGGGCAAATTTATCTGCTGTGCGGCATCGGCGGCACGTCGATCGTCACGTCGCTGAGCGGGAAGGTGCAGCAGGGGTGAATGTAGCCGTAGATCTTGTCGGCCAGGCGGCGGCCGTCCACACTTTCGGGCACATAGACCTCACCGGAAAGCAGTTGCGAATGGCACCAGCCGCACCGGCCGCTGCGGCAGTCCGACGGCGCTTCGATCCCGGCCTGCTCCATCGCGCGCAGCAGCGAGGTGTCTGCCGGGCAGTCGACGGTCTGTTCGGTACCCGCGATGCGCACCGTCAGCTTGTAGGTCGCCTGGATGTCGCCGGTGTAATCCGCGTTCCTTTCCGGGTGGAAGTATTCGCCGAACAGCTCGTGGCGGACGAATTTGCGGCGGATGCCCAGCGTGGCGATCTCTTTGTCTGCAAAGTCATACATCGCCTGCGGCCCGCAAAGGAAGATGGAATAGTCCGCGTCCTTCGGGGCGTATTTTTTGATGAGCTTTGCGGTGATGAAGCCGTGTTCGCAGCCCTTGATTTTCTCTTCGCTCAGGACGTTGACCAGCTTGATTCTGGGGTCCGCTTCGGCCATGGCGGCAAATTCGTCGCTGAAAACGGCGTCAGCTTTTGTGCGGCTGCCATACAGCAGTACCAGCGAAAAGTCCTCGTCCCCCTCGGTGATCGCCTTGGCAAAGGCGCGGAACGGCGTGATGCCGCTGCCGCCGGCGATGCCGATGACGGTCCTGGCGTCGCGCAGCGGTTCATAGGTGAAATCGCCCAGCGGCGCCGAGGCAACGATCTCGGTGCCGACCGCCCAGGTGTCAAGCATGTGACCGGACGCGATGCCGCCCTCCACGCGCTTGACCGTGATGCGCAGCGTGCCGTCCAGCGTGTCACGCGGCGACGATGCGATGGAATAGGGGCGCGAGATGATCTTGCCGTCCACGTTCAGCAGGATGACGATGTATTGCCCGGCGGAAAACCACGCCAGGCTGCGTGTGCCGCGTGCGGCGTCCGGCGCAAGAATAAAGCTTTTCATGTCGGGCGAATGCGCAATGATCTCTTTGACCTTGAGGTACTGCACGCCGGGGTGCAACTCATTGGCCAGGCGGTTCGGCACATAAGACAGCAGGTCCGGCACCGGGGCGTTGGGGCCCGTGGCCATGGCCTTGAGCCGGCCGGTCATAATGCCCAGAAAATCAGTGCGGCTGAATTGTTCCACATTGCGTTTCTCTTTCATCATTTTCCCCTCCTCAAGTCGTTGATGACGGCGTCGGCAGTCATGGCGCCCGTGATATAGGCGGACGGATAGCCGTCGCCGCGCGCCGCGTGGCCGCCGCAGAAATACAGGTTTTTGATCTTGGGTTCCATATCCTGCGTGGCGGTGCGGCTGACCACGTTGTCCCATGTTTCGCTGGAATAGCCGTAGATCGCGCCCTCCGGCGTGCCGAGGTACCGGGCAAAGGTGACCGGGGTGGCGATGACGATCTCTTCGATGTGCTCCATCACAGGCGCACCGATGACCTGCTCATAGTCGCGGATGTACTTTTCGGCGATCTCATTTTTGTACTTTTTATAGTCCTGTGCTTTCAGGTCCGCCGGGAAATCGCCGGGCATGATCGGAATGGTAAAGAACAGCGTGCAGGTCCCTTCCGGCGAAGAATCGGGCAGCGCCTTGTTGAGGCAGTTGACCACATACATGCCGAAATCTTTGCGCTTGTTGAACTGGACGCGGGGATCCGGGTCGCACGAAATGAAGGTGCTGTAATCGGTGATGCCAAGCTCCTGATAGGAGCAGTCCAGGCCGAGATAGATCGTGACAAAGGTCATGCCGAATTTGCGCGCGTTGGTCAGCTTCTTTGCCATGGTGGGAATGACCTTGTCGGGCGAGCGGTTATAGACGTTGTTCGGAATGATGTTGGAGATGATCTTGCGCGCGCTGTAGGTTTCGCCGTTGGCATTGACGCCGATGGCCGCGCCCTTGTCGTCATAGATGAAGTTGGTGACTTCGCTGTTGTACTGGATCTCTCCGCCGAAGCCCTGCAGCGCCTTGACCAGCGCCAGCGACAGCTCGTGGGAGCGGTTGTACGGCATCGAGGGCGGCGTGTTGGCAAAGGCCGCCAGTAGCGAGATGTAGTGCAGGGCGTTCAGGTCGTCGGTCGGCACGCCCAGATAGCCCCAATAGGTGCTCAGAATGCTGCGGGCCTTTTCCGGAATGCCGCAGGCTTTCATGACGTCCTCGGCGCTGTGGGCCGCCACGCGCATGAAATCGCCGAATTTGTTATACAGCGCCATGGGGTGGATGCCCTCTTCCAAAATGAAATCCTGGGCGTCGTCCAGCGGCTTGATCAGGTCAATGAACTCCTTGACCTGCGCGCGGCAGCCGGGTACGGCCGCTTCGATGGAATCCAAAAAGCCGTCATAGCCGGGACGCATCACCACGTCATAGCCGTTTTCACCCTTGACGATGGCGCGGAACAGCGCCGTTTCATAAAACAGCGGCACCTCAACGCCCAGGCGTTCAAAAATGCGGTCGATGGATTCCTGCTTCGGCGAGGTGGCGCGGTTGCAAAGCTCGTGCAGCGCGGCCTCAAACTCAAAGCGTCCGCGCACAAAGCTGGTGGCGCAGCCGCCGGGCAGGTTGTGCTTTTCCAGCAGCAAGGTCTTGTAGCCGGCCTGTGCGACACAGGCCGCCGCCGCAAGGCCGCCGTTGCCGGCGCCGACAACGATCACGTCATACTTTTTCATAAAGTCACGGTCCTTTCTTCTTTGGTTGCGTTTTCGGGTTGGTCAAACGAATAGGTCGGGAACATTTTCCTGAGCCTGTGTGTGAAAATTTTGTCATACCCCTTTGCCCAGCGCTGCACGGCGGCGCGGGAATAGGTTTTCGGCATCGTCCGGGTCCAGGCAAGGAAGGCGGCGGTGTCGGCCACGGTGCCCACGGCCTTCATCAGCATGTCGCGGTCCTTTGCCAGCGTCAGGCCGCGCTTTGGCAGCCTGGGGTCAAAGTGCAGAAATTTCCAGATGCTGTGCTGGTCCGCCGTGATGCTCAGCTCGCGCCAGGTGATGATGCCGGTGTCAAAGGCATAGTCGGTCTGCTGGTGGTCGATGCTGATGATCAGGTCCTTGACCAGCGAGATGGGCGCCAGCGAGTTGCCGATCTTGCGGTAGAAATTGTACTGATACGGCCACAGCGTTTCGGCAGAGAAGGTCTCGGTCTTGTCGGCAATGATGGCGTCGGCCAGGATCTTTGACACTTCGATCGACGTGCTGATGCCGGAGCAGTTGAGCGGCATGGTCATGAAGGCGGAATCGCCGATGGCCGCATAGCCGTCTGCCACCAGGATCGACAGCGGCCGGCGGAAGGGGATCGGCACGGTCTGGCCGCCGCGCAGCCGGTGCGGCCCGAGCTGGGGGTTGGTTTTGCGGTACCAGGCGGCGATGTCGTCAATCTCTTCGTCGCTCGGCGGCTCCATGTGGCCGATCAGCAGATCGGTGTAGGTGTCCTGCGTCGTGATCCACGACAGGCTGAAATCTTCGCACGGGTCGGGGCGGAACATGACCTTGTAGCGGTCGGTGACGTCTTCGCGCTTCACCGGCAGGTCATAGAACGCGCGGTAGGTGAAGATGCGCTCGTTTTTGAGCACGTCCTTCTGGATGTGCAGGCAGTCCGGCAGCTTTGTGCGCACGACGGAATTCATGCCCGCCGCGTCGATCACCAGGTCGGCATAGACGTCGCCTTTGTCGGTTGAGATGCCGACCACGCGGTCGCCCGCCAGAATCGGCCCGCGGATCGTGACGCCGTACTCCATCTTCACGCCGTTCCCTTCGGCAAAGCCGATCAGCAGCCTGTAGATGTCTTTGCGCTCCATGATGATCTCGATGTCCTCGGGCTTGCGGAATTTTTGCACCACCTTGTGCTCGTCGGCGGTGTTCGGGCCAAAGTAGGTGATGTCCTGCCGCCACTTCCAGGGGATGCCGACCTCCTGCGGATGCGGGCAGCCCACGACCTGAAAGACGTTCGGGTTCACCGCGTCATACCAGTCATAGCCGAGGTCCTCTTTGCTGTGGCGCTCATAGACGGTCACGTCAAAGCCGGCCTTTGCAAGCTGGCCGGCCGTGGTCAGGCCGCTGTGACCGGCGCCGGCCACAATGATTTTTTTACCCATAAAATCCTCCCTCCGTTTTTATTGATCGGTTTATATGCTTGCATCCGCCAGCGGCTCGTTGGAAAAATCGACCGCATCGTTCTGCAGGTCCGGATAGATCCAGCCGGGCTTTGGCGGCGCGCAGTTATAGACCTTGTCGATCTCGACATAGCCGAGGCCGAGCTTGCCCTTGTAATAGGTGCCCTTGACAAGGATGACCTCCATGTCCAGACTCATGCCGTAGACGTTGACGCGCGCCCCGTTTTTGAGGTCGGAAAGCATCTTGGTGTACGGCGCCTTGGTGAAGACCAGGCGGCTGGACGACGCGGTCTGCGCCTGAATGATCGGCACGAGCTTGGGGTACCCGTCTTCACCCATATAGGCGACAAACTTCAGCGTCACCAGACCGGACAGGAACTTTTTGGCCCACGGGCGCAGCACCTGTTTGGCCCGGTCGCCGGCGTGCAGGCCCTTGGTCGCCATGACGCGCACCGCGTTGGCGATGACGCCGGGCATGTTGAGCTTGATGCGGTCCGAAATCTTTTTCAGGTTGGCATAGTGGACCTCGGACACGCCGAAATAGGTGTTGAACCGGAACAGCGGGTACTCGTTCATGCGTACATAATCTTCGCCTTCGGTGACAAAGTGGGTGAAGTCCATGGACCCGATCCAGAAATCGCGGCTGACCGACATGATGAGGAAGCCGGTCTTGGGGTATTTGTAAATGAGCTGTTTGCTGATGCCGCGCACAAATTCGCCAAACATCATCTGGTCGGTGCCCTTGTTGCACAGGGACGACACCAAGCAGGTGTGCAAATCGCCGGTGCCGTCTGCCATGGCGATGAGGGCGATCTTATAGGGGTTGTCAAAATCCTTCATATCTGCCGGATTGATTTGATTGTTCATCGTCTTGCCTCCTTAATCCTCTGTGCGGGCGGTCGCGCCGCTCCAGACGGTGCTTTGTGCGCCGGCGGCGATGGCCAGCGCGGTCAGGTGTTCCATCGTTTCTTTTTCGATCAGGCCGGCGGCTTTGAAATCCCAGTCCCGGCCAAGCCGCTCATATTTGTCGCGGCACAGGTTGTTGAACGCGCAAAGCTCCCATTTTTCCACCTTGTTCTGCACCAGCGTCGCCAGGCCCCGGATGTTGTCGTCGGTGTCGGTGGCGCCGGGGATGATCGGCGTGCGGACCCAGATGCGCGCGCCCTGCGCGGTCAGAAACGCAAAATTGCTGAAGATCAGGGCGTTGCTCTGTCCGGTGAAGCGGCGGTGCGCGTCGTCGTCAAACAGCTTCAGGTCATAAAGAAACAGGTCGGTATACGGCAGCAGCGCTTCAAATACGCTTTGCTGTGTCAGACCGCAGGTGTCAACGGCTGTGTGGACGCCGGCCGCTTTCAGCTTTTTCAGCAGGTCCAGCGCCTCTTTCCACTGCAGGGTCACTTCGCCGCCGGACAGGGTGACGCCGCCGGCTTCGCCCCAATAGGCGCGGTCCTTCATCACGGCGTCAAACAGCGCGTCCACGGCGTAGTCTTTGCCCTTCATCTCCAGCGCCTGGGTGGGGCAGGCCGTGGTGCAGGCGCCGCAGGCGGTGCATTTTTCAGATGTGTGAACTCCCGTTTCGTCCAGCCGGATGCCCTTTTGCGGACAGACCGCTTCGCACGTCCGGCAGCCGATGCAGCGCACGCCCAGCCATTCCACATGGGATTTGGGCGAGATGCTTTCCGGGTTGTGACACCAGGTGCAGGACAGCGGGCAGCCCTTGAAAAACACGGTGGTGCGCAGGCCTGGGCCGTCTTCGGTCGACATGCGCTGAATGTCAAGCACCTTCATGCTCAGTACCCCTTGTGGCTTTCGCGGGCGATGATCTCATCCTGCAGCTCTTTGCCGACCGAGACAAAATAGGCGTTGTAGCCGGTGATGCGCACCAGCAGATGCCGGTAGTCCTGCGGATGGGCCTGCGCGTCGCGCAGCACGTCGGGATCGAGGATGTTGATCTGCAGGGCGGTGCCGCCGTTTTCGATGTACCCCTTGAGAAAGGATTTGAACTTTTCCTTGTGCGCCGGGTCGCGGATCAGCGAGGTGTTGAAGGTGATGGTGTGGCTGGCGCCGTTGGGCAGATAGTTGACGTATTTGCCGTAGTCGCCGTGCTCTGATTTGCCGCCCAGCGCGGTGCCCACCGAGTTTGCGTTGGAGGTGGGGCCGTTGATGTCGGCGCCGTTGGACGGGCAGATCGCGTTGGACAAAAACTGCGGATTTTTGCGGCCGTTGGCGCTGGCGTGCAGGATATAGGACGAGCCGATCCAGTAGTTCCACGACAGCATGCCCGGGCGGAAGCGGCGGTGCGTGCATTTGGTCTCATGTGACCACACCTCGTCAGACCACATCTTCATCACGCGCTGGGCCATGGCGTCGGCCTCGTCGTCGTCGCGGCCGTATTTCGGCGCGCGGAACTGCGCCTTGGCCTGCAGCACCTCATAGCCCTCCCAGTTGGCGCGCAGGGCCTTGACCAGCTCTTCCAGCGTGCATTCCTTGTTGTCATAGACCAGATACTTCACGGCCAAAAGGCTGTCCACCGTGGTGGCAAAGGTGACGCCCTCCATCGTGACGAAAGAGATCTCGGCCCCGCCCTGGGTGACGTCGAGGCCCTTTTCGGCGCAGCCGGTCACCAGCGTGGACAGGTACGGCGTGGGATTGAACTTTGCCCGGATGGATTCCGACAGCTCATAGTTGTCCACCATCTTTTGAATGATGTATTTTGTCTGGGTACAGTAAGCGTCCCAGAATTTGTCCCAGGTATCAAGGTCACGCAATTCGCCGGTCTGCGGGCCGTCCTGCGTCAGCTTTGACGGTTTGCCGCCCATCTTGTCTTCATAGGGCATCATGTCTTTGCCGTTGGCATAGACCAGCTCCAGCGCCTTGAGCAGATTCAGGTTGTTGTCCACGGTGCCGCTGCGGTCGTTGCCGACCATGGTGTTTTCCAGACAGCCGACCGGCGCGTATTCACAGACGTTGTCAAGGTCGATCTTGTCGCCGAAATACTGCGCCTCGCGCATCATGCCGGCCATGGACCGCTCGTCAAAGTTGAGCAGGAAGGGCGCGCCCTGCGAGGTGGAGATCATGTCCACCACCTTGTTCAGCAGCTTTTCGGGCGAGCCTTTGTGCAGGCGGACATTCGGCTTCGGTTCCAGAATGGGGCTCATGTCGTCGATGACGTCAAGGAAAAGATAGGTCAGGTCATTGGTCATATCTTCGCCGTTTTTGCCCATGCCGGACAGCGTCAGAAGCTGGCCGAAGCCGGCGGTGATGCCCTGGTTGCCGCCGACGCGGATCTGGGCGTCATAGGCGGTGTTGCAGTGGAACCAGAAGCAGCCGAGGATCTCTTTCATAAAGTCTTCGCTCATGCCGTCTTCGATGGACTTTTGATAGTACGGATACAGGTACTGGTCGATGCGGCCGAACGACACGCCCGGGCCGGGGTACTTTTCGTCCGACATGACCAGCATGTGCGTCAGCCACAGCGACTGCACGGCTTCATAAAAGTTTTCCGCGCCGTTCCACGGCACCTTGGCGGTGTTTGCCGCCATGACCAGCAGCTCTTGTCTGCGCTTCGGGTCGGTGCATTTTTCGGCCTGCTGTTTGCAGTATGCAGAGTATTTTTCCGCCAGCTCCTTCGGCATGGTGCAGGCGGTCATCATCGCGCGCAGCTGGGCGCCTTTGGGGCCCTTGCGCTCGGCATTGGTCAGTTGGTTATAGAGCAGCTCCAGATATTCATACTCCGCCTTGAAGCCCTTTTCGATGATCTTTTTATAATCCGGGATCAGGTGGCCGCTGGTCGCGCCGCTGTTGCCGTAGCCGTGGTCAAAGAGAAAGAGCATGCTTTTGCGCGCCTCTTTCACCAGCTTGTCGCGCTCCTTTTGCTGCGCTTTGGTCAGGCACATGGAATACATCATGTTGAACCGCGCGCCGCACAGCAGGTCGCCGGGCAAAATCTCCATCGGCAGGCGCTCCACCACGCACTTTTTGGTAAAGTCCGCCTTGCGTTCCACCAGCGACTTTTTCCAGAAATCGCCGTCCACGGGGACGACCTGTGAGATCTGCTTGAACGACTGGGTAAACGTGGGCAGGAAGGTGTAGGTCTCCGGAACGATGTAATAGGTCAGCTCGTCAAACTGCGTGTCCCAGGGCGTTCCGGTCGTGTAGGGGTTGTACTCATTGTTCCATTTGCGGTGCGTGCCCTCGAAATAGTAATCCCGAAGCCACTTGACCCGGGGGCTGAGCGCGCCGGGCTTTTTGACCGCGTTTTCATACTTTGCTGCCATGTCAGGACCTCCTTGCTTGATTGGCCTTATTCTCTTAATATTTCGCCCCGAAGATCGACGCGAACAGGTTGTGGAACAGCTTCACCAGCCAGCCGAACGCGCCGCCGTGGTCTTTGCCGCACCATTTGCAGCTTCCCTGCGGCTGGGGCTGCTGGGGTTCCGGCTGGGCCGGGTCGGCGATGTGTGCGCCGCAGCGGGTGCAGTTGCCGTTTTCGTCCGGGTCGGTGTGACCGAGGCTTGGCAGATGCTGCCCGACCGCAATCCGCTGATGACAGCGCGTGCAGTATTCTGTGCCGGTGTAGCCGGTGTTTGTGCAGGTCGCTTCTCTCGCATCCCGAATTTCAATCACATGCGTGATCGGCAGCTCTTCATGCCCGCTGACATATTGCTTGCAGGCTTCGCACTGCTGCCCTTCGGTGTAACCGACGTTGTAGCAGCCCGGTTCGGTTCCCGCCACCGTCTTTGTGAACAGGTGGTTGTTCGGGTCCGGCGTCGTGTCCTGAAAGACCTTGCGGCACGCCGGACAGATGGTCGTCGCGTTCGATGGCGTTCTGCAGCCCGCCGGGTGGGTCGCCGCGCGGCACGGCACCTTGGTCGGATGCGTGCAATAGCTGAACGCGGAGGTGTGCAGCTTCACGGTGTCGCTGCTGAAGTTGGGGCTGTTGTTTGCGGTGATATAGACCACGCCGTCCTGCTGCCGGATGCCATACAGGAAATCGTTGTCGTCCGGGAAGAAGGACTTGCTGGGCGTGCAGACGGTGCGCAGGTCGCCGGTCCTGACGTTGTACGCCTGAACGGTTCTCGGCGCAAGATACAAGACCTCGTCGCCGATGGCAATGATCCTGCGGCCGCCGGGGGTCACGGTATAGGTCGTGTCGCCGGCCTGATAAGAATAGGTGTTTTCCATCTGACGGATGTAGGTGATCGTGCCGTCAGGTGTGCGGGAATAGAGCTTTGCGCCGTTCGCCAGAAAATACATCGTGTTGTCGATCAGCACGATCTCGCTTTCGGCATTCCTGGAGAAATAGTTCTCATACAGCGTTGAGGACGGGGAGGTGTCATACTCGCCGGCCCCGGACCAGTGTGATGCGGAAAACGTCGGATAGGACAGCATAAAGTTATTATGTGTGACCCGACCGGGGACATCATAAACCGGATCGTCCCATGTCACATCAACAAAGTATGCTTCACCATCAAGAAAGACCTCGTTCCAGGCGTGAGATTCCGACGGCATATCCACGATCCTATAGCATTCTATGCCGAGGTAATCCATCATCCACATATAAGCATACGCATATCCGTCACAAACACAGGTGCGCAGTGAAAGGGCCCCCTCTGCAAAATGGGAAACCAGCGGTTCTGCGTCTGCAAGAAAACGGTCATAATCATATGCGGTCCAAGCAGCCAACCGGTCATGCACCAGCAGGCACTTGTCCACATCGCTCAACGCGTCATTGTCCTTGATCCCGTAAAGAATGCTGTCGATTGCAAACACAATCGGATCATATTTTTCAGTGTACTCCAGATAATCTGTGTAACGATAAACCCCACCCTTTCCCGTGGTAATGATACCGTTTTCAGAATTGAAACGAAAAACGTCAGCAAAAAACTGAACCATTTCCGGCAAAGACAAATTGATTTTTTTCAAATAGTCTCGATTGGCCTGTGTATCCGGAATATTGAACGGAGTCAGGTCCACTTCACCGGCGGGATTCAGGTAGACCCGTCGCATGGCTTCGATCACGCCGTCCCAGTCAACGGTCATGTCAGCACCTTCTACGGGTTGAATGCTTGCGGATGCCGTCGGCGCGGCGCACAGCAGCATCACCAGCGCCAGCAGCACGGCAAGCGATTTTTTCATATGTTTCATCGTAAATTCCTCCGATTTTGTTTATAGGTTAATTTTACTAAAAAACAATGGAATTGTCAATGTTTTTTGAACATATCGAAGCAAAAAACACGGCTGTTTTGCAGCGGCGGGTCTCACCTGCCGGTTCTCAGCGCCCGCTTCGGTCGCTGCTTTTGATTCTCGGCTTTCAGGAACGGCGGGCGAGAACGCGACGGCGGATGCGGTTGATCAAAAAACGCCCTCCCGTTTCGGAAGGACGTTTGAAACCGCAAGGGAATGTTTTGAGCCGGCCGCAGGTCGGCGATACTAACAGCTAACTGCTGACCGCTAACCGCTGACAACCGTCCGCCTTGGCAAGACGGGCGAATTGTTTCACTGCTTGTTCGCATACGCCTGCTCGTCCGTGTGGCGAATCTCGGCGCGCTTGATCTTGCCGCCGACCGTCTTCGGCAGCTCGTCCACATACTCGATGACGCGCGGGTACTTGTAGGGCGCGGTCATCTTTTTGACGTGGGTCTGCAGCTCTTTGGTCAGCTCCGGCGACGGGGTATAGCCCCGGGCCAGCACCACGGTGGCCTTGACGATCTGGCCGCGGATGGGGTCGGGCGCGCCGGTGATGGCGCATTCCACCACGGCGGGGTGGGCGACCAGCGCCGATTCCACCTCAAACGGCCCGATGCGATAGCCGGAGCACTTGATGACGTCGTCGTTGCGGCCCACAAAGCGGTAATAGCCGTTGCTGTCGCGCCACAGGACGTCGCCGGTGTTGTAGCCGATGCCGCCGAGCTTTTCTTCGGTCTGCTCCGGGTTTTTATAGTACCCGGTGAACAGGCCGACCGGCGGGTGGTGCTTGACGTCCATGATGGTCAGCGAGCCCTCTTCACCGTCTTCACAGACATTGCCGTCGGCGTCCAGCAGGCGGATGTCAAACAGGGGGTTCGGCTTGCCCGTGGCGCCCGGGATCGGCTCGAACCATTCGCTGCCGAAGTTTGCCATCAGCACGGGGCCTTCCGTCTGGCCGAAGCCCTCATAGATCTGGTGGCCGGTGCGCTCTTTCCATTGCTTGACGACCTCGGGGTTCAGCGGTTCGCCGGCGGTGGCGCAGTGGTGCAGGCACGACAGGTCAAACTGCGACAGGTCCTCCTGCAGCATGAAGCGGTACATCGTGGGCGGCACGCAGAAGGTCGTCACCTGATACTTCTGCACCTTTTCCAGCAGGTGGTGCGGGTTGAACTTGCCGATCATGTCATAGCAGAAGATCGTGGCGCCGCACAGCCACTGGCCATAAATTTTGCCCCAGCCGAACTTGGCCCAGCCGGAATCCGACACGCTCATGTGCAGTTTGTTTTCTTCCACATGCTGCCAGTACTTTGCCGTGACGATGTGGCCCAGCGGGTGGGCAAAATTGTGCTGCACCAGCTTGGGCATCCCGGTGGTGCCGCTGGTGAAATAGACCAGCATCACGTCGTTCCAGCGCGTGGCGCCGTCGCCCGTGGGGCGGGGCAGCACGTCGGAGCACTTGTCCATCTCTTCATGCAGGTCCAGCCAGCCGTCGCGCTTTTCACCGACCAGAATTTTGTTTTCCAGCGACGGGATCTCGGGGCAGGCCGCTTCCATCTGACCGACCACAAACGCATCGTCCACACAGACGACCGCCTTGACCTTGGCCGCGTTGCCGCGAAAGACGATGTCCTTTTTGGTCAGCTGCAGCGTGGCGGGGATCAGGATGACGCCCAGCTTGTGCAGCGCCGTGGCGCAGACCCAGTATTCCCACCGGCGGCGCAGGATCATCATGACCACGTCGCCCTTTTTCAGACCGAGACTTTTGAAAAAGTTGGCGACCTTGTTGGACAGGCGCTTGATATCGGTGAAGGTGAAGGTGCGCTCTTCGTTTTCCTCATTGACCCAGAGCAGGGCGCGCTTGTCCGGCTCCGCCTCGGCCCAGGCGTCCACAACGTCATAGCCGAAGTTGAAATCCTCCGGCACGTTGATGGTGAACTTGTCGCGGAATTCCTCATAGCTTTTGAATTCGATCTGCGGCAGATATTTTTTCAGTAAATAATCCAAATTTGAACACTCCTTATCGCTGCATCATTCGGCAATGACGGTCAGGAACCGCGCCTTGACGTCGCCGCCGCAGCGCTGCCCGTGCGGAATGGTGGGGTTGAAATAGATGGAATCGCCCGGGTTCATGGTGAACTCCTTGTCGCCCAGGGTGATGATGACCGTGCCCTCCAGCACCAGGTTGAATTCCTGCCCGTTGTGCGTGATCAGCCGGGCCGGGGTGTCGGTGGGCTCCAGCGTTACCAGAAGCGGCTGCATGACCTTGTTGCCATAGCGATAGGCCAGGTCCTCAAAGTGGTATTCCGGGTTGCGGTTGACCTCTTTGCCGCCGCCGCGGCGGATCAGATGATAGGTGTCCAGCCACGCGGTTTTGCCGGTGATGATCTCGGTGAAATCCACCTTGAATTTTTGCGCGATCTCATAGATGACGCTGATGGGTACGTCCTTGCCGTTCTCTTCATAGGCGGCATAGACCTCGGGCTTGAGCCCCAGCTCTGCCGCCAGGTCTTCGATGCTGTAATCGCTGACTTCGCGCAGCTCGCGAAGGCGCGCGCCGATCTCCTGATAATTGTCCATTGTCAACGCTCCTTTCGGCTTTTACGGCGCAGCCGTCTGCATACGCCGGAAGATTCTTTATATTATAGCACAGTTTTTCAAGAGTTTCCATAGTTTTTTGACAGTTTCTTTTGTGAAATGGCACAAAAATCAACCGCCGCGATCACAAAAAATCAGCGCGTGTTTCGGGCGGGCGGCCGCAGAACGGTTCCGGGGAACCGCAAAGTGAATGCACGGTTTCGTCTTGCAAACGATCGGATCCTGTGGTATAATCAAAACGACCCAATGGTTTTTGATCAAACCGATGACTTAAGGAGGGCAAAGACATGAATTTTCTCAGTTTTTTGAAAGCGGTGGTCGCGGTCATTCTGAGCGCATTTATGGCGCTGTCGCCCGCGGGGTTTCCCCGGGTACCGCACGAAAAGAAGTTTGAGCTGGTGTGGGCGGATGAGTTTGACGGCGACGCGCTTGACGACGCCAAATGGGAGGGCTGCTACTGCAACGCGACCGACATCTATAAACGCCGCGGCAGCTACTGGAACACCGACATGGCCACGGTCAGGGACGGCGCGCTGCACATCCGCACCGAATATTATCCCGACGGCTACAACGGCAACGGTCTGCCCGGCTGGTACACCTGCGGGCTGGACACCAACGGCCGCTTTGAACAGGCTTACGGCTATTTTGAAGTGCGCTGCATCCTGCCCAAGGGCCGCGGTCTGTGGTCGGCCTTTTGGCTGATCCCGCAGAGCATGAACTCCTCCGATTACGGCAGCATCGAAAACAGCGGCGTGGACGGCGCGGAGATCGACGTGTTTGAGTCCGCCTTCTTTGACAGCAAAACGCCCCGGCGCGTGACGTCAAACATCCACATCGACGGCTGGGGCCCGTATCACAAGTCCGCCAACGCCTGCAAACCGTTCGTCCTGTTCAACAACCCCTATGAAGAATACAACACCTACGGGCTGGAATGGAATGAAGACGGCTACACCTTTTATATCAACGGCATCAAAACCGGACATTCCGATTTCGGCGGCGCGTCGCAGGTGCCGGAGTATCTGATCCTTTCGATCGAAGTCGGCGGAGAGAACGCGGTCCCCGGCGAAAGCTGGGCCGGCGGCCCGCTGACCGAAGGCAGTGAGGTGACGGATTTCATCGTTGATTATGTCCGGGTTTATCAGTACAAATAACAGATCAGAGCGGAGGGGGACCCTATGAAAGAACCGATCACGGGCGTGCAGCTGTATACGCTCAGAGAGCATATCCAAACGGCGGCCGCGTTTGACGCCACGCTGGAACGCCTGAAACACATGGGCGTGCGGGACGTGCAGATCTCCGGCTTCGGCCGCGCGGTCACGGCGCTGGAACAAAAAGAAGCCCTGGAGCGCCACGGCATGCGTGTTTGCGTGACGCACCAGAGTTATGACCGGATTTTGCATGACCTGCCCGCGCTGATCGACCTGCACCGCGCCATCGGCTGCGACGCGCTGGGGCTGGGCTGCGGGCCAAAGGACGCGCGCGGCACAAAAGAAAACGTGCGCGCGTTTTTGAAGCAGATGGAGCACGCGGCAAAAGAACTGCAAAGCAGCGGCGTCGGGTTCCATTATCACAACCACGATTTTGAGTTTGAACCGCTGGAAGGCAGCGACAAAACCATGATGGACGTGCTGCTTGCGGAATCTGACCCGGCGCTGTTTCATCTGATCCCGGACGTGGCGTGGATCCACGTTGCCGGCGGCGACCCGGCCGCGTTCCTGAAAGCAAACGCCGCAAGGGTCAAGGTGGTCCATTTCAAGGACTATGTACCGGACGACGACGGGCGCCCGCGGTTTGTTTCGCTGGGAAAGGGCGTGGTGCCGCTGGAGGCATGCTTTGCCGTCTGCCGTGAAAAAGAGATTCCCTATATCATGTATGAGCAGGACAACGGCTGGGCAAACGACGACCCGTTCCTGGCCACAGAGGAATCCCTGCGCTGCTTTGACCGGCTGCACAGCCTGCCCTGCGGCGCCTGACCCGGTTTATTTCAAAAGGTTCAAAAGGTCGTCGAGTTCTGCGGTCGCAAGGCACACGCAGGTGTCGGACGCGCCGTAATAGATTTTGACTTCGCCGCTCTCTTCCAGAAGCATTCCGCACGGGAAGATGACGTTCTGGCGAAAGCCCTCGTCGGTCTCTGCCGGCAGCTCCGGCGCGATCAGCGGCTTGTCATAGACCGCAAGCACTTTGGACGGGTCGTTCAGGTCAAGCAGCATCAGCCCGGCGGTATAGCGCTTTTTCCATGTGGGTTCCCAGCCGTTTTTTCCGCGGGCGTCGTCCCGGTCAACGGCGTGGAACAGCGTCAGCCAGCCGCGCTCTGTCTTGATGGGCGACGCGGTCGGCCCGATTTTGTCGTTGACCCAGGGCACGCGCTCGGTGCCAAGCAGCAGTTCGCTGCGGCCCCAATAGATCAGGTCCGGCGACCGTGACAGCCAGATGTCAAAGCGTTCGTTGTGGCGGCTGTAGACCGGCATGGGCCGCTCCAGTCGGATGAATTCCCCGCCGATCTTTTCCGGGAACAGGACCATGTTGCGGTTGTCGGGCACGCTGCGGCTGATAACCCGGTAAGACGTCAGGTCGTCTGAAAGCGCCGCGATGGTTCCGCACAGGCCGTGGCGCGTGTCGGTCGCAAGGCAAAGATAAAGCCGGTCTTCGATCTTGATGACGCGCGGGTCATAGTGCCGCCTGAGCTCCGGGTCGTCTGACGGGTCGCTGCTGTCGATCAGCGGCTTCGGGTCAAAGACCCACCCGTCGATCCCGTTTTTGCTGCGGGCAACGCCGATGCTTGTGCCGGTGAATTTTTTGTTTTCGGTTTCATACTGCGCCTGATCAGTGCCGTAATCGTTCCGGAAGATCATGACATATTCGCCCCGATGCTTGACAACGCCGGCGTTGAAAACGAGCGAGCACGGGTACGGAAGATCGTTGGGGGTCATGATGGGCGCGCCTCTTTTTTTGATGCACGGATGCGATGAAAGCGGGGGCAATACGGCAGGCATGGCGTTTCTCCTTTCAAGATCAGACACATGGGTCGGTTCAAACGATTCAACCATATTATAGCATAAATCAGAAGGATTTCAAGTACGTTGCAGACGTTTCTGCGAAAAAGGAGGGGTGGCCTTGGGCATGACTGCAAAAGATGCGCGGGGGCAGGTGGCTGCGCTGCTGACCGAATGGTGCGACGCCCTGGTTCGGCTGCAGGTGAATCAGCCGGGCTGCGACCGGCTGGACGGCGGCATTCTTTGCCCGGCCTGCGGGTGTATCCACGGCCGCTGCCACGAGGCGGTCTATCCGCTGCTGTGCGCTGCCCGGCTGACCGGGAACGAAACCTATCTGACCGCGGCGAACCGGCTGTTTGCCTGGGGGCAGACCATGCGCTGCGCCGACGGCGGCGTGCGCAATGACTATAAATCTGAATGGAAGGGCGTCACGGTGTTTGCGGCCGTCGCCCTGCACGACGCGCTGCGGTTCCACGGCGACCTGCTGACGCAAAAGGTGCGGGCCGAATGGGAAGCGTGCCTTTCCGATATGGGCGCATGGCTGTTTCGGAACCTGACCGAACGGTCGTCGGCCTATCTGAATTATCTTGCCGCCAACGCCTGCGCCATGGCGCTGCTGGGCGCATATTTTTCACGGGACGATTACACGGCGCTGGCAAAGCGGCTGGCCGCGTACTGCCTGACGCATGTCACCGAAACCGGCCTGCTCTATGGCGAGGGCCACCCGAAAGACGCCGTTTCGCCCAAGGGGTGCCGCGCCATCGACGTCGGCGGCTACAACGTGGAAGAAACGCTTCCCTGCCTGTGCCGCTATGCCTGCGCCGTGGGTGACGCCCGGGCGCTGGATGTCTGCCGCGACCTGTGGCGCGCGCATCTGGAATGGATGCTGCCCGACGGCGCGTGGGACGACAGCACGGGCACGCGGTCCTTCAAATGGACCTATTGGGGCAGCCGCACCGCCGACGGCTGCCAGGCGGCGCTGTTTGATCTTGGTAAAACCGACGTCGTGTTTGCCGAAGCGGCGTGGCGAAATTTTGAGCTGCTTCGCCGGTGCACCCATGAGGGCCTTTTGGCCGGCGGGCCGGACTGCCATCTCGGCGGCGAGCCGACGTGTGTGCATCACACGTTTTGCCACGCAAAGACACTTGCCGCAGCGATCGACGGCGGCATCCCGGCGTTTGCGCGGGTCTGTCTGCCGTCAGACCGGCCGGCGCCGATCAAGCGCTATCCGGAGCTGGATACCTTCCGGGCCGCCTGCGGCAAATGGCGCATGGACGTCTGCGGGTCCGACTTTGCTTATTCCGGCGCCGGGCACGCCACCGGCGGCAGCATTACGCTGCTGTGGCATGAGACCGCCGGGCCGCTGATTGCGGTCGGCATGCTTGACAACACACTGCGGGAACCGCACAATCAGCAGTTGTCCGTTCACCCCCAACTGTGGCGCAGCGGCTGCCCCCGGCTTGAAACGGCAGACGGCGGTGAACGGTACGGGCAGCACCGTTGTGCGGCTGTCCGGCTGACGTCAGAGATGCTGCCGGCCGGTCCGAGCATCCGCGCAGACGCTTTTTTGTGCGGCAAAGACGGGCTGCAATTGCCGGGCGGCGCCTGCTCGCTTGTGTATCGCCTTACCGAAGACGCGCTTTTCATCAGCGGCTGTGTGGACGCGGCGCTGGCCGACCGGGTGTGTTATGTGCTGCCGCTGATCGGCAGCCGGGCGGCGGTCGAGGTGCCGGAGGGCGCTCTGCTTTGCCCGCCGGAAACGATGTTCAATCTTTGCCCCGGGTTCCTCGGCAGAGCGTTTCGCGTTCGGCCGAACCGCGACGGGCGTTTTGAGATCAGGCTCTTTGTGAACCCGTGACCCCGCGGCGGATGCAGTTGCAATTTTACACGCCATATGTTACAATACAACAGACTCATCAAATATGACAAGGAGATGCCGTTTCCGATCACGGGTACACCAAAGCGGGCGGCCACGGCGGCTACAACATGGGCGAAACGAACGTGACGGTCGCCGCCGCCGGAAAAACCGTGCTCAAGGGCGGCCGGCTGGACGCTGACGCCCGCAACCGCGACGTTGCCGCAATCGTATTGTATGCCCTTGGGGTCCGGCGGCCCTGCGGTATGACGTCACGCGTTCCGGCGGGTTTGTTCCGCGACGTCATCGGTGAACCGCGCCCGATCCACAATGATTTCAACGCCGCGTTCCGTTCCGCTTATTACTGGTTCAAGACGCTTTATTCTGCGCTGCAGGGCGAATGATGAACCGGCCGCACGCATCGTTTTTCAGACAACAAATAATAAAACGGGCTGTTGCAAGTGCGCGAAGGCAAACAGGCAACAGCCCCGGTTTTTTCGTTTTTTGATTCCAGTGAAATATGGCGATTTCAAGCAGCTCGCTTTTTAATTCTGAGACATCTCAGTATCGTTTCTGGAATAGAAAAACGTATGCTTTACACGAAGATCATACGCAAGGATCACAACTTTATGATTGAAGATGTTTCACGGTTGCATTCTTTGTTTTTACAGAGTATGCATACAATGACCTGTACGATATTTACGACGGAAAACTTGGATATGCATACCGCTTTGAAACCCCCGGATCTGCAGATGAAGATTTTGAAAAAGCCATGAAACGTTTGGGCGAAATCGTTCAATCGGCAATATAGACCATATACAAGAGCGGCAGGACTTTGAATTCTGCCGCTTGTTTTTTTGTGTAATAGATGATATAATCTTGACGGTAATGGATATAAAAACACCGAGATTGATACAATTTAATTATTCCTCTGCTGATTTTGCCGCTTGAGGGGTAAGTTGGCGTTTGAGGGGTAAGTTGTGGAAGTCGGGGTGTCCCGGCTGTTTTTATCGGTAGAAATGTTCATACATCGTCGGTATAATTGACGGCGAGAAATCGAAGTTTGTAAGGGTGAAGAAAATGAATTATAAAGTAATTGACAAAGAGACATATTATCGTAAAGGCGTATTTCGCCACTTTACGGAAGATTGCAAGTGCTCAACATCGATAACGTCGAGAATAGACGTAACAGAGCTCGTCAC